>NZ_QPIP01000084.1 GCF_003344345.1 Wolbachia endosymbiont of Cylisticus convexus | reverse complement strand
ATTTTATTAGTACATGACGTAGTTCTTGGCTTTTAATCTTTTTGTATTCTTCTATTAACCTTGATAGCTCTGCTTCACTATTCTCATTTTCTCTTGTTTCTGGAAGCAGATCTGTAATATTAATTAATAGTACCTTTGCTATTTCATCTAACATTTCAAGTGAAACAGCAGCTCTCCCTTGTTCATACTCATATATTCCTTGATTTGTTATGCCAACTTTATTCGCTAAATCTTTTTGTGTATATCCTCGTATCAACCTCCATTCTTTTATTCTTTGACCTACTTTATACGGAATGGAAATTTTTTTCTCATCATTATCATATTCATCAATAGATAAACTGGTCGTTTGAGAGATAACATGAGCAGAAACTCCTTCCTTAACTAAACCCTTTGCCACCTCTACTTTTACTGCCTTTCCACTTTCTTCCTCACTAATACGGATGAATTTAGTTAATAAATAAAACGTTTCACGTAATTCTTGATCCTTAATCTCTTTATGTCTTCTTACTAGATTTAGTACCTCCTCTCCCTCATACCCTTTCTCATTTGATACTTCTTGTCCGTAAGCTAGGTCTCTAGCAGTTGTTGATAATGCTTCTGCTAACTCATATAATTTCTTAATTGAAATTCTGCGTGTTCCTTTTTCATATTGCAGTATTACCTGATATGTTGTATCGATTTTTTTTGCTAAATCTTTTTGAGTATATCCCTTTGCTAACCTACAACTTCTTACTTTCTGTCCTAGTTTGTAATCTAAAGATTCAAGGTCGCTAGCGGTCATTCTTTTTCGTAGCCTGCCTCTAATGTCTTCTATTTGCATTTTTGCTTAGTTTTGATAATAATTTCTCTCTTTCCCTTATTACTTGGTTGCTTTTGTCTCCAATCTCTCTCATTTCTCTTTCTCGTTCTTTTATGCTAGACTTCATAGCTTCAGCTTGCTCTTCTCCACTTGCAAGTTCTGATTCTAATCTTCTTACTTTATATTCCAATTCTACAAACCTTTCATTTTTTTTTAGCGTCTCTATCATCTGATTTATTTGTGAGCGCAATTCTCCTTCTTCTAAGCCTTCTGCTATTTTAATTAGCAATAACTCATCTATTTTTCCAGATTGAACTATAAATAGATTGCTCTTATATCAACAGGCTTTGCTATTAATACGTCAACATTATTACACACAAAACGTTTTAAACTTATGTTTTTTTCTAGATATGTCCTGCGATAATTTTTCCTTTAATTCTTCATATGCTCTCGACAGTAACACCTCTAATTCCTTAAAAAATTCAAGTTCAATATCACCTGACGTAAGGATCATTAATAGATGTTTTACTAACTCCCTATCATTTGATTTAATTGCCTGATAAATTGCTTTTCCTCTATCCTCTTTCAAATCATACAGTTCCGATGAATCACTTAAGCTAAATAAATAGTTTGTAGCTCCTTCAGAAACATAGGCAATATTAATTTCTCTTAATGGATGGTCATCATTAAACTTCTCTAGATCAATAGTTTCTTCTATTGCAACAGCCACTTTTTCTTTAGCTGGTCTATACCTTCCCTTGAATCCCTAGGTGTATTTTTAACTTCATTTAGTACCTCGTTATACAGACCCTCACTGCTTAATAATGTACAATGCTCCTTTAGCCGCTTGAGATAGAAATTTTGCTAGCATATCCAATAGACCTACCAAAAACTACAATGCCCACGCTATTAAGTCATACAGAGCTTCTGTGTATATTATAACTTTAATATAAATTTTACTATCAAAAATATTGATATTATTTTTCGAATATTTTACAATACGATAGTCGTAATTGAGCTTTTGCGCTCCTACTTTTATGGAGATTAGCCTCTTGCACCAAAAAGCGTTAAAAAGGGTATCTTCTACAGCTACTAAACTCATAGCATCCATTTACTGGCCTTTTAAAGCTATTTTTAGAGGTAGTTATAAAAAGTAGTAAAATTTCTTCCATCTAAAGTAGAGAATGCTATTTTAAGGTCATCTATGGAGGTCGTTTTTTTCATCAACGCATTCAAAACTTAAAAAAACAAACTAAAAATAAAGAAGTTGAATATTTCTTCACAATTGTGTATAATTATTAATGCTTTCTAGGTTAATTCGTCATGGCTTTTTCTAAATTTCTAGACCCTAAAAATGACCTCAGTTTTAAGAAAATCTTTGGCTCTGAAAAGAATAAAAATATCCTCATTTGCTTCCTGAACAATATCTTGGACTTTTCTACTTCTGATCAAATAATAGAAATTGAATTCCTCAGCACTATCATGGATCCTGAAATTGCCTCTGACAAACAAAGCATTGTTGATGTTCTTTGCAAAGACTCTATTGGTAATAGATTTGTTATTGAAATGCAGCTCGCTCGTGATAAAGGCTTTGAAAAACGTGCTCAACTTTATGCTGCTAAGGCTTACTCAAGACAATTAGATAAGTCTGGTAATTACATTGATCTTCAGAAAGTTTTCTTTATTGCTATTTCCAATTGTAACCTTTTGCCTGAAGAAGTTGACTATATTTCTACTCATAATATACGTGATATCAAAACCAATGGTCATTACTTAAAAGATCTACAATTTGTCTTTATTGAGTTGCCTAAATTTACAAAAAATAGAGTAGAGCAATTAGAGAATACTACAGAGAGATGGTGTTTCTTTTTTAAATATGCAGAAGAAACAACTGAAGAAGATTTGAAAAAGATAGCAGCAGAAGCTCCAATAATAAAGCTAGCATATGATGAATTAGATAGGTTTCGCTGGAATGAAAAGGATTTGATCGCATATGAGGAAAGAATATTGAGTGTACAGAAAGAGAAGGCTATCCTTGCTCAAAAACTCGATGATGCTAAACTAGAAGGCATCCAAATCGGCCATGAAAAGGGCAAAGCGGAAGGAGAAAAACAGGCTAAAATAGCTGTAGCCAAAAACCTACTTAAAGCTGGCGTCTCTACTGACATCATATCACAAACTACAGGTCTTTCCTCTAATGAAATCAAACAGTTACAGTCAGAAAAGACCTCATAGTTCCCTCTATTTATCGCTCTAACACACTGCTTATTCCTTTAACTACTGATGTTCCATTTAAGAAAGTATCAGGCTTTTTAGGTAGCTCTTTTGCAACCACTTTTCTTGAAATTTGCTGATCTGAGGTCTGCTCTACTTTCTGTTGTAGCAGTACAGCTTCTTTCTCCCCTTTTAAATTATTCCTTAAGTGGACTAGGAACTTATCGGTTTGTTGAAATTCTGGACACGCTTCTTTTGCAAATGAATATAGAGTTTTTGATATTTTAGAAAATTTTTCACTCACTATTTGCCTAACTATAGCCGATTGTACTGCCACAGGATCAAAGTTTAGATTTTTTACTGATATACCTGATTTAGTGGCTGTTTCATTCAATAATCGCTTAAATCCCTCTGTAATATTCAATGCATAGCCCAATGCTTCTAGTGGGGATATAGACTGATCTACTGTAGAAATGTACTTTTGACCTGTAATCCTCCTTATAAATACGTCTAACAAAAATAGTGTACTATTTACATCAACTTGCGAAAAATCTACTGTTTTTAAATCACCTTGAGCTACAGAGTTATAAGATTCATTCTTATTGGAAACATTGATATCTTTACTATCAATGAACCATCTACCTATAGGATTGACTATGTTTGTTGTTAATAAACTACTCTTTGCTTTTACCCAACCAAACAAACTATTTAGCCATGAAGATGGCCTCGTACTACTACTTGCCGCTATTTCAGGTTGATTACTTAAATCTATAGCAAGAGGTTTACGCGATAAGCGACTACGATAACGATTGTAATCTCCATGGTTATGACGACGCTTGCGTTGTGTGGGTTTTTTATTTTCTCCCTTAATTCTGTTTAAATACTGTACAACAGTATCGTGCCTTTTCCAAGATGCAAGATCCAACGGTGTTTTACCATCATTATCTTTAATAGAAAAATTAGCACCTTTCTCTATGAGATATTGTACTATACTTAAGTGACCATTTCTAGCAGCCCAATGCAGAGGAGTTCGACCAGTATTATACTTAGCATCAATACTAGCGCCTTGTCTGACATTGTCTTTAACTTTTTCAAGGTTTCCTTTTCCTGCAGCAATTAATAATTCTTTATTTAGATCCAATTGCTTTTGTTTCAGAACTTCTATTACTTCTTTGTAATCTTTTTGAGTAGCTAAATCTAAAGGCGTTTGACTATACATATCTGTAGCCTTGATATTAGCACCTCTATCAAGAAGTAGATTTACTACATTCAGCCTACCTGCTTGAACAGCAATGTGTAAAGGTTTTTGATTATAGTAATTTTGAGACTCAATATCAGCGCCTCTATCAAGAAGAAATTCAGCTATATCTAAATTACCTTCTTGTACAGCATAATGTAAAGGTGTTCCCTGATATGTTGTTTCATTATCGATATTAGCACCATTATCAAGAAGAAATTTTACTATACTCCATTTACCTGCTTCCGCAGCAAGGAGTATAGGTGTCCAACCCTGCCTATCTTGAGTATCTAAAGTAGCACACCGACTTACAAGATCTTTAACTTTATTAAAGTCACCATCTCGTGCTGCAGCCAACAATTGTTTATTTAGTTCCAATTCAGCCCTCTTTTGGCAAATTTCCGAAGCTTTATTAATTAGGTTTTGTATTTCTGCTACATTGGACAAACTAAACTTATCTAATCTTCGAATTATTATTGGTTCTAATCCTGAATCGAATTCCAATGTAGAAATTCTATAAGATTCAGAATTATTCCAATTTTTTATATTGATTACATGGTTAGATACTTCATCGAAAAACACCAAATCTGTATCACTACTGGAAACCCTAATTCGATCTGGAGTAACATTTTCTAATATCACTACTCCTACACGTTGCCCCACCGAAGTTAAAGTATCGTCTTGATTATGTGTAATATTAACAGACCCAGTAAAATCTATAACATATTCTTTTATAACCTCTTCGTAATCATCCTTAAGTTTATCTTGATAACTCACTGCTTCATCAATCTCTTGCGGCAGGT
>NZ_QPIP01000083.1 GCF_003344345.1 Wolbachia endosymbiont of Cylisticus convexus | reverse complement strand
ACCACGAGTCCATTACATCTCAAAAACTGCTCAATGAGCTTGGTAGACGTACTGCCGATGAGGTTCTCTTCTGCACAGGTGATGAGAATGGAGAGCTTTTGACTTCAACAGGGAGGTTTAACCCTTCTAATGTACCAACTAATAACTTATATCTTAAATTTAACTTCGATTTCAACGATGCTGCAAATCAAGTAATAAGAGAGCTTGGAGTTATGGTTGGTACAAAGGTGGTAGAAAAATTGCCTCCTGGACAGAGATATTTTGAACCACAAGATATAGAAAATCCGGGAATCTTGTTAGTTTTAGAACACACCGTACCACTTATCAGAACTGCTGCAACTCGGGAAACTTTTTCATTTGTTGTAACTTTTTGAAACAAAATGACCTTAAATAGTTATTATAACCGCTTTAATCCTGACAAAGAATACGAAAAAAGCTTATTTCTTGCTGGAAGAGGTTTGCAATCTGCAGAATTAAACGAGACTCAGGAGTATGCTCTCTCTAAGCTTAAAGGTATAGGCGATGCAATATTTCGTGATGGTGATGTTATAATAGGAAGCAATTGTATTATAGATAGAGAAACTGGTAAAGTTACGCTTGAATCAGGAAAAATCTATCTTCGTGGAGCAGTGAGAAAAGTCGAAAAAGAAGAATTTATTATTCCACTGAGTACCACAGTTCGTATAGGTGTTTATTATCTAGAATCTACTATTACAGAGCTTGAGGATGAAAATCTTCGTGATCCTGCTGTTGGTACAAGAAATTATCAGGAAGTAGGAGCAGCAAGACTTAAAGTTTCTACCATTTGGGGTTATCAATCTGAAGGTGTTTCTTCCCCTTTTTCTGTAAATGGAGAATTTTATCCAATTTATAACATTGAAAATGGAGTATTAATAGAACATTCACCGCCACCACAAGCAAATATAGTAACTACTGCGCTTGCTCGTTATGACAAAGAAGCCAATGGTTCCTATGTCGTAAATGGTCTTGAAGTAATGTTCTTGCAAAAGGAAGAGGGAGAAGGAGGAAAAAAAATATTTGTGATTAATGAGGGCAAAGCTCATGTTGATGGCTATGAGATTGAGTTACCTCACAGTATTCGTGTTTCTTTTGATCAAGATCCGAATATAAAATCAGTTGAATCAGAACCACACACTTTTCAGCCAAATAGCCAAAGAGTAATGGAACTTAAAGTTAATGATTTTCCAATCAGTGAAATTAAAAAAGTAGATATAACTGTTCAAAAAACCATTACTGTTACTCACGGTTCATACTCAGGAGCTGTTGATCCAATACCTGACTCTGCAGTACTTGAGATCATTCAAGTTAAACAAGGCAATGTTATTTATGAAAATAGTATAGACTATAAGTTAAATGCAGGAAACGTTGATTGGTCATTACCAGGTAAAGAACCAGCTCCTGGAAGTAGTTATCAAATAACTTACCGCTGCCGCACTCATGTAATTCCTGAAGATATAAGTGAAGAGGGGTGTAAAGTAAAAGGAGCAGTTGATAACAGCTTGATTCTGATTGATTACACCTGGAAAATGCCCCGCTTTGATTTAATTACTATAGATGCAAAAGGCGCAATAAGAAGGATAAAAGGCATAGCTCACCCTTGGCGACCATCGATGCCTAAAGCACCTAGCGGACAACTTTTGCTCTGCTACATTCATCAGACGTGGAAAAAAGGCGAAGGGGTAAAAATAGTGAATAATGCTATTCATGCTGTACCGATGAATGAGCTTGAAGCAATGAAAAAAGGAATAAATGATCTTTATGCGCTGGTTGCACAGGAACGTTTACGCAGTGATGCAAATTCAAGAGAACCTACCATCAAAAAAGGAGTATTTGTTGACCCATTCTTTGATGATGATATGCGTGATCAAGGAATTGTTCAGTTTGCAGCGATAGTAAACAAGGAACTAATTTTACCGATAGACGTAGAAATTATTGATGTTGAGAAGGGGAAAAAACCTTATTTATTGCCATATGAACTTGAGCCGGTACTTGAGCAGCTTTTGCAAACTAAAGAGATGAAGATAAATCCTTATCAGGCATTTGATCCGATACCTGCAAAAGTTACGATTAACAAAAATATGGATCACTGGACAGAAGTCAGAACAAACTGGAAAAGTCCAGTAACCAGAGAATTTACTACTTCTGAAGTTTCTGAACTTTTATCCAGTAGTACAAAAGAGGAAGAGTTTATGCGAGAGGCAATACAAGATTTTGAAATTGAAGGTTTTGAGCCAAGTGAAAAGCTTAAGGAGATAAAATTTGACGGTATGAGCATTCAATCTATGGCATAAAAAGTATGATAACAGCTAACAACCAAGGACGAATAAGTGGAAAGATAAAAATACCAGCAAATATTCCAGCAGGTAGTACAGTTTTACGGTGATAAAGGAAGCTATGGAGAAGCAACGTATACTGGTAAAAAAACTATTACCATAGAAGAAAGAAGAAGAGTTATAGCAGCAAGATCCTTTAGCACAAACATTTACTTTAAATGAGAGTAGGCACATAGGAGGCGTGGAGCTATGGTTTGTAAATAAAGGCAAAAAACGTGTTGTTGTGCAAATTAGAGAAACAGCAGTGGGAATGCCCTCGCAAACTGTCATTGCTGAAAGTTATATTGAGCCGAAAGATATAAAAGTAGATGGCACAGCAACACGTATAGAATGGTCGCCAGTGTTTTGCCATGCAGGACAAGAGTATGCAATAGTGCTACTCACTGATGATGCAGATACTGCAGTAAAAATAGCAGAACTTGGCAAATATGATGCAGTAAATAGCCGCTGGGTAACGAGTCAGCCATATCAAGTAGGAGTATTACTGTCATCAAGCAATGCAAGCACCTGGACTCCACATCAAAATTTAGATTTAACGTTTCGACTACTAGCTGCAAAATTTAGTGAAGTTTCTCATGTTGTTGATCTGGGCAAAGTTACTGTAAATAATGTATCAGATTTAATTGTTTTGACGAACGTCGAAAAAGTAGCATTTGATACCAATGTAGAATTTATCTTAACAAATGAAGAGGGAAGAGAAAACTTTTTGTCTGATAACTTACCGCTCGCACTGCGTAAAAGATTATCTGGAGAGCTAACGGTAAAAGCAAGCCTAAAAGGAGGGCGAGAAAAAAGTCCAGTGATATATCCTGGGTTACAGCTAGTTATGGGTAATCTTTCAGAATCTGGAAATTATATAACTAGGAGTATTACAGCAGGAGCTAACACCAAGATCACCATAACATATGATGCGCTAATACCTGGCACTGCAGATGTAAAAGCATATGTGCAAAAAAATGTGGATTGGCAATTAGTAAATTTAACATCAGGAAAACCAATTGGAGAAAATTGGGTGGAGAGAACTCATGTGTTATCAAATTTTAATGGTAATGAGACAAGGATAAAATTAGTTTTAAGTGGAACGGTTGTCTATCGACCAAAAGTCAAAAATCTCAGAGTAATAGTAACATAATGAATATTGACCAAACCAAACGAGAATATCTACTACCACATCCAGAGAATATTGCGGTAGAAGATGTAGTACGTATTCGAAGAGCTATAGAAAAAATAGATGAAGATATGAGTGAGAGAGAAAATAAACACAATCAACTTAAGAGTAATTTTGAGCGGTTTAACTTTGAAACTTTTTTAAATTTTTGGAAATGAAGGAAGCAATATACCAAAGGATAAAGGATTTAGCAGCAAGCAGCACAGCTGATCAATTGGCATATCTTGCAAAATCGCTGGAATTGATAATAGATAAAAAAGCTATTTCTGATATTGTGCAAATGACTAAAGTAAAAGAAATAATTGATGCACTACAAGGAAGGCTTAAGGATTTAGCGGTAAATAGTACACCAGATCAACTAGCATATCTTGCTAAAGCATTGGAATTAATAGTCGACAAAAGTGCGGTTTCTGAAATTGTATACATGACAGATGAAAAGTTGAAAGAACTTCTAAACGCTGCAAGATCACATTTGAATGACATAAACACCAATAAGGAAAATTCAATATCGACAATAACTGAAGCAAAGACAAAGTCTGTAAATGAGATCAATAAGCTTAGGGATAATTCCTTAAATACTTTAAAAGCATCATCAGATTCACATATATCGCTACTTGATACGAGAAAGAATGCAAATATTGCAGCAATAAATAGCATTAGTAACAGTCATAAAGATGGTCTTAAAGGTTTAGTAGAAGATTTTCGTGCTGTTAATAATGTACCATCTGGCTCATCAATTATTAGGGAAATAGAAACTCGTGATAACCAATTAAAAACATCCCTGATAAATGAGGTAAAAACTCGGGATGAACAGTTAAAAGCGTCTCTTATAAATGAAATAAGAAAGCGCAACATGGTTGAACCAGGGTCATTACCTTTCTTATTTGGTGTACTTGGCAGAAAAAATAATTACTTTGGCCACGGAACTTTTACGACAGAGCTTGGTCAGTTGAGTAGTAAAACAGACTATATGCTACAACTACTAGCAGGTACTCACACATATGATACAAGCTATGTTAGTTTTTATCGGCCAAGACAACTAAGTTTTATAGAGGGAAGCAAGGGAACATTTATTTACGGAGAGTTATGCACAAAAAGCTTTTCGGGTAGTTATGATGAGATATACTATTACCCATATGCTGCACTTGGAGTAGTATTTGTAAAAAATACAACCAATGTGAACATAAATAAAGCAATAGAATTTGTTGGATCATCGTATTCGAGTACGGAGTATGGAGGTGCAGGATTATTTGTGGGAACACCAGATAATACCAATTCTAATAAATCAAGAATTTCAAGAATAATATGGAAAAATGTTTACCAATACACGAGTTCTGATAGCAAATTAGCTGGATCTGGTAATGTGGAGATTCCAGCAGGAAAAACAGTTGCAATATTACTTTACACATCATCTTACCTGTATTCCAGAACACAAGTTAGTCAAGGTATGCTTGCATCAAATTATGTACACAACTATGGTCAATTTATTCAGTGGGGGATTTAAACATACGTAGCAATGTTCTAACTACAGGACTTGAAGTAGATGTGGAGAGAAC
>NZ_QPIP01000082.1 GCF_003344345.1 Wolbachia endosymbiont of Cylisticus convexus | reverse complement strand
TGGCTTTGTTGCATCACTCAAGAGAAAAGAACTGGCAGTTACTGACAAAATTCATTATAGAATAGCCATTTAACCATTGAAGAAAAAATATGCCACAGCAAATGAAAGTCAGTAACTGCAATGAATATAACAAATTTCTCCAAGAAAGAGGAAATATTTTTCATTTTATTAATAGAAAATTGGTACGAACATGGTCCAAAAGTGTTCGGTGGCAACAATATTTACAGTGATAAAGTTGTGATTTTAGTGCATATAGTCGCTAGTCTCTTTAGAATTGGCTTAAGACAAACGGTAGGGTTTATAAAAGGATATTTGCAGCAAGTAGGAAAAGGCTTAGCAGTCATTAGCTATTCGCAGGCTTCAAGAAGGTTTAAAAAACTCAATATTAAGATCAATGATTGCAGAGTTGACAAAAACAATATGGAAGATATTGAAATTGCCATAGACAGTACAAGTATCAGTATTTATAATAATACCCCTGGTCACAGTAAGGAAAATAGTAAAGATAGAAAGTATCGCAGCTATGAACAGACAAGAAAATTGCATGTAATGTTGAATATAAATAGCAAAAACGCCATAGCTGTAAAATACAGTAACGGTGTCTACTCTGATCACTTGTGATCTGCTAAAAAAAGTTGATTTTCAGCATGTCGTAAAAGTACTATATGCCGATAGGGCGTACGATAGGCATAAGCTTTATAAATTATGCAAAGAATATAATATAAAAGCAAAAATTCTACCAAAAACCTGTGCAGCAGAGCATTTAAAAATAGACTACATGTCTGATAGGAACACTGCTATTAGGTTAATCAAATTACATAATGAAGATGGTATGAAGAAGTGGAAAGAAAAAGTAAATTATGGAAAGAGGTCATATATTGAGGTTTTTTTTTCGCGACTAAAACAAACATTTGGGTTTAGCTTTAGAAATAAATCCGAAGTAAATCGTGAAAAAGAATTGCTAATAAAATGCTACTTACTCAATAAATTTATTGAAATTGGCGTCGCTAAATTTGAGATAGCTTCATGAATTTATTATACATTATCTACTATCCAAAGAGCGATGCAACAAAGCCATCCCAGTGTCACACGCTAGCTCTCTTAAATTACTCTAACTATAAATATTAATAAATTTACTAATTGCAAAAAAGGCAAAAGAATCCCCACGTAGTGAGTTTGACCCTATAATAATTTAAACTGGCGTTGTAATAATGTGCTAACGCTTATTTAAAGCGCGTTTTGGCTGAATGTAGAAAAAATAAAAAAGACATGCAGCCGCTATAATTTTTATGTAATTTGCCAATATATACCTGAGTTTTTTACTGAATTTTGTTATTAAATCTGCAGAGATTAAAAACAAGGATAAATACTCTTATTGTCATGATAAGTGAACTAACGAAATTTGTAAAGGAGTTTTTGTTCCTACGGTTTAAAAAGTTAGCATTCTGCTAGTCATATTCTTTACCTTGCTTTACAACAATGCATCTTTTCATTCCAGCCAAATCATATATGTATTCTTGAAAAGCTAGTCCATACGAGGGTATTATTTTGTCAATATTGCTTTGATCTTCGCCTATTTCCAGTATCGCAAACCCATCTTTTTTAAGGCACTTTCTCAATATTGGAAAAATACTCAAGTAACAGTTCAATCCGTCAATACCTCCATCAAGAGCAATTCTTGGCTCCTTTTGCACTTCAGCTTGCAGATCTTTTAATTTACTTCTTTTAATGTATGGGGGATTGCTTATTATGAGATCAAATAAGCCTCTACATTCTGTCCACGAATTTGGAAATATTTTAGCTCTGCTGAGAAGATTATGTTTCTTTGTGTTCTGGTAGGCAATTTTGTATGCTTCCAGGCTTTTTTCAAAACCAACTCCAATAGCATATTCATACTCACTAAGCACGGAGATCAACAAACAACCTGTGCCTGTGCCAAAATCTGCAATTTTTATTTTTTGCTTCTTATTCGGGTAATATTTTAATACTGTCGAGATTACTGTTTCACTATCTGGCCTTGGATCTAGAACATGTTGGTTAACTATAAAATTTTTACTCCAGAATTCACGATTACCTATTATTTGCGATATTGGATATTTTTCTACTCTTTTTTTTGTTAATTCCCAGAATAAAAGTTCTTTGTTTCTTGGTACATGATTGGTGTGATTCATGATTATGAATGATCTTTCTACTCCAAGTACATGCTGCATGATGATTTCACAATCCAAATGTGATGATTCAATTCTATGTGACGATAGTAGCTTCGATCCTTCCTGAATTAAAGCGTTGATTGTTTTCATTATTCTAAAAATGTGTTCCTTTTAGCTAAGAACAGCAAAATTAAGTGTAAAACTTTGAACTTAGGATAGCTGTACTCAATCCCAGTGTCAAGCGTAGGATTGTAAAAATCATCTGGATTTACTAAGTAACCTGGTTAGTTCAATTGGTGTTAATGTGAGAAGCTCTTGGTTCTGTTATAAGCAATATTCTTTGCATATTCTGTGGTAGCCTTCACACTATATCCATACTAATTTAGCTATAGCAAGTGAAGCGATAATTTTTTGATATTCGAGCTAATCTGCGCTTTGGCATATGACTATCAGTAGCTTTCAAAGCAGTTAGGCTGAGATTATTAGAGTGATAATGTTTATTTTTATATTGACTATTGAGGTTTATTATTTTATAACTAGAGACTTAGTTATTTTGAGAGCTTTGAGTTTATAACATATGCCTACGATAAATCAATTGATATCTAAAGGTAGATCAAGATTGATCTGCAAGAAAAAGGTACCAGCTTTAGGAGAATGCAATCCTCAAAGGAGGGGTGTTTGTACTAAAGTATATACCACAACTCCTAGAAAGCCTAATTCAGCGCTACGCAAGGTAGCTAGAGTAAAAATTAGTGGATATGGTGAAGTGACGGCTTATATACCTGGTGAAGGTCATAATTTACAAGAGCATTCTGTTGTTTTAATACGTGGTGGGCGGGTTAAAGATTTGCCAGGTGTGCGTTATCACATAATAAGAGGTGCTCTTGATCTGCGTGGTGTGCAAAATCGAAAGAAAGCTCGTTCAAAATATGGTGTAAAGAAATCTGGTTAAAATTTATGGCTCGTCGTAATAAAGCAAAAAAAAGAACAAGTCCTGATTCTCGTTATGGCAGTGTCTTGCTTATGCGTTTTATTAACACAATTATGAAATGTGGTAAAAAATCTATTGCAGAAAAAATTGCTTATAGTGCTTTATCTTTAGTTGAAAAGAAAATAGGCAAAGGTGCTTTGTCAATTTTTGAAACAGCAGTAGAAAATGTTACCCCTTCTATAGAAGTGCGTTCTCGACGTATTGGTGGTGCAACTTATCAAGTGCCTGTTGAAGTTCGGCAAGAGAGGGCGATTTCTTTAGCATTGAGGTGGATTGCTAGAGCAGCTTCTGCTACTCGAAAAAAGAGTGGCAAAACTACTGTTGATTGTCTGCAATCTGAAATACTAGATGCTTATAATAAATGCGGTGGTGCGTTTAAGATGTGCGAAGAAAAATATAAAATGGCTGAAGCTAATAAGGCATTTTCTTATCTTCGTTTTTAATTTTAGCTGATTGATTGTAATATGGAAATTTTAATATCTAGGTATAGAAATATAGGGATAATGGCTCATATAGATGCTGGTAAGACTACCACAACAGAGCGTATTTTATTTTATACTGGTAAACAAAATAGAATTGGTGAAGTGCACGATGGTGCAGCTTCTATGGATTGGATGGAGCAGGAGAAAGAGCGTGGTATTACAATTACCTCTGCTGCAACAACATGTTTTTGGAATGATTATAGGATTAATATAATAGATACTCCTGGTCATGTTGATTTTACTATTGAAGTTGAGAGATCTTTAAGGGTTTTAGATGGTGCAGTTGCTGTATTTGATGGAGTTGCTGGAGTTGAGCCCCAATCTGAGACAGTTTGGCGTCAAGCTGATAAATATAATGTTCCTCGTATCTGCTTTGTTAATAAAATGGATAGAATAGGGGCAAATTTTTATCGATGTGTCAATATGATAAAAACGAAGCTTGGTGCAGCACCTTTAGTTATTCAGTTACCAATAGGAAGTGAGAAAGATTTTAAAGGTATAATCGATCTCATTTCTATGAAAGCCATTATATGGCAAGAAGAAACGTTAGGCGCTAAATTTTCTTATGAAGATGTTCCTTCTGATTTGTTTGATAAGGCTCAAGAATATCGAAATTTTTTATTAGATGCTGCAGCTGAGATGGATGATGAGGCGATGAATACTTACTTTGAATCTAATGATCTGCCGGTTGATTTATTGAAAAAATGTGTGAGAAGTGGGGCCATTAAAGGAAAATTTGTCCCTGTATTATGTGGATCAGCTTTTAAAAATAAAGGCGTGCAACCACTTTTAGATGGTGTGGTTGATTTTTTACCTTCTCCTATTGATGTTGATGTAATTGTTGGAACTGATCCTAAAGATTCAGAAAAGAAAATTGAGATCAAACCTTTAGAAAAGGAGAAATTCGTTGCTCTTGCATTTAAAGTGATGACAGATAAATTTGTAGGCAGTTTGACATTTATTCGTATTTATTCTGGTAAATTGAGATCTAAATCTATCGTGTTAAATGCAGGGAAAAATGAGACTGAAGGGATTGGTAGAATGCTGCTTATGCATGCAAATAACAGAGAAGATATAAACGAAGCTAAAGTTGGTGATATAGTTGCCTTGGTTGGATTAAAGAAAACAACCACCGGGGATACTTTATGTTCTGTTGATTTTCCTATATTATTGGAGCGTATGGAATTTCCTGAGCCTGTTATTGAAATTGCTATAGAACCTAAAACTACTTCAGATCAGGAAAAATTAGGTGTTGCTTTGAATAGATTAGTTGCGGAAGATCCTTCTTTAAGGATATTAGTGAATGCGGAAAGCGGTCAGACTATACTGAAAGGTATGGGTGAATTACATCTTGAAATTATTATAGATAGGCTAAGGCGTGAATTCAATATTGGTGTTAATGTTGGTGCACCTCAAGTTGCATATCGTGAAACTATCACTAAATCTGTTGAAATTGATTACACTCATAAAAAACAATCAGGTGGTGCTGGTCAGTTTGCTAAGGTTAAAATAAAATTTGAACCTCTTGAGCCTGGTTCTGGGTTTCAATTTGAAAGTAAAATTGTAGGCGGTGCAATTCCAAAGGAATATATTCCTGGTGTACAAAATGGTTTGGAATTGATAAAAGAAGGTGGTATCATTTCTGGCTTTCCATTGATTGATTTTAAGGCTATTCTTCTTGATGGTGCTTTTCATGAGGTTGATTCTAGTCCTTTAGCTTTTGAACTTGCTGCTAAAGGTGCTTTTAAAGAGATGGCGAATAAAGCTGGTCCAAAAATGTTAGAGCCTATAATGAAGGTTGAAATCATTACACCTGAAGAGTATATGGGTGATATAATGGGTGATGTAAATAGCAGAAGGGGGCAAGTTTTGAGTATGGAAACGCATAATAGTAGTACTATAATTCTTGCTTTTGTACCTCTTGCAAATATGTTTGGTTATATAAATATTTTGCGTTCTATCTCTCAAGGAAGAGCTCAATATAGTATGCATTTTTCTTGTTATGAACAAGTGCCACAATATGTAGTTGATGAGTTAAAGTATAATTAAAGGGTAGTAATTATGACAGCAGTAGTAGAAGCATTTGACAAGCCGCATGTAAATGTGGGAACGATAGGACATGTGGATCATGGAAAGACAACGTTAACAGCGGCAATAACAAAACATTACGGGAACTTTATAGCATATGATCAAATAGATAAAGCGCCAGAAGAAAGAAAGAGGGGAATAACAATAGCAACAGCGCATGTTGAATATCAGACGGAAAAAAGGCATTATGCACACGTTGATTGTCCTGGGCATGCTGATTATGTAAAGAATATGATAGTAGGTGCAGCACAGATGGATGCAGCAATATTGGTGGTGTCGGGGGTTGATGGGCCAATGCCACAAACGAGAGAGCATATATTGCTGGCAAAGCAGGTGGGTGTTGGATATATCGTGGTATACATAAATAAAGCTGATGTTGCTGATGCTGATATGATAGATTTAGTGGAAATGGAAGTGAGAGAGTTGCTGAGCAAGTACGGATTTCCGGGGGATGAAGTACCTGTGATAGTTGGTTCAGCACTCAAGGCGCTGGAGGATGATAGCAGTGAATATGGAAAGAAATCAATAGACAAATTGATGGGAAAATTAGATGAATATGTGGAGGTTCCATCAAGGCCTGTAGATTTACCATTTTTATTGCCAATCGAAGATGTATTTTCGATATCGGGGCGTGGGACGGTAGTAACGGGAAGGATAGAAAAGGGAGAGATAAAAACAGGTGATGAGATAGAGATAATAGGTCTAAAAGCGACGCAAAAGACGATATGTACTGGTGTAGAAATGTTTAAGAAGTTGCTGAATAAGGGGAGTGCGGGGCTGAATGTGGGGATATTACTAAGGGGGACAAAGAGAGAGGAGGTGGAAAGAGGGCAAGTATTAGCAAAATCGGGGACAATAACGCCGCATAAGAAATTTAACGCGGAGGTATATATATTGAAGAAAGAAGAAGGAGGAAGGCATACACCATTTTTTGCGAATTACCAGCCACAGTTTTATTTAAGGACAACGGATGTAACTGGGAGCATAAAATTGCTAGATGGGAAGGAGATGGTAATGCCAGGAGATAATGTGAGTGTAGAAGTAGAATTGCAAGCACCAATAGCAATGGATAAGGGGTTGCGTTTTGCGATAAGAGAAGGTGGT
>NZ_QPIP01000081.1 GCF_003344345.1 Wolbachia endosymbiont of Cylisticus convexus | reverse complement strand
CCATTCCTTGTATCTTGAAAAAAGCATCTAATGTTTTAAGCTTGAGCATTAGGTGGAGAAGGGAAAAATTTTGTGTTCATTCCTAGATATAAAATCTGTATGAGAGTTAAGAGTTCCCTCCTCAAAAGTAGAGGCTGAACGGTATCGTAGAAAGACCTAAATGGTTCTAATTCTGTATTCACAAGGTTAGCCTTACTTTTCGTTTTAAATGGTAACGTATGGGGTTATATATGATCAACAACTTTCTGGGTATAGATATTTCAAAAGAACGCTTTGATGTTTTTCTTTCATTCATCAGTAAAAAAGGGAAACGTGAAACTAGGAAAAGGAGTTTTAAAAACGAGGATTCAGGATTTCAAGGTTTACTGGGCTTTTTGCAAAAACATAATGTAGAAGAAGTAAAAGCCTGTATGGAATCTACAGGTTGTTATGGTGAAGCTCTTGCTGAATTTCTACACAATGCTGGACATTTTGTTAGTGTTGTAAATCCTTATTGCATAAAATGCTATGCAAGGAGTAAGCTTGTACGACAAAAGAATGACCAGACTGATGCAGAGATTATTGCAGATTATTGCCAAAGACAGGAACCTTCCCGTTGGACACCACCTTCTTCTGAAAAGAAAAAATTAAAGCATCTTTATCGTTGTTTAGCTGCATTAAAAGATGAATTAGTATTAGTAAATAATCATTTAGAAAAGAAAGAGAGACTGCCTAAAGAAGTCGCAAACGCTTGGGAAAACCTTGCAATGAACATAGAACAAGAAATAAAAATAATAAGAAACTCCATACGTGAACTATTAAAACAACATAAAGAATTGTTGGAAGATTTTCAACTCTTATTGACTATTCCAGGCATAGGAGAGGAATCAGCAATAGCTATTTTAGCTGAAATTCCTGACATAAAAGCTTTTATAAATGCCAGGCAATTGGCAGCATACGCTGGAACTATACCACGAAATATAACATCAGGCTCATCTGTACATGCCAAGCCCAGATTAAGCAAAACCGGTTCACGAACATTATGTAAGGCAATTTACTTTCCTGCTATAGTAGCTAAGAATCACAATCCTATTATTATGACTTTTTGCGAAAGGTTAAAAGAGAAAGGCAAGCATAATATGGCCATTGTAGGAGCTGCAATGCGTAAGTTACTCCATATAGTTTTTGGTGTTTTAAGTTCAAGAAAGGCTTTTGATCCAGATCATATCAACAACTATAGGACTAGGAAGCTGACTGAAGGTTTAGTACTTTAAAATCAACATTTGATTTTATGATGCAATTTTTTGTTGACTCGCAAGACGGTATCTCTCATATATTTTTCATGGCTCTGACTTAATACTTGCATGTTTTTCACGTGCTATAGAAATAGCCTTTCTCAACTTCTTTTCAAGAATTTCTTTAGAAGGAAGCTGTCTGTGCAACATGAATATTAGAGCCTTCGAGTTCAAGATATTCTATATCCTCTTGATCCTTATCAGCACATAAAATAATCCCTAACGGTTTTTCTTCACCTGCTTTTCGTTCATTTTTATCTAACCAATTTAAATACCATTCCATCTGTCCTTTATAAGCTGGTTCAAAGCGACCTATTTTTAGTTCTATTGCTATAAGACGTTTTAATCCTCTGTGAAAAAATAGCAGGTCCAAATACCTGTCAGTTGTTTTAGTACTCATCCTTTTTTGACGTGTTACAAAACAAAAATCACTCCCAAACTCTTGTAAAAATTTTGTCAATTCATCCAAGATTGTATTTTCTAGATCAGTCTCACTATAACTTGATGGCAATTCCATGAAGCTAAGGAAGTATGGGTCATGAAAAATGAATTCTGTTGCTAACATATTTTCTTCACGTAAATTTTTTATACTCCTTCTTATAAACTCTTCAGGTTTTTTTGTTAGCGCTATACAACATAGTATCGATTTTACTACGTAGTGCTCTAACACTCCACCTTTCAATACGACACATTTCTATATAATAATTACGCTTCAGCTCATCAGAAATTGCAATAATTTCTACAAAATGTGACCAACTCAATTGTTGTGACAGTGTCGCGACAATTTCTTGATCAGGAAAGAACTTAGAAAATTGCACCATACGAAATAATGACGCTCTATCAAACCCACGCCCATATTTAATCTGAAGTTCTTTTGCAAGTTGGGAGATGATTTGCTTCCCATAATCTGCACGTTTGTGCTTTAGGATATCTTGATCAATTCTGGAGCCAATTTCCCAGTTTAGCAATACTAGAGTAGAGTTGAATTGAACAGAAAGAGTGATTCTTTGCTCTATCTATTAAATTACTAATGTCTCCTAATAGGCTAGTAGTTATATCCATATTCATAACTTTACTTTTGGTAAGTATAGCAGATGGTTTATTTTTATCCTGAAAAAACATTACTACTACCACTTATCGCTTTAAAACCACACGATACCAAGTCTCCTGTTCTCGTTACTCCCATACCGTTCACAAATACGCTGTTTGATCCTTGCGTTAGTTTCTCACCTAGAGTTAAGATATCTCCTTTTCGACACATAGATCTTCCTTTCTCAAAAACATCGCTACTTCCACTCATACAAACATGGGCTGGTATTCCACTGCAATAATCTCCTACACAAACGATTGCTTTACCCATATACTAGTTTAGATCTATTCTCCTGCCCTTAAGTTTTATTCCCTTTTTTGTCATTTTTATACTTGATTCCCCAACTTTCAACGTTATTTTATCTACTACTTCAATCTCAAGATGATGATTCTCCTTATCGTACGATAACTTTGTTCCATCTTTAAATACTACACTACTTACTTCTTTTTTGCTTTCCGGATGACGATACTTT
This sequence comes from Wolbachia endosymbiont of Cylisticus convexus, assembly GCF_003344345.1. Next base: position 5,107 of record NZ_QPIP01000081.1, on the reverse strand, counting down.
TCCTGATATATTGCTGGTAATACTACCCCCAAAGATAATTCCCCAAATGGCGATAATACTATTACTTGCTCATCAATATTCGGCGCAAACCAACTTCTATCTTCTCCTGCTCTTGCCGTTACCCATGGAAGCCAATCGGTTATAAATTCTCCTACCTTTACCCGCACTCTTGCCTTTTCATAGTCTACTTCTTTAACTAGACCTATACGCATAATGTTCGCTAACTTCCTACTCAGCTCTGCAATCGCAAAATTATGGTCTAACATTTCACGTTTATGGTATGTGGCTTAATTTTTTCCTCTAACCAGAATGATTCTCCCAAATGCAGCTCGTGAACCCATTCAACCAACCATACTAAATACGCATCCAATTCCGGCCTAAAATCATCTCCTCCTGATATAAATTCTCCTGGTGAAACATTTTTCACGTTCCAAGTATTTTTATTTACTACTCTTGCTACTTCTGCTGCTAATGTTCTGATAATAATAGCTGCATTTTCTATTGTGCTATCAATCACAATTCTTGCCTCAAATCTTGCTTTCAGCGCCAGCTCCTCTGTTCCTGGATCTTTGCCTTGTTCTAGATTTGACAACTCTACAAATCAACTATGTTTTTTAAAATTTTTTGAATTTAGTCTCATTACAACTCTTGTTCATAATTTTGTATTTTTATTCAATTGAAAAATGTATGTATGGTCCCAGAGTGTAATGGTGAGGATTTTGTCCACTGGTAACATATAAATTCATAAGGAGTAAGGCCTTTGAGAGTTTTTAGTCTTTTAGCATAATTATAACAAAATCATAAAGGTGCTCTTTGAGTTGCTGATGAGATCGGTAGTAATACTTCTTAACAGTGGCATTTTTTAGTGTTTTGTTCATACGTTCAACTTGTCCATTTGTCCAAGGATGGCTAACTTTTGTTAGACGATGTTCAATATCATTTTCTTCACAAACTCTATCAAATATGTGCTTGAAAGCATACTTATGACGAGTCTGATTGGTAAATTGTATGCCGTTATCTGTCAGAACAGTATGGATTTTATACGGTAAAATTCTAATCAAATTATGTAAAAACTTAGCAGCTATGGGTTTTGTAGCACTGTTATGTAATTCAACATAGGTAAATTTGGATGTCCTATCAATAGCAACAAATAAATGTAATTTGCCCTCCTCAGTTGTAGCCAAAAAAGCCTATTTCCTGTATTTATCAGAAAAAAGGAATATAGCTACTTTTACCTATTTTACATAACAGTCGTGAGAAGAAGTTTTTTTTAGTACCCTTTGCTCCGTATACTACTATTTAGGTATTTATTGCAGTGATTTTCTTTCCTTCTTTAACTATTAAAAAGTTAGCTAGCATTCACTCAGCATTTATTATAGAATTAGTTATTAGCTGAATAGCCTTATATGCATAAAATATTAATTTTACTATTAATAATGTTGTCACTTAGGTTGCTTGCAACTGAGATTGAAATTGTTGCAGATGTAAATGGTGAAGCAATTTCAAATTTAGATATCGAAAAACGCATCAACTTTATAAATTCATTGTTTGGCACTCAGAGTGTTAATCAAAAAGAAGCAAAGCCTCAAATTCTGAGGCAGCTAATAGACGAAATCATCATTGTCAATGAAGCGCAGAGGCTGAATATAAAATTGAGCAACGAGGAGTTAGATAATGCTATCATGTTATTTTTAACCCAAAGTTTTAAACTTAAGGCTAATGAAGTTGATCAATACATAGAGAAGCATAATATAGATCTTAGTATTTTAAGAAAACAAATGAAATGTGAGTTACTACGGAGCAAAATTATTGAAGTAAGAATTGTGCCATTTATTAATATAAGCGATAAAGAAGTAGATGATGTAAAAAGGCAAACAGAAAAGCCGGATTATCTTATCACGTTCCAAGAGTTTATAATTCCTGATCAAAAAGGCAAGGACGTTTATGGTATAGCTGAAGATCTAGTAAAAAAATTACGTAATAGTAATAACCCAGAATCTTCAATAAAGATACGTAAAGCAACAGTTAATTTAAGTCAGCTCAAAGATAAACTTAAGAGCGTTTTAGAAAGACTAGAAACCGGCGATATAGCAGGTCCGGTTAGTTTCAGCGGAGGTTACTCCGTTATAAAAGTCATAGATAAAGTACAGCTTAGTTATACGCTGCTGGAAAGCACTTTAAAATTAAAACAGATTGTGGTTGAAGGTTCAGAAAGTTTATTGGATAATCTCAAGGAGCAAAAAGTTAATTGTTTAAATTTTGATAAATTGGCAGATAATTTTAAGCTGCCAAACGCAAAAGAGTTTGAAATAAAAATGCGAGATTTAAATCCTGATTTACAGATTTTATTTAGTAAAACAAGTGTGAATGAGATAGTAGAATTGAGAGAAAATGGCACTGCAAAGTTGATGATATTGTGTGATATCAAGAGTAATGTAGCGGATATAGAAGCAATTAAACGGCAGATGTACCAACAAAAAATTATGATACAAAGCAACTTGTTATTAGATGATATGCGTAAAAATTCAGCTGTCAGTTACCGGCATTAGTTGAAGTCAGAGAGTGTCCTTGTCTCTGTCTTTGTATGCGGAAATTACTTTGTTCTATAAAATTTCAAAAAATTTGAACAAATATAGTTAAAATAGCACATGAAGAATATAATGCTAATTGGTGGTGGAGTTGGAAATGCAGTATTATTTTCGATAGGGAAAGCGTGTCTTGAAAATAATAATAAGGTTTTGTATTTCGCTGGCTATAAGAAGTTAAGTGATGTATTTAAACGAGCACTGATAGAGCGTGCATCAAATGCGGTAGTTTGGGCATGTGAAGAAGGATTGATAGAAACAAGTAGAGATCAAGATAAATCCTTTCATGGTAATATAGTTGATGCAATAGTCTCTTATCAACAAGGAAGATTAGGTATTAATTTGAACGCCATAGATAAAATTATCACTATTGGTTCTGATAAAATGATGAAAGCTGTGAATGAAGCTAGAAAAACAATTTTAAAGCCATATCTGAAATCAGGCCACATAGCAATATCATCAGTTAATTCTCCTATGCAGTGTATGATGAAAGAAATCTGCGCTCAGTGTGTGCAGCAACATATAAATGCGAAAACAGGAGAAAGGAGTTTTGTTTATAGCTGCAGTAATCAAGACCAGGATATGGAATTTATTGACTTTGATTTTTTAAGTGAGCGCTTGAAGCAAAATAGTTTACAAGAAAAACTTACTGCGAAATGGATAGATCATGTTCAAAGATATTAAACAGCACAAAAAGGAAATAAGAGAGCAATATAGAACTATAAGAAAAGATATTGATGAAAGTTATTCCAGTTATGCGGCAAATTCCCTTATTAATCTCTTTAATCAGAACTTAAGTTACGTTAAAGGTAAAACAATTGCGGTTTATATTCCAATGGATGGAGAAATAGATGTTGTCCCTTTGATGTGTCGTTTGCTCTATTTAGGTTATAAAGTAGCAATTCCTGATAAAAATCAGTTGCTAAGATTTGAGGGATGGAACGAAACAAATGAAGATGTAATTCCCGACACAATCATTACTCCTGTTGTTGCTTTTGATGATCATTTTAATAGATTAGGTTTTGGCGGTGGTTGGTATGATACAATGATAAAAAAGTTACGGCCGCTTGGAAAAATATTTATAGGTGTAGCCTATGAGAAACAATATTGTAAAGATTTACCTGTAGAACAACATGATCAAAAATTGGATATTATAATCACTGAGATGTGTGTTAGATTTGAAAGTGGATTGCCCAAGAAAGCAGATAGAAAGGAGTAGCGTAACCCCACTTCTAAGGCTTACTATTACCCATAAATCTATAAATGGAGAAAAAGCTGCTATTTTACTAATTCAACTTTCTATTATAAATAGATCTATGATCTAAAAATGGAATATATGATGAAAAGAAATATAAGCACCTCAACTGGTAAATGGGCAGAAAGTGAATTTGGAATTGTTAATTTTGGTGATATGTACTAGACACAACTTAATCTGACAGGCATGAATTAACTGACAGAAGAATTGAAAACTAATATCAGTCTCTTGTTTAATGTTACTAATATTTTTCTGAAAAGCAATATGTTTGCTATCAAGAAAAGTCTGCATCGGTGTTTTGCCATAGCAATATTTACCTGAATGAGGTCTTGTCTCATTGTAAGAACGCAACCAATGATCAACATCTATCTGCAAATCTTCCAAAGAACTGTAGATTTTCTTTCTAAAGATAATATTGTAACACTCATCTTGCATAGTTCTATGAAACCTCTCACATATGCCATTAGTTTGTGGGGTTAGTTCTTGAATGATCAATGTTTTCAATTCCTAAATATAGCTGATAAGCGTGATTTTCTGGTTTGCCACAGTATTCCGTACCCCTATCAGTCAAAATGCGGGATAATGGTACTTTTGTCCATCAAAGAATGGTATGACTCTATCATTAAGAAGATCTGCAGCAGTAATTGCAGTTTTGTCTGTATAAAGCTTTGCCATAGCAACCCTTGAATAGGTATCAATAAAAGTTTGCTGGTCCTATACCCTTCTACATAATAAGTGTCTTGAGAACCTAAGTAACCAGTGTTTCAATTTCACCATCTTTGTTCTTTCACTTTCTCTAAAGCTGCAAGTTGCTCTTCAGTTAAAATTATGCCATCTTGTGCAACCTTCGCTTCAAGAGCTTTAAGTCTTTTTTTGAACGTTTCAATATCGTTTCTTAGCCATACAACCACCTTCGGAAATCCCTTTTTCTCAGCTCATTTGCAGCTCTTTATTGTCCATATGCTGGAAATTCTGTTGCGATCTGCTCTTTCTATGTCTTCGGAAACTCTGTTTGCCATAAGTGATTTTTTCTTACTTATCTCATGCAGTGCTTCTTCTCCTCCATTTTCATATAATTCCTTGAATCGATAAAACGTATCTCTTGAGTAGCCCATACGCTTGAGATACATTTCCTAATTGTTTTGCTAGCTCTAATAACCCTAACTTTGGTTTTAGTATTTTTGCTTGTATTGTACTCATATCTAACACTCCTTTCTTTTATTATTTTATAACTTACTTTTCTAAAGTGTCAGATCAAGTCTTGTTT
>NZ_QPIP01000080.1 GCF_003344345.1 Wolbachia endosymbiont of Cylisticus convexus | reverse complement strand
GTCAACTGATTATTTCACTAAATCACCATTAAATGGTTGATTATTTTTTAAAATACCAAAAACCACATGCATTAATTTTCTCATTAATGCGACAATTATTACCATTGGACATTTTCCTTTACTTGCTAAACGTTGGCAAAACTTTTGAAAGTGAGAATTATGATTCTTGACTACTATAGCTGGCATATAAAGAGTTTTGCGAATACGTTCCGACCCTATTTTACATATTCTACTTTTTTTACTGACAGATGAACCTGATTGGTAATATTCAGGATTTAGACCGGCAAAGGCTGTAAATTGTCTAGCATTATCAAAATTATCAACAGATGGCATTTCTGCAACGATAGCAACAGCAGTAAGATGTCCTATACCTTTTACAGTCTTGATGTTTTCTATCATATTTTTTAGGTGTGAATGGTTATTAACATGCTCACAAATCTCTTTTTCTATAGCAGAAATTTCTGTTTCTATTGTAGCAACTACTTCAAGTATGGCTTGCTTACAACGGGAATTCATATTTCAAGCGATTCATCTGTTGTAACTTGTCGTCTTTAAATGCTTGCAAACAACGATAGAGATCTCTTAAACGCTTGACTTCAGTAGGAGCAGGTTTCCAAAGATTAGGTTTATTAGCAATACAAAACCTAGCAATCATGGCAGCATCTGACTTATCTGTTTTGTTTCTGAGTAGCTCACTTTTGCCAAAAGCCTTGATTTGAGCAGGGTTTACCACACTTACATTATGTCCAAGGTCATACATAAAAATAACTATATCTTCACTGTAACAACCAGTCGCTTCTAGGCACAGATGAATAAGGACTGCTCCGTGATTATTACACCAAGCTTTTCAAAACCTTCCTTGTTATTGTGAAAAACTTTATGTCGTTCTTTGTTGTCTATCAATAAACAAGCATCAAGTTTCTTTTTAGAAATGTCTACACCTAAAATAGCATTGACTTGCATAAAATTTCCTCTAGGACTATAACGAATTGAGAGTTTAGACCAACCTTGTAATACGGGATATAATTCCAAAGATACTGTTCAGTCTTTATAACTCTAATTGGAAGGGGAGCAAATCTTCAAATCGGCCTTATTGGCATTAGTTGTACGACGGCTTCACCCTTCCTGTAAGATATTTTAGCTCTAATACCTTACGCTATGAAGATACAAGGAACTGTCTAAATGTGTTTTGAGAAACGGTTCAATGCAGCAGAACCTATTATACATGACATTATCGCTTGGCAATTCGGCTTTCTTCAATATTACAAAAAGTATCTTACAATTGTTGATATTTGATAATGCAACAAAGCTTGACTCACTCAGTGATATAAATGAACTTACACTGATAAGAGAGCAGGAAAAGGTAAAGTGTATGAATGAAGTAGCTATAGCTACTGATTTGTCCGCAATTTCAGTACAGCCAACAACTAGCGAGCAGGTCTGCTACGCTTAACTGAAAGATTTTTCAGTTAAATATTGAGTGAGGATCTCAATGCCTTCATCAATCTCTTTTTCAGTGATAATGAGTGGAGGCAAAATTCTTACAACGTTATCTGATGTTACTCCAACAGTGAGTAAGCTACGGTGACTTAGCTCTTCTGCAAACTTTTGGTTATTCATTTTTACTTTTATTCCGAGCATTAACCCTTTTCCTCTTACTTCTTCTATCATTGGAAACTTACTCGCTAAGTCCTCTAATTTATTTTTTAAATACTTACCTCTGACTTCAACGTTTTCTAAGAAGCCAGTGCTGAGCAATTCATCCAGTACAGCATTGCCTACTGAAGTTGCAAGTGGATTGCCACCAAAAGTGGAACCATGCATGCCGACCGCGATGTACTTAGCAGCCTTTTCAGTTGCAAGACAAGCCCCTAGCGGGAACCCTCCCCCTATTCCTTTTGCAAGGGCACATATGTCAGGCTTAACTCCTATGTGTTCGTACGCAAATAATCTTCCTGTTCTACCAGCACCGCACTGCACGCAATCAAAAAATAACAATATATCATTTTCATCACATAGTTTTCTTAGTTCCTGCATAAAGGTATCATCCATTACTTTGATACCACCTTGTCCCTGTATTGGTTCTATTAATATAACACCTATACCACTGGAAATTGCTTTCTTTACACTCTCAATATTGGACTCTATGTTATCACACCATTCAATGTAAGGATTCAGTAATTCAGAAAATTTCTGTCTATCGTTCGTAGCACAGGTTAAAAATGTTCTGCCATGAAATGCACCATGAAACGTTAAAATTCTATGGCGATTTTTATTACCCTTTCCGTTTTGATAGGCCCTGGCAATCTTAAGTCCGCACTCCACTGCTTCTGATCCAGAATTTGTGAAAAATACGGTATCAGCAAAGCTATTGTTTATTAAATTTTCTGCAAAGTTGTTGGCAGTAGAGATATTATAGGTATTTGATATATGCCATAGCTTTTCTCCTTGTAATTTTAGGACATTAGTTAACCGTGGGTTGGCATGACCTAAGCTGCTAACAGCTATTCCAGAGTGAAAATCTATATGGCGCTTGTTGTCGATATCATACAAGTAAATACCTTTACCATAAGAAAAATTTATATTAATAGGAGAATAAACTGGCAAGATAGGAGAAATTGTCATAAAAGTATGATATGCTAATTTTTAATTAATACCATAAAAGCCGTTATTTTACAATGAGAAGGGTATGTATAAATTAAGTAAATTAATTTTTACTAAACTAAAAAAAATAGATATACAAAAATTATCACGCTATTCTCATTAATCCTTGTGATTTTGTTTAGCGTAATATATTGCAATTATTCATTAAGGAATAATTTTCTTTCTTCTTACCGTAATTCGAATGTAAACTTAAAAAATCTATTGGAAAGTAGTATAATAAAAAAATACCATTATTTACTAATAGAAAAGCATCATATTAAATACAACAGTTTTGACTACATAAACCAGCTGGTAAAACTGCGTGCTGAATTATTACAATCAGTGGGCAAAGTAAAGAATTTTAGCTTAATACTGTATGATCAAAATGCCAGAGTAATTTTCAGTAATTTTAATACTCAAGGTCATGATTATGAGCAGTTACTTACAAACGATGAAATTGATAAGTTGCTAAACAATCAAGAAATATTTTATGCTACAGGAAATACATTAACTTCTACTTTTCCTATATTTCATGAAGGTGACACTAAACCTTCGTTTTTTTTGAAGATTATTCAAAGCTATGATGACTCTTGTGTTGTGGTATATAGTTTGTTTTTAATATTCGTGGGCTTATTATTACTCACCTTAATACTGATAATGCTTTATTTGCACTTTTCTAATACAGAAATGCTAGCCAAGCAGCATAAAACTAATATTGAATTACAACAGATTAAAGAGACATTAGAGCAGGAGAATGCAAACAAGTTAAAATTTTTTGCAAGCGTTACACATGAGTTGCGTACACCTCTTAATTCTATTATTGGATTTGCAAAGTTGATCAAAAATGAAACTTTAGGTTCGGTAGATCACTCTCAATACAAGGAATATGTAGACGATATATATAATGCAGGTACGCATTTACTTGCTTTAATTAATGATGTACTCGATTTTTCTAAAGCTGAATCAAGTAGTTTAACGGTAGAGAAAGTGAAGTTTAACCTGAATAAGATAATAGATTCGTGCTTAAATATGCTATCACCTAAACTAAAAGAAACAGGAATTAGTTTAAAGAAAGAGATATCTGATAAACAATTATTAGTTATCACCGATCCCAAAAGAATGAAGCAAGTTATAATAAATTTGTTATCAAATGCAATCAAATTCACTCCTAAAGGTGGTTTAATAAGAATGATTATTAAAGAGAATATAGAAAAAATTTATTAACTATTGAGTTTCATGATAATGGGATAGGGATAATGCAGCAGGACATATATAAAGTCATGTCCGTTTTTGGCCAAGCAGATTCAGGATATAGGAACGAAGGCACAGGTATTGGATTACCGCTAAGCAAGAAGTTAGTAGAGTTAATGGGTGGAACTTTCAACATTAAAAGTGAATCAAAATTTGGTACTACGATAACATTGAACTTCTTTTATGAAGAACAAACATGTGAAGATTTGATTGATTTTTAGTAGAATCTATTTGATATTGCACTTAAAAGTTACGTTATACATTCCTAAGTCATGCTACCGTGGTATCTCTTGGCTGCTAATAAGTAGTGGGATGTCAGTGAACTTAAATTACTTTAGCTATGCTTCCTGAAAACACTTTATACCTCTTTATTATAAAGAAAATTCCTTTATAATAAAGCATGCTAATCAGGAACTTAATAAAACAAGCAACTCAAATAGGAAATAGTGAAAACGTAATACGATATGTCGAATATCTCTATCAATTTGAGAAGTTTAGAAATACATTAAACCTCACTTTGTCACTAATAAAGCAAAATAGACTCTCATTTGAGATATATCAAGAAGGATTAGTGGATATGGAAGAGGGAGTATGTAAGACAATTCGATCTTCTGGTGTAAATAAGTATGTTATTGTGCTAAGAAGGTCAAATCCTTACATCATAGTACATGAACTTTCACATATGGTTGAAAATGAACTGGACTTAAGATTAGAGCAAGAATTTCTCTATAAAGTTTATCAGGATATTGAGCAGAACTTAAAGCAGTCAAATATTCTGGTACAAAAAATTATTGGTCAAATTATATTTAAAGAGATACAAGCTTACCAAATTCCAAAATCACGCGCATCTGAATTATTTGCACGCTATTTTGAGCTATTCGCTTGGGCTCAGGAGGTTTATCCTAAAGATAAAGAGTATCTAATTCGCACTCAAGATTTAAACAAAGTATTTCTTGCTACTAACCAATGGAAAAAGAGCTACCTGGATCAACAAATAATGGAGAGAATAGATAAAGAAGTAAAGAAGTATAGCAACAAAACTGCCTTTAAAGATATAAACAAAGTACAAAGCAGCTGGACTAATAAATTTTCCCCAGAAGGCAAAAAAATTGGTTCTATATTTGGAGATGATAATTAGTTTATACTAGATATTCTTCTACATTTACCATTACAGATGAATCCACCAATGAGCAGTGGAATTATGATTTTCATTGACAAGGCAATTCTAGCATTTTAGAATGCAAGTAATGAAATATAATAAAGAGGGGTAGTTACGCATGTAAATATAGACTTGCCACCTGAGGTAAGAATCAGAAGTCTTATAATAAATATGCTAAGAGGTTCAACAGGCTCTGCTGTAGGGCGATATAAGCAATCAACAACGTTTCCTAATGGGTTGAAAGTAACAGAGGAGGTAAAATTATCTAATGGTTTTATTGATATATTGATGGGAAGAGAAGTACAAATATCTCGCAATGCTGTCACAGTAAAGTGTAGTAGGATAATAACGCGTGCAAATGGGAAAGAACTATCAGAAGCAATAAACCAACAACTTCTTGTTGATTATACCAGAAAGAAATTCCCTTCTTCTTAAATTTCACTTTGTATACCATTTCGATATAATTGTTACGAAGAAGCTACTTCTGCAGTTATAACCGACCAGACTAGTGGTGCCATAAGTGCCCGCTCAGAAGTATGGTTTTGAAGGTGACGGTTAAACCATTGATGGAGTCTACTCAGACTACCTCGTTTAGGAGATTGCTTTAATTATACCGTTTCAAGCTGAAGCACTTCTTCATTATAAATTATAGAGGAGTACTTAAAATGGCAAAGGTCAAAAGTAAATTAGAAATAATGAATCCTGATGCGGCAGGAATAGACATTGGCTCATCTGTACATTATGTATGTGTTCCTGAAGGAAGAGATGAGCAATGTGTGCAAAAGTTTAGTTGTTTTACAGAAGATCTTCACAACATAGCAAAGTGGTTAAAGAAGTGCGAAGTTGCTACAATAGCTATGGAGTCAACAGTGGATTCCTTTGTTTCAAATCTTACTATTACCCACAAATATAAATGGACATAAAAACAAAGTATTACAATATTAAAGTTTGCAAATATTGAGGGTGTAAAATGGAAAGCAAGAGTAATGAATGGGCTAAAAATGAATTTGGAAATGCTGTACTTGGGGATAAAAGATTAACTGATCGATTAGTAGAATATTGCTGATAGCTTGGCAAATATGCCTGAAAGTTCAATCAATCAAGCATGTGAAAGTTGGTCAGAAGCAAAATGGGCATATCGTTTTTTTCAAAATGAGAACGTGAAAGAAAGCGATATTCTAGCTTCACATACTACAAAAACTGTTGAAAGAATAAAAGCTCATAAAAAGATTCTTGTAATTCAAGATACAAGTTGTATTTCATACACGGGCCATAAAAAAACAAGTGGGTTGGGAATTATCTCAAGAAAACGTAGTAAGGGTGTTATGCTGCATACAGCTTTTGCTGTTAGTACAGAAGGCTTGGCATTAGGAATACTAGATCAAAAAATTTACTCGAGACCACCTGTTTCTGAAGAAGCCAAAGAGCTAAAAGAGAGGAATCGTAAAAGAGCACATATTGAAGATAAAGAAAGTATAAAGTGGCTAGAAAGCCTAAAGAAAACAGATAGCATTATAGACTCAACTAAAACTGAAGCTATAACTGTATGTGATAGAGAGGCAGATATTTATGAATTTTTTGAACTTGCACGTAATCTTAACTCAGCAGTTTTAGTAAGAGCTTCCAAAGATCGAGATATAAATAGAAAATCCAGATTTTCCAACGATAAACAAAAATTATGGAAATTTGTTGAAGACTTCTCTAGCATTGGTACAATAGAAATTGAAATCCCTGCAAGAGATAATAAGCCAAAAAGAACAGCATGTTTAGAGGTTAAGTTTGGGAAGTTTATGATGGATCCGCCTAAAAGGCACATAAGGTATAAAGAGTTA
>NZ_QPIP01000079.1 GCF_003344345.1 Wolbachia endosymbiont of Cylisticus convexus | reverse complement strand
AATCACAAAATTACTGACTGGAATAAATTTACTGAATTTGCTAAAAAATATGGTGGAAAAACTCTATCGGAAATGGCTAAGCTTTGGAGCAATGTTAGTATCCCAACGATTCATCGAGCTCTTAAAAAAATTGGACTCACACGCAAAAAAAGACATATGGATACAAAGAAAGGGACGAAGAAAAACGCGCTGAATTTTTGAAAATTATAGCAACAAAAGAACCTCAAAACTTAGTTTATATAGATGAGTCTGGCATTGATAACACCGAGGACTACCCTTATGGATATTGCCAGAAGGGACAGAGGTTTTATGCTCTAAAATCTGGTAAAAAAATTCAACGAATCAGTATGATTGCAGCCTTAAACGGCAGGAAAATAGTTGTTCCGTTAACATTTGAAGGCCACTGTAATATGTTAATAAATGGTTTGAGCAGTTTCTGACACCGATTTTGAAACCTGGACAAACTGTTATCCTTGATAATGCTACTTTTCATAAGTCTAATAAGATTACTGAATTTGCTAAAGGAGTTGGCGCAGAAATTTTATATCTACCGCCTTATTCTCCCGATTTTAACAAAATTGAGCATCATTGGTTTGCTATAAAAAACAGAGCTAGGAAAAACATCCCTCTATTCACATCTTTTCGTCATGCTGTTGATTCCGCTTTTCTATAAGCTTTTCGGACTATTATGAAAAGAGCTATAAAGTCTGGCAAGCATTGATTTCAATTCCCACAGGTACGACAACAAGCTATGCCAATATTGCTCATATAATTGGTAAGCCAAAGGCCATACGTGCTGCTGCAAATGCAATTGCTAATAATCCAATTTCCTACTTAATACCATGCCATCGTGTTATTCGTAAATCTGGAAAAATTCATAAGTACCGCTGGGGAGTAGAACGCAAGAATTGTTTATGAAGCACTACTATACCTATCTATTAGTAAGAGCCTTGAATGAATAATATCACGCAACGTTCCATCCTTAATTTTCCTGTATTCCCTCACTAGCCTTGATATTTCTTTACTACTTGTATCGCTGTAGCTCATGGTCAAGTAAAGACCTACCTCTACTTGATAGAATACGAATTTCTAATTTTTTTCTTCTCTTATCCTTACTATTATTCATAAAAACCTCCAAGATCAACATTATATACAAATTCAGCGCCAGCTTTCTGATGCAATAGTTCTCGAGGAATAACCCTTTTGAACTCTAAATTTGCAATGTTGTCCTTGTTGCTTGGGCACTGGAATGACAAGAAAACAGGAGCGTGAGATGACAACGAAGGGCTACTTGAATGACACCATCATAAGGTGAACCAGTGGGTACTGCCGTCGTAAAAGAACCAGCGTCAGCTACTTGGATGATAAAAGGAAGGAATATCGGAGTGGTGTGCTAGACTTTATACCTTTTACACTCAAATTCACATAAATCATGAATTATGCACGTTTCACACGAAGGTTTTTGTGCTTTGCAAACATATCTACCGTGTAAAACTAGCCAATGATGAGCATAAAGCAGGTATTTTTTTGGAACTACATTTAAAAGAGATTGTTCTGTTTTAAATACATCTTTTTCTTTCACAAGCCCAACTCTATTGCTTACTCTAAAAACATGAGTATCAACTGCCAATGTTGGAATACCAAGTCCTGAATTTAAGAATACATTAGCGCTCTTTCTCCCAACCCCTGGTAAAGATACCAAATCATCGAAATCGCTAGGAACTTTGCTTTCGTATCGTTCCACCAGTATTTTACTAAGTCCGATTATATTTTTTGCTTTGGAATTATATAAACCAATACTACTTATACGTTTTTTCAGCTCACCCTGCCCAAAGCTCAGCATTTTTTCTGGCGTATCAGCAATGTCAAATAGTTCTCTTGTAATTTTGTTTACACTAACATCGGTCGTCCGTGCTGATAAAACTATCGCAACCAATAATGTAAAATGATTGGTATAATTTAGCTCTATTTTTGGCGTGGGGTTTGATTTCTTGAATTTTTCAAATATCAATTTGACTTTTTTTGAGTCCATGCATAGAGCTAAAAACTTATACTACACTGGTTGCTGCGCAAATTCAATTTCTTTAGGCTTAGATAGTCCTTCAGCATTAACATAAGACATATCAGTTTTTACCTCATCAAAATTCCTCTCAGCAAATTCGCTTGCCACCTCCGCAAAACACTTTCTAACAAGAGGCATAATTATCGGCATTAATATCCTCCGTGGATCATACCGTCCTAACAGATCAGTTTCCTTTTGTACTCTATCTCTTGGATCCTCTTCTAGTAAATCTTTTGCGTGCTTCTCGGCATATATTTCACAACCTTTTGAAAATGCAGAGCTAAATACTTCAGTAGCTAGCAGTGCTAATAATGATAAAGTACCAAATATTGTCACATCAACATAAAGACTATTAGAAATAAAACCCTCTATCATTAAAGAAGTAAAAAAGACAGGCAAAGGGTAAAAAACAAAAAGCTTATAGCATAAGTAAATACAATTTTTTCTATTTACATATTGATCAGTAGAAATCTCAGAGTTTTTGTATTTTTTTTCGTAATGTTCTGTTAATGAAGCCAAAGGCACCATAACAAAACTTAATGCTACTAATAGCAAGTATAAACACATCAAGGTATTACTGGCAATTAACCAAGTAGGCAAGAAATAACAACAATAACTTGCTTCAGCAAGAGCTAGAGGAGGTAAGGTATATAATTCAGCCTTAAAAATACTAGATAGCAAATCGTCTCTACGTTTTATAAACTTTTGCGTTAGTACTTGTTTGTCTTTCCTTATTAGACTCCTACACTTTTCTAAAGGAAAAATATAACTAAACAGTTGCATGTCAGGATTCAATAAGTGCTTATCAAGCTCATTTCTTAGCTTTTTGACTTGATCACCGCAAAGTGATCCACATCTTGCCCAGGAATTTATATCATCAATTAATTTATTTTTGTGTTTCAAGTCTTCCTCTAGTGAGCTACTTTTTTTTCTAAGTATAGAGTAAAGCTCAACAAAATTCTTTCCTTTAACTTCTTCTTCAATGATATTCAATTTTTCAAATAACTTTTTCCTATAATAAAATTCACGCGCTGTTAAACGCCCATCACTTTCAGCATCAACGCTAACTTTAACACAAGGATTTCCTAATTCCAAAGGTTCAATATATTTTTTTAGCTCTTGATAGGCTTTATGAATTTGATCAAATCTATCTTTGTTTCCACCTTTGTCAGGATGATTTACAAGAATTAACTTATTATGTTGTTTTTTAAAACTTTACTAAGCTCTTGATAGTTCTTACCTACAGCTTGCTCAGCTTTGATTTCTAGCACTGTAAACAGGTTGGCGTTATCATTAAATTCCTGACTAGTTAACTTAAAATGCTGATTCATTATTATTCCTCGCATAAATATATTATTAGTATAGCATATTTAGTGTTTTACGCAAGCACAAAAACATTAAGCAACCATTAAGAGAAAAAACCCTCTTTCCCATCATACAAATACAATTTGTCCATTCTCACTACATCAAAGCTGTTTTCTTCGAGTTTGATTAGTAAGTTATTTACATCACTATTTGTAATAGCTTGCTTTTCATTATTTGCGATAAACCTACAAGTTATTTGGTCACTTGAAGATTTTGAATTTTCTGGCCAAATTGCCAGCCCTTTTGAGTATATCGCTATAATCTTAGGATCACTTGATTCAAATAACCTAACTATTTGGTCAAAGTTGCTAAATTTATTCCAAGCAAGCGTTATATCACTACCCACTAGCTTTTTAACTTTGTAATCTTGTTCATAATTGTCTTGAACCCTATTCACTTTATTATCCGAACCACTGTCAATTATAAGCTCAGCAGGTTTCTTTCTTAGATTACCTATAACAGCTTCTGCAAATTCTTTTGTGCCAACTTTTTGTTTGCTCTTTTTCTCTTTATATAAATCTGCAGTATGTATTCCATCCTCTAAAGTCTTCAGCCATGCATCGTAAATTAGTTTTGCAGTACTCACTTGACCGATATAGACCAACATATGCACTGCAGCATTTAAAAGACCAGAAGGATTAGCTATATTTTTTCCTGCAATATCAGGAGCAGAACCATGAACCGCTTCAAACATTGCATATTCATTACCTATATTGCTACTTCCGGCAAGTCCTACAGATCCAGAGGTTTGTGCCACTATGTCCGATAATATATCCCCATATAGATTCTCAGTTACTATAACATCGAAATTCTCCGGTTCTGTTGCAACACGCGCCATTCCAATATCCACTATATAATGTTCTGCCTTTATGTCCTGGTATTCCTTTGCAATGCGATCAAACGCTGCATGGAAAGTTCCGTCAGTCATTTTCATTATGTTATCTTTAGTCAGGCAAGTTACTTTCTTTCTGTTGTGTTTTTTCGCGTATTCAAAAGCGTATCTGCATATTTTTTCTGAGCCAGATCTAGTAATAATTTTAGTGCATTGGTACGAGTCACCAGTGAGCCTATGCTCTATTCCGGTGTAAACATCTTCTTCATTTTCGCGTATTACTACGATATCAAACTTACCGAATTTGTTTTCTATAACAGGATGATATGAAATGCATGGTCTTATATTTGCATATAACCCTAAATTCTTCCTCAGTGCAACGTTCAAGCTTTTGTGCCCTTTACCTTGCGGAGTTGTTGTCGGAGATTTGAGTAATATCTTTGTCCTTTCAATAGATTCCCAACCACTTGGAGAGATTCCGTGAGACCATTCCTTATTATAAACATGCTCTCCTATTTCAATAATATCTATTGAGATTTTCGCTCCTGCTTCTTGCAATATTGACAGCACCACTTCCATAATTTCTGGTCCGATACCGTCACCATATGCAACTGTGATTGGTGTTGACATAACTTCCCTACCTATAAATGATTTAATGTTAATTTAAATAATAGAGTGGCACAAGTAGCTAATATTACCCAAATTAGTATATTTACGGTTATTTAATAACGTACTTTTATATTATATGATGACATTATGAAATATAAGTGGGTTATGGATACTGAAACAGATGTTAAAGTAAATTATGCAGGATTGATAAAGCGTATTGCAGCAGGGATACTGGACTTTATTATATTTCTTTCTCCTCTGCTTGTATGTATTATTTTTGGATCATTATTTGGATTATTAGGTGAGTTCTCAGACGACGACAGTTTCTCCCAGACAGATGAGCAATTAGAACATATAATGGTGATGGCGATGCCGATTGTGCTTATGATAACGATAACATTAGTACCAGTAGTATTCGAAATACTAATGATAACAAAACTTGGCGGCACTCCAGGAAAGCTGTTATGTGATATGCGCGTTAAAAGCACAAATACATTTAAAAATGCCACTCTAATTCAGGCAGCAATAAGAAGTATCTGTAAGGTGATTTTCCTGTTTATCCTCCCCTGTCTAACTTATATCTTTTGTGTCTTTCTATTAGACTTAGGCTTAAACTCAAATTTAGATAGTATATTGACAATTATAGCTATAATGCTAATTTTTATATGTGCAAGATTTGACCAACGCAAACAGACATTTTATGACAAAATTGCAAACACAGTAGTGGTATACTATAAACCTAGTTGATATTTTGTATCCGTTCAGCAGGGTGGCAAAATAAGATAGACAAAAACATAGAAACAAATGGTGTCATGCCAGTGCTTGACACTGGCATCCAGGTTGACGAAAACACTCTACAACGTTTTTTGTGAAAAAGGACTGGATGCCAGTGTCAAGCACTGGCATGACAAGAAAAGAAGCACTGGTTTCAATATTTGCCATGAATTTGAACAGATACGATATTTTTCTTTAGTTGTCTGTATTACTGCTTGCAAAGCATAGCTCTTTTCATAATAGTACAAACGAGGTAAAATAAGATTTTATAGTAGTGAAGGTAAGTATGCCAGCAGCATATAGTTATGATTTAAGAAAAAAAGCAATGGAATCACTAGAAGAAGGAGAAAGCAGAGAAGCAGTGGCAGCAAGATTTAAAATTGGAAGAACTACGTTATGGGAGTGGCAGCAAAGAAAAAAGAAACAGGAGATTTTCAGTCAAAAAAACTTGGAAATGGAGGTTATAGTGTGCCGTAGTGATGCAAGGAATGGTCAGAAAAGAGCAAACTGAGTACTTAAGCTACGCAATAGATGAGGGTGGGCCCCTCGGAGCCGATTTACAAGAGCAGGCTTCAAACAACCATAAGCTGCTTTGGTAAAGAGCCAAGGTAGTGAGCGTTATGGAAAAGGCGCAGTTATGTGTCATGTGTGAAATAGAGAGATGAACGAAAGTGAACCACTGATAAAGTGTCGAAACCATAACTGATGACGTCAAAACCAGGGGCTTATAACTCAACTGGGATAAATCTACCGGGAGCTTGTTTACGGGGTAGGAGGCGTCCGGCATAAAGGTGGCATGAATCTATTTTAGGCTATTGTGTAGAACTACGGGAACCTGTCGTTTCGATGATAAGGGAGAAATTCAAGGAGCTAAACTCTAAGGATGAGAGTACCAATGCGGAAAACAGGGGCGCGTAGTAGTGAAGAAGTTTCTGTAATGGAAATGGAGCGAAGGAGTTGAGTTATTCAGTTTTAATTATGTATCAACCGAAAGGGAGGAGTTAATGAATAAAACAAAGTCTTTTGATATACCAAAGCAACTTATTTGGAGGGCTTATAAACAAGTATCGAAAAATAAAGGTGCGGCTGGTGTGGATGAGGTATCGATAACAAGGTTTGAAGAGAACCTGAAGGATAATCTGTACAAACTATGGAATCGGATGTCATCAGGAAGTTATTTTCCAGAGCCTGTAAAAGCTGTAGCAATACCGAAAGATACGGGAGGGGGACAAAGAATTTTAGGTGTTCCTTCAGTATTCGACAGGATAGGGCAAACGGCCGCTTCTATGTATCTTGAGCCGCTAGTAGAACCAAAATTCCATGAAGATTCATATGGTTATAGACCGAATAAATCAGCACTGGATGCGGTAGATACGGCAAGGAAAAGATGCTGGAGGTATGATTGGACGATAGATCTAGATATATCCGGGTTTTTCGACAATTTGGATCACGAGTTGGCATTGCAAGCTATCAAGAAGCATACAAATTGCAAATGGGTCATACTATACGTTGAAAGGTGGATAAAATCCCCTATAAAACTTGCAGATGGCAGTAAGGTAGTTAGGGATAAAGGAGTTCCGCAAGGAGGTTCAGTTAGCCCAATCATCTCTAATATATTCATGCATCATGTGTTTGATATATGGATGAAAAAGAACTACCCGACGGTACCATTTGAGAGATATGTGGATGATGCGATAGTGCACTGCAGAACAGAGAAACAGGCAGAATTTGTGAAAGTAATGATCGAAGAAAGATTGGCTGAGTATAAGTTGAAATTACATCCTGAAAAGACACAGATAGTGTACTGTAAGGATGACAATAGGAGAGATGAATTTCCTAAACAAAG
>NZ_QPIP01000078.1 GCF_003344345.1 Wolbachia endosymbiont of Cylisticus convexus | reverse complement strand
GTGGTACTCAGTGGAATAACAAACTCTTCTTTTTCGTACTTTTCTAACTGCTCCACGCAGATAGATTTTTCCTGATTCAAGCGTAACTTTACCAGTTTCTCTATCTATAATACAATTGCTTCCTGTTATAACATCACCATCACGAAACATTGCATCACCTATGCCTTTGAGCTTTGAAAGAGCATATTCTTGCGTCTCGTTTAATTCTGCAGACTGTAGACCTCTTCCAGCAAGAAATAAGCTTTTCTCATATTCTTTGTCAGGATTAAAGCGGTTATAATAGGCGTTTAAAGTCATTTTATTCTAAAAGGTTACAACAAATGAAAAAGTTTCCCGAGTTGCAGATGTTCTGATAAGTGGTACTGTATGTTCAAGCACCAACAAAATCCCAGGATTTTCCACGTCTTTTGGCTCAAAGTATCTCTGTCCAGAAGGTACTGTCTCCTTTACCCTTGTACCAACCATAACCCCAAGTTCCCTGATAACTTGATTTGCTGCGTCCGTGAAATCGAAAGTAAATTTGAGAAAAAGATTATTAGTTGGTACATTTGAGGGTCTAAACCTTCCAGATGGAGTTATAAGTTCGCCGTTTTCATCACCTTTGCAGAAGAGAACTTCGTCTGCAGTACGCCTGCCAACTTCATTTATCAGCTTTGTAGTATTGATAGGCTCTGGTGGTGTGCTTTCACTATATTCTACAGTAACTGCACTATTTGCCCTGATAGAGCTATTTTCCGTACGTTTAATTACACCAGTACTGCTATCAACTATATAATCTATACTTGGCTGATAAGTTGTTTTTCCGATAAAAACCCTTACATCTTTAATAGTGTGGTGATCTAGAGCTATTTCACCCTCAACAAAAACTTTTTCGACTTGATGGCTACTTTCCCAATTGGCATCACCACTGCCCCAAGCAAGATGTATTGGTTGCTCTTTTATGCTTGCTGCTATTGCTGCTCGACCTGATTGTGTGAGTATTGACATTTGAAAGTTTGACTCCTGTATATATATTCACCAAAATTACAAAAACTGTTCAGTTTTTTTAGGAAAATTCTTCTTTTTTTTCAAAATAAATTTTTATTGACTAATCTTTAATCTATTTTAGACATAATATATTTACTTTTAGATATATGATAGCTAGTGAGGAGTTTTGGGAAAGCAGTTTAGAAATGCCAGTATCCTTTTTGCTTAAGGACTTTCAAAATCCAAGCTTACGTGAAAGTTGGCTTAATTCTCTTTCTGGTAGACAATTAAGTGTGATTTTTAACCACTATTTTCAGAATAAACAAAATAGGCAATTATTTAAAGACTACGAAAAATGCGATGATATTTCAACTCAGCAAAAGCGTAAAATGCTTACTAAAATTTCTGAATCTCTATTTGATTATTACTTAGTCAATCGTTTTAGTCGTGCAAAATCAGAAACAACTATAGCTGAAGTAGCACGGTCTGTGTTAAGCCAAGATTTTCTAAAATCATTTCTGTTGCAAAATAACAAATATGACAAAAAGTCCTTGTTGTTTACTCTCTTTATAGCTAATCATAACTTGCTAAAACAAATTTTCTGCTTTAATCAAGTACAGAAAAAAGGGTTTTTACCTTTCGTATTAAAAAATCCTCCAAGACAAAAGCCCACTTCATTTAAGGATTTTTTATCAGAAAGTACAATACAGGAAATATTAAAACAACACGATCTCTCGGAAAACGATAGTTTTGAAAGTCAGTTTCAAGAGCTCTTTTACTACCAAAATAGTATTTACTTATTTATACGACGTGCTAGTAAAGATGAGGATTTATTAATCAGTTCAAATAAGGTAATACACGGTTATAAACCTAGTAGAATTATTATTGACTTTGCTTTAAACGCTAACCAAGTAAACCTATCTATTCAAAGTTTTGATCAAGGATTAAAAATAGCAAATAGAATAGCAAGCTGTTATTTTCAGCGAGAATGTTCATTTACTAACATGCGCCACCAAAATACAACAGCACAAGTGAGGACTTTTTTGCATGACTGTGTAAAACAACATGTACCTGATATTCACCTATTTGAATTGAAATTTGGTCCATCTAAATCTAAAACTAATCTTACGTTAAACACAGATAATATTGAAGAGTGGTTGCAGAAAATAGAGCCTTCGGTTGGTAGTGTACTGCATGATGTTTCGCTTGTTCAGCATATCAAAGTATTGTTCAAAAGTAAAAAAGTTACTTTATCCTTTCAGACAGACACGCAATACGCAAATTATATAGAAATTGATTACTCAGAATATGTTCTCAATAGAAAAGAACGAGATGATTTTAAGTCTTTAATTAGAGATAGCTATGGAATTACCGTTTTGTCAAAAACACTCTCAAGATATTGATACTATGTTAGTAAATAGGTCCTGGGTAAATCCTGACGAAAACTATATAGAGGTTGCAGAGTATCTCAGTCAGCTTGATTTTGTTAAACTTGAGAAGTATTACTTCGTTATTTGTGCTAATGATTTAGATCTTGATTTTCCAAATATACAAAATCCTTATTGCAAAAATGAGGTTATCATTTCTCATGATTTTGATGAAGATTGTGATGATCTAGCTTGCGAGGATTGTGGTCGTGATATTTTTCCTGATACTTATAAAAAACAGCGTTATCTTGTACTTTCAATTAAACTAAATACGGAAAAAATTATAAATTGGTTTGAAAAATTATTGATAGGTCTTATATGGGAAAAGGCGGCAAATGGGATATATCATATAAGCTTTAAAGGTAAAATAGTAAGCGTTATCATACCAACTTTATGTACTGATAAGTCATATTTAACTGTAGATAGGTTAAGAACTAATGTTGCTGTCCTTATAACTTTTGGAAAAGCAGATCTAAAAATATTGTTAACCCTATACACTGTTCCCATGGCCGATTTAATTTGTGAACAAAAAACTCTAAATCAAATACTAAGCGAAGCAGTTGAAAAAGGAGTACCAGAATTATTACCTAACGTTTCCTTTCAAGCATTCCCTTATGTTCCACTGCAAAAAACAACTCTTCCAGAAAAAAAGATACTGCGATTAAAAGTTGAAGATAATATTATTTATGTTGATAATATTGAAATTATAGGCAAACAAGCAACTTCAAGCATCCGCATCTTTAGAGTATTACTTAAACAATTTTTGCGTGATTTGGAAGCAGCTAAAGAATATAAATTTCTTAGTATTGTCCAAATAGCAGATAGTTTAGGTATTGAAGACCCAGAACAGCAAGTACGTAGACCTCTTAACAGAATGCAAAAAACAATAGCAGAAAAGCTAGCTAGCACCTTTGGACTAAATATAAGACGAGATGATGTGATACAAGCATGTAACTGGTCAGGCTACCGGCTTAATCCATCTACCATTAACTTAAGTGCTAGCTAAGCTCCTTAGTCAATGTTGGACAGAAAACGCAGAAGGATACTTCTCTAAAATATACCGATACAATTCTTCAGCGCTTTTTTTGTCACCTGCAATGAAAGTAAAAAATTCAACTACGTCTCCTTTAATTTTGGCTAGTTTATACCAATCTCCTGCTCTTTCTCCTGTTGTCTCAACTATTATTTTATCTCCACGTGAATCTCCAATGTAAAACTTACTTTTGTAAAACTCACCACCAGGTAGTAAATAGAGTAGGTATTCTTCAATTCTATCAATTACTAACGCTTTTATTTCTTCTAGAGATCTATTCATAAAAGGTGCCCTTCAATAATTTATGATAAAAAAATGATTCTTTTATTCGCTTAGAATGGAATCCAGTCATCCTTCTGAGTTTCATTCGGAGTAATGATCGTATCAATTCTGTTCCTGTCTCCGTACCTATTATCGGCCTCAATTCCCACTTTTGCCATAAACTCTAGTCCATTTAAATCTGCAATGGAGTTGATTTTTCTAGCAACAACTGCTTTTTCTGAAGTGTCATGTGGATGAATGTTCCGTGCTGACTCCAAAATACTTCTAAGCATAGAACGACCAGATTTTCCCCAGATGTCTTCTTCACCTTCTGCTTTGCCACTTTTAATACCAATTACTTGAAAAATCTTGCGTTTTGCATATGGACCTTCAGTGACAGTAAATTCAGCGTTTAAATAGATGCTGCCGGTAGCATAGCTTTTAGTGAACCAATTTTCATAACCTCCAGGTTTAATGGCCATTTTGACTTTCACCGTTGTACCTTTTGGTATTAAATTACTTTGTGATTTTGCAGTATTAAAATCAGTTAAAAAATCTGATAGCATATTGTCCTCCTATAAATTAATTGCAAAACGAAAAAAAGAATCAACTCCATTGGTCTACAAGTTTCCAACGACCATTTATCTTATCGACAAGCTTGTTTGCCACACGTTCACCATTTCGCAACTCAAATACTATTTGACGGGTAGTGCTTTCCTCATCATGAGCAAACATCACCATACCAGTACTATAAAATCCCCTCAAAGAACCAGCACCGCTTAATCCTTGAAATGGATCTTCTTCCAGCATCTTTTTCGATAATTTTTTTGTATGATGAGTGAGTACAATACAAGCATCTGGATTGACAGCACTGCGTAGCTTTTCAAGAGTCTTTTGCAAAAAGAACAGCATAGCACTATTATCATTTTCATTTCCATACTCACTGCTAAATATGTTGCGCAATGGATCTATAGCCAAAACATCAGGTTTAAAGCGTTCATTCACAATTTCCTTGATTTCACTTATTTCATCATGATTAAATGATAAGTGCACCTTTGGCGTAATGATTAAGTTGTTAGCAGCTACATTCAAAAGTTCATTATCAAGTTGAAGTTGTTGCAACCGTTCTTTCATATATTCATATTCAATTTCAGTTTGCATGTAGAAGATTTTCAAAGGTCTACTTGGTGTCATACCGAGAAATGATCTACCAGCAGCCATGTGGACAAGCCAAGAGATCAAAAAGTCACTTTTGCCGATTTTAGGTGGGCCACCCAGTACCAATAAGCCTCTTTTTGTTAAAATTCTTGGTGAGATTATATCCTCTGGTATTGGCGATCGATCGTCCAAGTATTCTTTCACACTGAAAAAGGGAATTTTTTGACCGATATTGAAAAAGCTTTGTTGTTTGGTAGAAGTCATAGTTTTAAATCCTCCTGATTAAGTTTTATCGCTATGACTCCCCCACCAGAACCGTGTTCCCGCACACGGCTCCACAATGTAGTATTCACAGCATTTCCTATTTTGTATATAATGAGTAGCATATTCTTGGTTTTGGTAATGGATTAACTTGTAGATAATGTATAAATTGCTTTGAATTCACACTCTTCTTCTGACTACGTCGGTTTATCCATTTATATGCTAGCTTGATTATCCGCCAGAAGAATTTATTCAACCAACGATAATTTCCGCTAACTCCGAAGTAGTTACAGTGCCCTGTTAGTTTTGCTTTAAGTACTGGCCACCAGTCTCTAAGGTGAACCTTGTTTCGGATCTTTTTCACCCATTCTTTGGTTTCTTTTAGTTTTCTAGATAGACTTACTTTCGAGGTTTTATGACCTATCATTACTCTACCTTTACGACTTCTTGTACCATAATGGGTGAATCCTAGAAAGTTGAAACTTTCCGTTTTTCGTTTCTCCCTTGTTGCCACTCCTTTTTGCCAAACTTTACTATTCTTGTTTTGTCTTCAGATATTTCCAGTCCAAATTTTCCTAGCCTTTGTTTCAGTGACTCTAAGAGTTCTCTAGCATCTTTTTCTCTTTCGCAGCAAAACAGGTGATCGTCTGCATACCTAACTAGCTCCATATAACCTTTAGATCTTAGCTTGAATTTCTTTTCAAACCACAAATCCAGCACATAATGCAAGTATATGTTAGCTAGTATAGGACTTATTATTCCCCCCTGAGGTGTGCCTAGTTCAGTTGCTTCGTAATGTCCTGACTCAACTATTCCTGCCTTAAGAAATCGCTTGATCAACCACAATAAGTTTGGGTCTGTTATCCGTTCTCTCAAGCATCTCATTAGCCATTTGTGCTGGACATTATCAAAGAATTTCTTGATATCAACTTCTACTACATAGTTAGTTGGTCTGTACATAACTGCTTTATTTAGTGCATTTACCGCTTGATGACAGCTTCTACCAGGACGAAAACCATATGAGTTATCCAGAAAGTTAGCTTCATAAATATTTTCTAATATCTTCTTCAGCATTATCTGGACTAACTTATCTTCTGTTGATGGTACCCCAAGTCCGCGTTTTTCTTTGCTTACAGCTTTTGGTATATATACTCTTTTCACTGGTTGCGGTTGATATTGCTTTCTCTTCATACTATCCACCAGAGTGCTAAGCTTCTCTTCAAGATTTTCTCCATAAGCTTCTACTGTCACCTGGTCTATACCACATGCCTTTTTAGCTCTTTATAACATTCAGCAAGATTCTCTGCGTTTATCAGATGAATTAACGATGTAAATTTCAATCGTTTATCTTGCCTGGCTCTTACTGTTATCTGATTTAGTTTTCTTTGCACGTTATTCCAACCTCCGTTGTATTGGCATAGCAATCCCTAAACCAGTCACTATATTGCTCCCTTGTATGTGGCTTTCCCACACTCTGAGTACTATCAGTCAGTCCGACTTCCTTTGCATCTTCCGTTAGTCCTCGCCTTTGTTGACTTGTTCCAACGTACCTTAATAGGAATACAAAGGATCTCTCCCAAGTTTACGTAAACTCCATCTCAACACGTGATACGGCCTCAGATCCCGATAGAGTGAGTGATAACTTGCCTTA
>NZ_QPIP01000077.1 GCF_003344345.1 Wolbachia endosymbiont of Cylisticus convexus | reverse complement strand
CCATGCATCTAGAACAGATACATCTAATAATTGCTACCATAATAATAGTTATAAACTCCTTGCAGTAGACAAGGCATTCTCATATGCCATCTGCTTAACTTCTGCTTGTTCAAGCTGAGAAGAATTTTTATTTTTTACTTCTTCGAAAAAATTTGACCCACTAAAAATATAATTCCCTAAATTAGCAGCATAATATTGAGCATTACCTAGAACTGCACAGTTAATTCGGCTTAATATTCTCGAAGGGTAGTAAAAGAGAGAAACGTTATTGTTTGATTGGAAGTCATTTTCATCCATTATTTTAATGGCTTCATGATAACCATCCATTTTATGAACAGAATATCCTTCAGGTACTGATATTCTTAATTGTGCACCTACATGAGCATAACCAAAGACACCAGGTGATACCGCCGGCACTGGATCTTGTCTATGTTGAGTTACTCTAATGGTTTTTTCTTGCAGAACATCATTATAAAATTCACTAGCAGTAAGGTCAAAAACTCGTGGATCACCAAAAGTTGCAACATGGATATCTTCAGCTCCTTCTGTTTTGTTGAGGCATAAAGCAGCTATCTTGGCAATAGCTCCTCCCATACTGTGACCTGTGAGATTAAATTTAAAATCTTTGATTTTTGATCCTTGTTTTTCAGCACGAGATTTCAAAATGCCATAAAGATTAGGCCATGAATCCGTAAATGAATTATAAAATCCTCTATGCATTCTTCCACCTTCAGGTAAAAATTCCGAAGTAGTAAAAAGTACATTTACATCAGTGATTCCATCGTTTACACCATGGCTCAGACGAGTACCGTGGTAAGCTATTGTAATTTCTTTACCTTTTATGAAAACATGACCAGCATCTTTTTCAAAGCTATTACCAAATGGAATAATTTCATAACCTTCGCTAATAAGTTCAGCTCTAGTTTTATACATTTTTTCAGTAGATGGAATAATCTCAAAATCTTCTGTAGTTTCAAATTTAGTTTTGTATACTCTTTGAGCTAGATTGTTACATTTTTTTTCACCTAATTTTTCATCATCATCGCCATAGCTTATCTTGCAGAAATTACTCATTTCCAATAATTTCTCTCTATCAAATCCTGCAATTTTTACAATACTTTCATCTATTTGATAATCAAAAGGTAAAGAACATGGTTCATTTGGGTCAGCACGATTTATAAATTCATAATCTTCAATGATCTCAAACTCATCATCATATCCTTTCATCTCACATTTGCTGTCATTTAATGAAATGGAGCTTGACTGTTCAGGTTTATCTAATTGTAAATCTATGCCACTACCTGTAGCGCTAAACCAATTGCGTAAAAAACTAAAATCCATAAGTACCTTAATCTACTGAAAATAAAACAATAATCTATCAACTATAATACAAATTAATATTATTGTCAACAACTTATATTAATATATTAATCTTTTTTGTGCTTTCACTTTGAGTAAATTTTACTTCCATAGAATAAATATAGAGTTACAATGTACTAACAAGCGACCTTTGTGCTAAATTTTGGTTAATATACACGTTGAGCGTATTAAGAAAGTTGCTTTTAAAGTATTGCATTTTACTTTTATTTTCGCTATAAGGTTGCTTTAAGTTGGATTTTCAACATCCTTATACTATTTATGTTATGATTTTAAAATTTTTTGGGGGCACTTCATGAAAAAATCTATTTATACTAGAACTGCTCTAGCTTCTCTATTGACTTTATGTTCTTTCAGTGGCTTTGCTGCTGACTTTTCTGACGAGAGTATGAAGGAAGTGAAAAAGCAAGAGAGTAACGAGTCAATCAAAGCTTCTGGAAAGATGGAAGTGATGAGGACATCAAATAAAAAACTAAAAGAAAAAATGGACAGGATATGTAATGCTGATCCAAGAAAAAAAGCTGAAGAGCTTAAGAAAAAAGAAGAGCTAAGATTAGCAGCTGAGCAGAAGAAAAAGAGGAGTTAAAATTAGCAGCTGAACAAAAGAAGAAAAAGAAGAGTTAAAATTAGCAGCCGAACAAAAGAAAAAGAAGAAATCAGACTGGCAAATGAGAAAAAAGCAAAACTTATAGAGGATTCAAAGGCGAAAGCCCTGAAAGTTAAAAATTCTAATGTAGAAAAGTCAAAAACTAAGGGTTCTAAAACCAAGAATGCTAAAATTGAAGCTGAAGATATAAAAAAGGATGTAAAAGTTGTTAACAGCAATACAGAGGAAAAAGGTAAGGCAAGTCCTGTTGTTTCAGTTGGTGGCGTTGATATTATCGATACCAACCAAGGAAAGGATGGCTTAAGGATAACTTTTGGTGGTGTTGTTGATTCTCAAGGTTATGGTAACTATGGGTTAAGTGGCTATGAGCGTTATAATGTTATGCCAGGGAATTTGGTAGGTTATTTTGCTACTCCTGAAGATCTTATAAAAGGAGCAGATCCAGTATTTCCTGAAGGGATAGGAAATATTGGTGATTACAGCGAAAACATGGGCATGATTTCAGATGCAATATTGCACTTAAGAGCTGAAAACAAAAATGAAGATTTAGGACTTCTTTATGGTGCTGATGTGCAATTTCATGTTCCAGTGACTGAAGGTAAAGGAGCTTCACAAGGTGTGAATGCTGCAAGAGGTAGAAGTTCACATGTATTCTTAAATTCAAAATATGGTGATCTGAAACTTGGCTATCAGTTTGGTCCTGAGTCTCTAATGAGACTTGATGCAACAAGGATTGCAACTGTTGACGGAGCTGCAGATAGTGACTGGTTCAGGAAAGTGAACTTAGAAGGAAGTGCTGCAAACTTTCCATTTTACGTAACACCACGTCTTTACACTGAAAGCTTCTCGAGCGAGAGTGAGAAACTCTCCTTCCGTATGGCAGGGAAATACAACAAAGATATTATGACTACATTGCCGTTTAGAGCTGCTTACTACTCGCCAAATTATATGGGTGCGAGATTTGGTATTAGCTACTCACCTCGTTACGATAATAGTTTATCTGTTGTAAAGGAGGATTATGATATAGTAAGACATGTTGGTCCAGGCTATGAGCACATAGTAAGCGCTGGCGCATCATATGAATATGACTTTAGTAAACATAACATAAAAGTTAAAACTTCCGTGGTTGGTGAGTATGGTCATGCAAAGGAACTAAATAAAGATAAGCATTCTTATAGGGAATTTGTAGAGTACAATGACCTTAGGGGTGTTAATTTAGGTGCAAGTGCTGATTATAAGATTGACGAAGGTCAAAATATAAAGTTTGCTGCCTCTTTTGCATATTTGGGCAAGTCTGGTCAACCAAAAGGTATTAAACCGCTGATTGATGTTAACTCTGGTAGATACTTGGATGAATATGAATCGCTTCCTGATAGTGACGTAAGGATGAGAGGACTGAAGGCTCAGTTTGGTGAAAATACCATGTATTGGACTGCAGGTGCTGGCTATCAATATGAGAATGTCTATACAAGCTTGACATACTTTGGCAGCACAATGAATGACAAAGATATGCTTCATGATGTTGCACTTGGTGTTCAATATGATCTATCTTCTTCATGCAGTAAGAGCAAGTTTGTTCCTTATGCAGCCTTACATTATTTTATGACTGACGAAAAAGGTGCGATACAAGATAAAGATGCTAACAATGTACCTTCTAACCAAGGAATCCTTCTACTCACTGGTGTGAAGTTTTCTTTTTAATTAGTCCTAGTAATACACACCACAACTTGAATGTGGTGTGTGTCTTGTCTCTCAGTGTTTTATTTGTCGATCAAATAAACATATGGTGTCCTTTCTCCTGTCATCCCAGTGCGTGACACACGATTGTATAAGCGTTTGTTTTAATTCGCATAACAGGTGGTGTCATCCCAGTGCGTGACACTGGTTTCCATCATCATCAGAAACGTTGTATTTTGACATAAAGCAGCTACTTTTATACCCGTAAATTTAACTGGATGCCAGTATCTGGGTACTGGCATGACACCCTATAACTACTCAGATAATGGGTAAATCATCATAATCCCTTACCTATCGAACTTTTCAAATTTAATCAATTAAGCGGGAGGCAACTATGCAAACCAAATTAAAAAACCATTTAGCTGGAGAATTACTTACCATCGCTACTTGCTGGAAATTAACGCTTGTAAGTGGGGAAGTAATGGGATTCACTGACTATGACGAGGATTTAAATGTCAATAATATACTCTATAAATCTTCAAGTGGGTTTACAGCTAGTAGTATACTATTAAACAGCGATTTGAGAACTGACAATCTAGAAATTGAAGAGATATTAAATAGTTCTGATATTAAAGAAGAAGATGTTTTATCAGGAAGGTATGATTTTGCAAATATTGAAATATTTCTTGTGAATTATAAAGATTTAAGTCAAGGAATGATGAGTCTGCACTTTGGAACTTTTGGTAAAGTAACATTAAATAGTGGTAGGTTTATCGCTGAAATTAGAGGGCTTGCGGCAAAGCTTGAGAAAAGCATATCAGAATTGTATTCTCCTGTATGCAGGGCACAATTTTGCGACGATAAATGTAAAACTGATGCTAAAAAGTTTAGTAGAACAAGCACGATTACTAAAGTGATAGACGAAAGAAGATTTGAAGACACTAATTTGGTCGAAAGCGATGGATATTATAAGCATGGAGTAGTGAAATTCTTTAGTCCAGCAACATTTGAAGTTGTAGTTAAGGAATACAAAAATAAAGTAGTTACATTATTTGCTTTATCTCCATATAAAATTTCTACTGGGGATAAATATTTGATACTTGCAGGTTGTGATAAAGCATTTTTAACCTGCAAAAACAAGTTTAACAATACTGTGAATTTCCGTGGCGAACCATACATACCAGTTGTTTAGCAGCACAATTTTTAATATTATGAATAAGCATGGAAAGGTGGCTGAGTGGTCTAAAGCACACGCTTGGAAAGCGTGCACATATGAAAATATGTCGGGGGTTCGAATCCCCCCTTTTCCGCACATTATTTCTAGTATAACACAGTGTTTTTGTCCTACTTAGACTGGGTTAATTGCTGAGCTTTTGTAATCGCATTATAATTATGTACACTTGGTTGACCAATTTGTTTATTATTAGCACATTTTACAACTGTCTTTTATTAGAGAAAATTCGTCTACCGTAGCATTATCACAAATAAATCGTAAAGTAGATAGACAGACAAAACAAAAGACCGCAATTAGCAGACCTGTGAGAGTCAGGAACAAACTACTCTACAGAGACAGTTACTATAAAACCGACGCTAATAACGAATTAGAGATAAATGTTGCAAAGAATCGCAGTGGGTCAACCGGAAAGGTCACAGTAAGTTAATGCTGGGAGGATATTATGTTGAAAAATCGAGAAAAATATTGTATAATTATTAGTACTTTTTAAGCGAATGTCTTATGGCTTTTTCTAAATTTCTTGATCCAAAAAACAATTACGCGTTCGTGTGACGTGAAAGTCGTCTATTAAACTGTTTAGCACTGACTAAACCGAGTGTTTTGCCACTCGTACCCTACTAAACTGTATAAGTACAGTAATGTCTTATGCAAAGCGTTTAGGACAATGAACCCGCCCGAAAAGGAGAAGTTCGGTCTGTGAAGAAGGAACGATGCTATAAGTGTCAAGTTGGCACGGGGGCTAGGGTGAACGGTATGGATAACAGAAGTGAATGATCGTAAGCATCGTTAAATCGAACAAGCCAAAGACACTGACAGGCTTGGACCAAAAGGTATGTGGTAGGTTATCAGCGTGAACGCATCTGATACGCAAACATAAACACCACCGGTGTATAGATCAATCCTAACCCGCTCGTTGTTTGATAGGTGGAACACGGAAACCCCATATATCTCTGGGTAATTTCTTTACTCAGTAAGGTTGATCATGAGAAAGACTGATGGATATGTGGGATTGGGAGTGTGGAAAAAGTGAATGCTCATCTGTAATGGATGAGATACAGGTTTAAACGTTATCTGGCTCGAAAGAGAACTGACGTCCACTACGGTCATCTTGAACAAGATTGTTTGTAAAACCTTTTAAGTGAGGAAAGCAGATGGTTACAGGTAAAATTGTAAGTGCACCTTTCGGTACAGCAGAACACTGGAATCAAATTAACTGGTTTCAGTGTAAAAAAAATACCAGAAGGCTACAAGCTCGTATTGTTCAGGCAACAAAAGCTAGGAGATGGAATAAAGTGAAAACTTTACAACGCCTCCTCACACGTAGTTTTAGTGCTAAAGCGTTGGCAGTAAAACGCGTAACTTCAAATAAAGGAAAATGTACAGCTGGTGTTGACAACCAGTTGTGGCAGAGCCCTTCAGCAAAATCTCAAGGAATTGCAAACCTGAGGCAACGAGGATATCGCTCTCAACCTTTGAGACGAGTCTATATCCCCAAACCTACAGGCAGCAAGCGACCTCTTAGTATTCCCACTATGAAAGATCGAGCGATGCAGGCCTTATATCTTATGGGACTTGATCCTGTTGCAGAAACAATAGGAGATAGACACTCATACGGATTTAGGAAACATCGCTCAGCTGCTGATGCGATAAGCCAGATCCACAAAACTTTGGCGGGACGCGACAGATCGCAATGGATCCTAGAGGCGGATATTAAGAAGTGTTTTGATGAAATAGACCATTGCTGGTTAGAAAGCTCAATTCCAATAGAAAAGAATATTCTCAGCAAATGGTTAAAATCTGGGTTCATAGAAAAACAAATGTTCCGCTTCACAATAGCAGGGACTCCACAAGGAGGAATTATCTCCCCTGTACTTGCTAACTTGACCCTTGATGGTTTCGAAAATGTTATCAGTAAACATTTCGGGAAGAAGGGAACAAGAAAACGCAAGAAATATGGTGTGCACGTGATTCGCTACGCGGATGACTTCATAGTAACACTGGAAAATCAAAAGAAATTCTTGAGACTAAAGTTAAAAGGCTAGTAGAGGATTTCCTCAGCGACAGAGGGTTAACTCTATCCACAGGAAAAACCAAGATCACACACGTAGAACAGGGATTTGATTTTCTAGGTCAGACAGTACGTAAGTACGAAAGGAAGATAATCATCAAACCTTCAGCAGAAAGTACAAACCGACTTCTGAAGCGCATCCGGTGCTTGATTCGTAAGAACTGCGCAGCAACCCAAGAAAAAGTAATAGAACTGCTCACACCTCAAATTCGAGGGTGGGTCTATTACCACAGGGGAATATGCGCAAGAAAAGCTTATGAGAAAGTGGATTCTGAGATTTTTAAAGCCTTATGGCAATGGTCAAAACGCAGACACCCTAATAAAGGCTTACGCTGGATTAAGGAGAAATACTTTAAAACAAAAGAAGCCAGAAGATGGTGCTTTGCAGCGCTGACTAAGAATAAAGGTACAGTTGAGTGGAAGGAACTCTTTCAAGCAACAAGCGTACCAATTCGTCGCCACAAGAAAATTCAAGCTGAGGCAAATCCCTACGATAAAGAATGGTATGCCTACTTTGAAAAACGTAGATCAAATAATCCTTCTCTTTATGA
The DNA here is from genome assembly GCF_003344345.1 of Wolbachia endosymbiont of Cylisticus convexus. Next base: position 192 of record NZ_QPIP01000077.1, on the reverse strand, counting down.
GGATGATAAGATATGATTAATGTTAATCCTAGTAAGGAATTTGAAATGCCAGAATATTTGAAGGAAGCTGTTGCCGGTTCTCGAGAAAAGGACTTAAGATGGCTCGAGCCGTATGAAGGGAAACTTTCAAGTACGGTTCCTAGAGGAGAGTTTAGTGGAAAATATCTCAGTCCACTAAACTCTTACTCGTTC
>NZ_QPIP01000076.1 GCF_003344345.1 Wolbachia endosymbiont of Cylisticus convexus | reverse complement strand
ATACTGGTCTGCAAAATTGGAATACCATAATGTTATGTTGCAGCATAGCGCATCGACGACGAAACTCTATTAATCCTGCTCTGATTGATGAGTAATTAACACCTTCCTGTTAGCTGTTCATATGTTATCCCTGTACCTATTGCTATTGCCCTCAGTTGCTGTCTCATGAATGCTTCATAACTTCCTCCAACATCAGACGGCTCTGAAAATTTTATATCTTCTCCTGGGTCTAAAAGCTGCATTGTTCCAGGTTCCAGTCCAGATAGTGCTACTCCTTGCTCATTACTTTCACCTTCTCCTAAAATATTTGCCTCAGGATCAAGTCTCATAATAAACCCTGCAAACATCGCTGCTGTCTTTTTTCTCACTAATTCTGCATCATCATATTGATCAAGTTCATAGAGCTTTAGCAGTATACTAGAAAGCCATCTCTAATTTGCCCAGGTCTCAGTGGTTTATAGATATGTAAAACATCGTTTGCTGGCACTCTCACTGATTCACCAAAAGTGCTTTCACCAGGGTGTTCCTTAAATAGGTAATATGCCTCTCTTTGCCCAAGCCTGTTAAACTCAATCCCGTTTCTTATTACATTACCATTGGCTAGTGTTTGATTGCTCTTATTGTCCAAATGCTCTGATTCCAATACTTGAAGTTGCAATGGTACAGAAAATCTATCTTCCAGCTTTCTCGTTCTTAAACGTACAAAACATTCTCCTCCCTCTATCATACTTCTGCATACTAGAGCTTGTAATCCATAAAAATCACTTATTCCACAGCTATCTGCTTCATCTGTCCATTTTAGCCATAACTCTTGCACTTTCTTTCGAAATTCTCCATCTCTTGCTTTTGATTGTGGTTTTATTCCTGTTCCAATAGAATTACTCACTATGGTATCAATTATATTTGCTGCATATGGATTTTTTCTCACCATGTCACGTGATCTACTACGTAAAGTTTCAAGGCTTTGAGACAGCAAATTGTTTATACTTCCTAACTCTGGTTGAAAGTGAAAAAATCTTCTTCCTGAGCCTGCTGCATCCCATGCAGAACTTTTTGGTTTTGGTTTATTGAATAGTTGCTTGAATGATTTTAATAACATTTTGCCTCTTTAATTATGCAGCAGTTTGTTGCACAATTTGACATTAAAAAATTACAGCAAGCTGCTAGAGAGTCTGGCTGTTAACACTTTATAAATTATGCATGAAGCTCTTGCACAAATACCAACGCTTATTCTGGGCTGCGTTCATAAATGTCCTTCCGATGTCCCATTGCAGTAATAGTTACTGTGTGTTTTGAGTAGTTTATCCTATAAATTACACGATAATCACTTACTCGTATCCTAAAATACCCTTTGAATTCATGCGATAATGCTTTACCTATTGCTTTAGGGTTGGTTGCAAGACGACTATCTACAGCTCTTCTCACTCTAGATCTTATCGTTGGTGGTAATGCAAGAAAGTCCTCCTCAAGAACTCTTTTTGAATAGATAATATCGTATCCCAGCTTGTATCTCCACCTTTAGAGTGTTTTTGCAGATAATATTCTATTCCAATCTACATCCTCACTTCTAATTTCTTCATCACCTCTAGCATCACGCTCAAGAGAAAGCTTAGCCAACTTTATATCTACTTCATCTATTTCATCATCTTCTTCAGATAATTTACTTGCTTCAATTTCTTCTTCCACTAGGTCCTTTACAACTTCTTCTATAGTTCTATTTTGAACTTTTGCCATTTCTATAAGGTAGTGAGCAAATTCCCCCTCAAAATTTACATTAACATTAAGCCTTTCTTGACTTTGATCCATATTTTAACTAGAAAATACCAATTTTAAACTATAACATTTTTACACAATTTTGTCAATCCCCTTACTTGTCGCAATCACAATTCTTCTCTTCGGTCTCACACCTGCAACTTTCAGCTCAGCCTTAATACGTTGCCGTAGATTCAGCAAGTCATTTATCTGGACTTCAGCATATCTCACAACATGGTCACCATATGCAATTGATACTACTCTCTCTCCATTTTGTAGTTTCTTTATCGCTTCTTCGACTTGAATTAAATAATCTTCGTTATACATTTATTACTTGCTGATCCATTTGCTTTTGACTATTTTCTTTGATTTTTTACTTTCCGGTTTTTCACTTAAACTATTCCATTTACTCTCTGGCCATCTGTCTATTCCCAGTGCTATTGATGCTGCTCTCGCATAAATTCGGCAATCTAATACTTCATTTCTTTCTCTTACCTTTTGCCACTCTTGTTTGGTGTATCCTTTTACTACCTTGCTGACTAATTGCTCTGCCGTTAGCTGCTTAAAATATTCAGGTGCATACTCCGGAAAATGACAATATCCTGCTGGCACTTTCTCTTCTTCTTTAAAAATATTAAGTAATTGAAAAAGCTCTGACTTTAATATCGATACTCCTACTGGCCATAGCTTTATTCCTCTTTTTAGCTTTTGACCACCAACTGTTATATCTACTCTACTTGGGCTGCTAAGTGGTACTAATGCTTTATTTACACCTTTTACTGCCATTACTCTTCCCGACCCTTGATGACCTCTTACCCAGTTGTAAACTTCCTGTGTTGCATATCCTGCATCAACTGCCATCATACTTATCATATATTCAAGCCCATTTTCACCGATAAAATGATGATTTAACAGCTCTGAAAGCTTTTTCCATACTTCTCCACTTCCTGTGTCTCCTTCAAATACTCGGTAGTCTATTGACCAACTTTCACGGCTTTTTCCCCATGCTACAACTTCTACTTCTAACCGATCTTTTTGAACATCAACACCTGCAGTAAGTACCACTTCTCTCTTAGGTACTGTGCCTACGGGAAAAAATTCTCTCCTGTTAAATAATTGCTTCCAATCTGGTACTTCTCCTTTGTCTACCCAGGTTTCTCCAAGCGTAGTATTTATCCAAACCTTCAGTAATTGTTCACTTTCTTTTGCATGGAGAAAATCTTCTACTGCTTGTTGCCAACTATACCAGCCAACTGGACTATAAAGACTTGATAAATGAAATCCTTTTTTCTCGCCTTTTACTCTATTAGTAGGTCTCCATTCTCCACGTTCAAGCATCTCTGTCTTTTGATGATTTTCTATTTTGCCGCTACATTCAGTGCAGACATAATGTGCTGTTCTTGAGTCGTTGTTTTCCCATTTTATTTGTGACCATTTTAGAACTTGATAGTAATTACAATGTGGACATGGTACAAAAAAGTATCTCTTATCTGTTGCTTCAAATTCTTTCTCAATTCTGCTTATTCCATGGTGTTGATACTAAAAAAAATCTTTCGCCGTGCAAATGTATTAGTTCGAGCAATACTGAGCAGCACTGGATCTCCTTCACCACCTGAATCTCCTGGATAGGCATCTATTTCATCAAGAAAGAGATATTTTACTGGCATAGACCTGAGACCTACACTGCTGTTTGCTCCAGTAATCACAACTATTCCACCTGGAAACTCCTTACTTTGTACAGTATTGCCTGAATCTCTTGACCTTGGGTCTTTTACTTTACTTTTTAAACATGGAGTACTCTCTATTAATGGTGCAAATCTTCCCTTTGACCAACGCTTTCCCATTTCAACTGTCGGCTGTACTACTAGCATTGGACCTGGTGTTTGATCTATGATATAGCCTATCCAATTGTTACCAGCTTCTGTTCCTCCAATCTGCGCTCCTTTCATGAATACTATTTTTTCAGCCGGTGAAGAAGGAGAAAGTGAATCCATGATTTCTTTTAAATAAGGAGTTCTCTCTGTTCTCCATTTACCTGGCTCTGATGCTGCAGTTGCTGCTAAAACTCGATACTCATTTGCCCACTCTGATACTTTAAGTTGCGGATCTGGTTTTAAACCTTCAGAAAAAGATGTGGCATATATCATATTGCTAGCTCTTCACCATCATTAGATAACATCACTTAAATTAGGACTACTTGTTTTCTCACTTTCGAGTTCAATAAACATTTTCTTTTCAAGCGCTTCTTCTATATACTTCTGAATTAAATTACTCATTGCTATTGCAGCTATAAGCGCAACTATTCCCACCATTACCACAGCTATAATATTAGGGTAAATTCCCACTATCACTATTGCACATACTGTTATAGAAACACAGACGATATTGATATATTTCTTTATTTTTTTGTCTGCTATTTTCCTTTCTTCAAAATATTTATTGCTCAATAAATGAAATGTTGGAAAGTTCTTCTGTCTTCCAAATAACACTATTTCCTTCTCTTTGCTCAGTAATTTTATTAATTTTGCGTTGTTCGTTATTATTGCATACTGAAAAACATCCGTGGCATCTGCTCCTCTCTTTAGCAACAACTTTACTACGTTAAAGTGACCATGCTTTGCAGCAACATAAATTCCCGTTTTTCCACTCTCATCTACAGCATCTATTTCAACTCCTTCACCAAGAATACCGTCTATTAGGTCTTCATATCCTTTTCTGGCAGCTAAATGAAGCAAACTGTTTTTATCAGCTCCGTATCTATTACTTGCTAAAATCTTTACTATATCTAATCTATTTGCTTCTTTTGCATAACAAAATGGTGTCTTGCCATTATCATCCTTAATTAAAGGATCTATATCTTCTCGCGTTAGTAAAACTTCTATTGTTTTCAGCCTTTCAGCATAATGTAGTGGCGTTTTATTTTCATAATCTTGTAAGTTAACCCCAGCATTAGGAACATTTATTAAGCATCTTACAATATCTAAACATAAGTCTCTTTCGTCGTAATTACTGCCACTTATAGCTACGTGCAAAGGAGATAATTTCATTGCATTTCTGCCGCTACCAGCTATGTTAACATTTGCACCAAGATTTGAAAGTAATTTTACTACTTCTAGCTTCTTGTTGTTTACTGCATAATGCATTGCTGCATGATTTCTCACGTCAAGAACATCTTTATCCGCATTTCCTTCTCTAATTAAAATTTCTACTATCCCTTCATGCCCAGCTCCTGCCGCTAAGTGTAACGGTGTATGTAGTAAAGCATTCTGCTCATTAACATTAGTCCCTTTGTCGAGTAAAAACCTTACAGCATTTGCTTCATTCAACATCGCAGCTAAGTGAAGTAAGCTATCTTTCTCCAATCCATATTTGTGATTGATTAGTGCTTGTAATATCTCTTCTCTTGCACAATCCAGCGCACTTTTACCATTATCATCAGTGATCAGTGGATTAATATTTTTCCTATTTAGTAAGAGCGCAACCATACTAAGCTCGTTAATTTCTACTGCATAATGTAGTGGGGTTTTCCCATTTAATCCTCTAACATTTACATCCACTCCTGGTTGATTAATAAGACACTTTATTAATTCTAAACTTAAGTTAGCAGACATTATTTAAAACTTAATATTAGATAATTCTTGTAATGAGTTTGTAATCTCTTCGGTTAGCGCCATATGAATCTTTTCAGTGTCACTCAGTGATGCAAGTAGTGCTGAAACTCTATTTGGAATATTAAGCAAATTATTACGGACAACTCTTGCTACATTAAACGCATCGCGCTTTACTTCTTCTACTGCTACAAGTTCTCCTATCTCAGCCTTAGCTTTCGCCTCAAGAAGTTTACCTCGCTCCATTTCATTTTTTATTCGCGTTTTAAGCAACATCGTGGAAAGTTTTTCTCCGCTTTCTGAATAGTTTTTTCTTCTCAGTGGTTGACTTGGATCTCTGATTGTTTCTATAGCCCTGTTTGCTTGTTCTCGGTCAATGAGTCCATCCTCCAACTCAACTATTCCTTTTTTTACTAAATAACAGACATATTGCTTTGATACTCCTATCTCTCTTGCCCATTCTGTTTGTGTGATTTTTTCCACTCTTTTTGCCTCTTTTCTACGAATTTTCTTCTTGAATTTCTGCAAAAGTTTTACCAGTACTGGCTAAAAGGGCATCTCTTCCGGTATATATTTGCCAACGTTTTATGGTTACATCTACAAATTTTGAATCTAACTCTATTGTCCTACAAATTCTTCCTGTTCTCTCACATGCAATCAGTGTACTTCCAGAGCCGCTAAATGGATCAAGAACTATGTCTCCTGATCTGCTGCTGTTTACTATTGCTCTCTCCATTAGCTCTACTGGCTTCATCGTTGGATGTAGTGTATTATGTGTTGGCTTATCATAAAACCACAGGTCACTTTGATTTCTACCTCCATGCCACTCACGTTTATTGCCGCTTTTCCATCCATAGAGCATTGCTTCGTATTGTCTTTGATAATCAGATCTGCCTAGCGTAAAATGATTCTTTGCCCAAATGATAAATGTTGACCATTTTCCTCCTGCCTCCTCAAATACTTTTTGCAACGTTGAAAACTCTGATGATGATATGCAGATGTAAATTGCACCTTTCGTATATGCTAAAATATGGGAACAGATGCCATAGAGAAAAAGCTCATACTTTTCACCTTGATTATCATTTAATACCTTTTTGTCTTGGCTATTACCATAATCAACGTTATATGGAGGATCACAAACAGTAATGTCTGCCATTTTATCATCTAACAGCGCTTTATATGATTCAACTACAGAGCTATCACCACAATAGATTCGATGATCACCTAAAATCCATAAATACCCTGGTTTTGTTATTTCTACCCTTTTTTCATCACCAACCAAGTCAGAAAAATCTTCTTTTTCACTATCTAAATCATCAAGGAAATGTTGAACTTTTTCTAATTCAAATCCAGTCATTTTAAGATCAAACTGTAAATCTTCTAACTCTTGAATTTCTACTTTCAAAAGCTCATCATCCCACTTTGCCCAATTAGCTGATTGATTTGCCAGTAATCGAAAAGCTTTGGTTTGTGGTTCATTTAGATTATCACTTAAGACCACTGGAATACTTTCCATACCAAGTTTTCTTGCTGCTTTAAGTCTTAAATGACCATCAACCACAGTTCCATCGCTTTTTGCAACTATTGGTATACGAAAGCCAAATTCCCTGATTGAAGCACACATTCTATTTACTACGTCATCATTTTTACGAGGATTACGCTCATATTCAACTAGATTTCGAATAGGATAGTAGTGGATTGCTAAATTCATATAATTGCTATACTAATTAAAAAGTTAATAATTAAAATATCTCTGACGCTAAAGAAGGCCTGGGGTCATACCCACCAAACCCGCTAGCCTAGCTGAAAGGACCCACTTTTTATGGAGTTTTTAATACATTAAAATCTTTACTAAAATTCATAACGTAGAACATCAAAGCTAAAGCATCGGCCTCATTATCATCTCTAGGTGAAAAACTTTTTTCACGTATCGCTTCAATAACTTCACTCTTACTTGCATTGCCTTTGCCTGCTATAAAGCGTTTTATAGTTTTAACATTAACACCTTTGTA
>NZ_QPIP01000075.1 GCF_003344345.1 Wolbachia endosymbiont of Cylisticus convexus | reverse complement strand
GGCAGATATAAAATTTCTGCACCAACCCCTTTAGCAAGTTCGGTAATCTTATTAGACTTATGAAAAGTAGCATTATCAAAGTTTGTCCAGATCGGTGTCAGAAATTGCTCAAACCATTTATTAACATATTGCAGTGGCCTTCAAAGATTAACGGAGCAACTATTTTTCTTCCACTTAAGGCTGCAACCATGCTGATTCCAGATTTTAGGGCTGTCCTTTCTGGCAATATCCATAGGGATAGTCTTCGGTATTATCAATACCAGATTCATCTATATATACTAAGTTTTGAGGTTCTTTTGTCGCTATAACCCTTACAAATTGAGCTCGCTTTTCCTCATTTCTTTCTTTGTATCCGTAAGTCTTGTGAATCCTATATTTTTAAGTGCTCGATTGTCTACTAATATTGCACCAGCATCTCTGACTGAGTTTTGCCACCTTGCAAATGCATTCCAGTCGGTAATTTTATGGTTATAGCCCACGTTTTTGACTGAAAATCTCCCGTTTTCTCACGTCTTTTCTTCCACTCATATAAAGTTGTTTTTCCGATCTTAAATCTCTTGGCAATAGTTTTCTCCTTCATCCAACGCTTCCATTACCTTTTTCCTTACGTCATAACTATTTACCTTCACTACTATAAATCCATATCTTACTCTTTTTCTACTATTATGAGTAGGGCTATACCTCATAGCTATTCTATGATTAGACCACCTTGTCTACCTTGCTACTCCCCTGAACAGATACAGCTTTCTACCATTCCTTTTAAACGGGTTTTAAACTTTTGAAACGTCATGACATTGTTGATACGCTTATCAAGAAACGATAGAGTATCCACAAAATCTTCTGAATAATCATTAATAAAAAAAAGTATCGTACTTAAGTACACTCCAGCTAATATCACCCGTTTTGTATAGTAGTTAAAATCTGTTGATTGATCGTAAATACCGTACCAAATTGTGCTAACAGTTCTGTACAAGACTTTACTAGAAAAGTATGTATTTTTTGGTAATATAGAGGATGATAAAACATTTTTTAAAAACTCTCTGTAATTTGGTAACTTAGCATAGTTTGAAAGGCGTATTTGGACAGCTAACTTTATCCGCTCTCTTACCTTCATATCTTCTAAATTGTAATTCCAAAGTTCAGTTTCCATTGAGCTATTTAAGTCCTCTGCTATGTACTCCAAAGCACTATATATTCCATTTTGAAATTTACAAAAACTATTGGCTAGGTTAAGGTCCGTGCACACTTTCAATAAGGTTGCATCACTTATTCCTTCAAATGGAATAACCTTAATCAGCTCATCTACTATTAACTTCATTTCATCTCGTTTCATGCAATATCACACTAAACAACATATGTAATTGTACCTGAGATTTTCAAACATTCTGCAAAATGCTTCACCACGTTCTTTAAAATTTTTCCATTGATCAAAAGAGGAACATGCAGGAGAAAGTAATATCGTTACTTCTTCTTTGCTATTTATTGCCTCTTTAAAAGCCAGTTTAAATGCGTTTTCTAGATTATAACACTTCATATAATCTATTTTATTCTCCATAATATTTGCAAAAACTTCAGTTGATTCCCCAATAAGAAAAGCTTTTCTAATCTTGGTGAAATGCTTGCTTAATGATTCTATTCCACCTTTTTTGCTTTTTCCACCGACAATCCAATATATGTTTTTATAAGATAAAATTGCCTTTTCACTCGATTCTGCATTGGTTGCTTTGCTATCGTTGATAAAAAGTACATTCTTTATTTTGCCAAGTAGTTCATTTCTGTGCCTTAACCCTGGGAAGGATTTGATTCCGTTGATAATGGTGTTGCTATCTACTCCAAGTAGCTTACATACGGCATATGCGGCTGCTATGTTCTCTGCGTTGGATATTAGGTTTATTTTTACGTCGCTTACTGATAAGCTATGATTCTCTAGTTTTCCAGTGCCTAGGCACTGGGATGACAAAGAGGGTGACATCGAAGCTGAGATTGAAATTTTGTTCCCAGTGAATTTATTGAATACATCAGCGGTAATTTTGTTATCACATCCTATCACAGCAATCTTGCTACCGTTTATCAATTTTAATTTAGTTGCTATGTAGTTATTCATACTTCCATGTCTATCTATGTGGTCTGGTGTGATGTTGAGCAATACAGAAATATCCACATTAATTTCATTCATTATCTCCAATTGGAAAGAAGAGAATTCAATTACATAAATTTCTGCGTCTCTTTCTAAATCCAAAATAGGAACACCTAAATTTCCGCCAATAGCTACCTTTTTCCCTGCAGATTTTAGTATGTGCCCTATTAGTGATGTGGTAGTTGATTTGCCATTTGTTCCTGTGATGCCTATAACCTTCTGATTTGTAGTTTTAGTTTCAAGAAATAGCTCAATGTCTGATTTTATTTTGCAATCAAAGCTTCTTGCAAGTTTCACTATCCAATGCGTTGTTGTTGGCACTCCAGGGCTTAAAATCAATGTTCTTATCTCATGCCAATTATATTCTTTGGGATGAATAAAATTACACTCTTTATATATCATTTTTGCATTTGCTATTTGTTCTTCATTGTCATCCCATGCATAGATTCTTGCACTGCTCTTTGTTAGAGCATTAATGACAGACAAACCAGTTTTACCGAGGCCGAAAACCGCAACACTTTGATTTTTGTATTTGTTTAGTTGCACTGCTAGATAACTTATGCGAGCCATTTTATAAAGATATCGTACAAACTACAACAGACTTCTTGCATAGGCCACAACTGTCATTCAGTAGAAACGAAAAAATTACCTTATAAATTTCGTCAGTTCACTTATCATGAAAGTGAAGCTATATTATAATAAGGGAATTGGCAAGGTTTGTCAAGTTGCTTCTATGTACCTGAGCATTGATCATACTGGTTTCATCTGTTATATATAGTCTTTTGAACACGAAGAAAACTGATGAATGAGTATGATATTACAGTTATAGGTAGCGGTCCTGGTGGTTATATAGCAGCAATTAGAGCGGCGCAGCTTGGATTTAAAACTGCAATTGTTGAAAAGGAAGTAAATTTAGGCGGTATATGCTTAAATTGGGGATGTATACCAACAAAATCGCTACTTAGAGCATCTGAAATTTATAGATTAATAAGAAGATCAGACGAATTTGGTATAAAAGTAAAAAATGCAAGTTTTGATATACAATCGATAGTGAAATATTCAAGAAACGTTGTTGGCAAGCTATCAAATGGCGTTGAGTATTTGATGAAAAAAAATAACATCAAAGTTCATCAAGGCTTCGGTAAACTTACAGGTAACCATACTGTAAAAATTCTTAATGATAAGAAGGAGGAGGAAATTTCTTCCAAGCATATCATTTTAGCAACAGGCGTGAGGGCACGAAATCTTCCTGAAATAGAAGCAGATGGAGATTTAATATGGAATGCGCAGCACGCTATGACTCCAAAGAAGTTACCAAAATCTCTACTAATCATAGGTTCTGGTGCGATAGGGATAGAATTTGCAAGTTTTTATAGTACTTTGGGAGTTGATGTAGCAGTTATAGAGATAAAAGACACTATTTTGCCGCTGGAAGATAGGGAGATTTCAAGCTTAGCACGAGAAATATTTACAGATCAGGGAATAAAAATATATACAAGCAGCAGTGTAAAAACTTTTACTAAAAATAAAGACTCTGTTCAAGTGCAACTGAGTAGCAGTGAAAGCAAAGAATTTGATAGAATGATTGTTGCAATTGGTGTTCAAGCAAATACTGAAAATATAGGCTTAGAAAACACAAAAATTAAGTTGAGTCCTTCTGGTTTTATTGAAGCGAATGAGTGGTATGAAACAAATGAGCCGAACGTGTATGCAATAGGTGATGTCGCTGGTCCGCCATGTTTAGCGCATAAAGCAAGTCATGAAGCTGTAATCTGCATTGAGAAGATTGCTGGTAAAAATGTCCATGTGTTAAAAAAAGAGTGCATACCAAATTGCACTTATTCCCATCCACAAATGGCAAGTGTTGGCCTGACTGAAGAACAGGCAAGAAAAAATGGATATGATATAAAAGTAGGGAAATTTCACTCCAAATTTAATGGTAAGTCTATTGCACTAGGTGAAACTGAAGGGTTAGTGAAAACGATTATAGATAAAAAAACAGGCGAACTTCTTGGAGCTCACATGATAGGAACAGAAGTAACAGAGTTAATTAGCAATTTTGCTCTCGCAAAGCAACTAGAAGGAACAGACTTTGACATAAAATCTACGATCTTTCCTCACCCAACCATTTCAGAGATGATACACGAATCTGTACTTGCTGCAGATGGTGAATCGCTGAATTAACGTTCTATCGTTTTGGAGTTGTCAATGTTGTGCTGTGCTGCAATTTGAGTACCAGCGTCAGATTTCTGTAACCTTTCTTTTAACCCTTCAGCTGCTTCTTTCACTTCAAGCTTTTTTTCCTTATTAAGATCCTCTGGGCTTTTTCTTTTACTATCTAAACCTTGTTGTCTATCAATGTTTTTATTGAGTTGTTCTTGCTGAGGTAGATCAACAACTGAGTTAAAAAGAGCTTTTATCATGCTTTTTAACGATCCTACAAAACCTCCTCTTCCTCTTTGTTCTTGAGGCTTGTTTTTCACGTTTTTACTGTTGCTGCTTTCAGGCATTTTTAACTCAACTATCATAAAGCTTAATAAAATTCTACGTGCAAACTACTAAAAAATGATTAACAATTCAGTATCAATTTGCTCTTACAGATGGATATTATTCTAGCAACAGGTGGTACAGGCGGACACATTTTTCCAGCTATAACCTTAGCAAAAGCACTAAAGACACAAGGATACAATTGTATATTATTCACGAATCAAAAAACCGTCAATGTAGAAAGTTATATTTTACCATTGTGCAAGTCAAGTGGCAACAAATTGAAGTTTCTCTTTTTGTTAATATATAGTTGTGTACTAGCAATATATAAAATCAGAAAAGTGAAACCAAAACTAGTCATTGGTTTTGGTAGCTACGCTTCTTTTCCAACTCTTCTTGCAGCAAAGATTCTTTCTGTACCTATAATTTTACATGAACAAAATATAGTTTTAGGGAGGGTAAATAGATTCTTTTTCAAGAGTGCAAAATTAGTTGCAACTAGCTTTCCAGAAACTAAGTATGCAGAAAGTAGTAAATGTATTTTTACGGGAAATTTTGTTGATATAGAAGCACAAGGCTATTCTAGCGCTGAAATAGTTTTAAACGTGTTAATAATAGCAGGCAGTCAGGGTGCAAATTTTTTTGATGATGTAGTGAGCAGCGTAATTTGCAATTTACCAATTAAAATAAAAGAGAAAATTAAAGTGATGCAGCAATGTACGAAGAAAAATATGAACAAGGTTGAAAGCTCATACAAAAGTGAAAAGGTCAATTGCGAACTAAGTGAGTTTTTTGATGACATGGAAAGTAGATTAGCAAGTGCTCACTTGGTAATTAGCAGAGCGGGAGCAACTTCAATAGCAGAGATTACTCTTGCTGAGCGTCCTACTATATACATTCCCTATCCTCACTCAAAAGATAACCATCAATTTTATAACGCAAAGCATATTGAAAATTCGGGAGCAGCTGTAACGGTTGAGCAAAATAGTAAAACAGAAAAAAATCTTATAGAGCTACTAATCAATTTGCTTCTTAATCCCAAAAAATTGCTTAACATAGCAAACAACACCAAAAAAACAGGAATAAAGAGTGGTACTATTGAGATTTTACATCAAATTCGTAAATTAGGCTTGGTAGATTGATAAGTTGTTTCTGAAAGGCACGTATTAATTGTAATAGTTTAGACTTAGTCTGACAGGTAAACAAAGTAAGATAAAAATATAAACAAATTATAAAGGAGTGTCAGATATGAGAAGAAAAAATACTAAAACCAAAGTTGGAGAACTTGCAAAGCAATTAGGAAATGTATCACAGGCGTATGGGATATTCAAGGGATACATTTACCGATTCAAAGAACTGTATGAAACAGGAGGAGAAGAGGCTTTACACGAGCATTATATGCAAATAGAGTATCAGAGGATTGACCTTACCCAGAAAAAGTAGAGAGGAAGTAAAGAAGTTTTTGCTATGAAAATAAAAAGTTCAGGAATGCAATGTAGAATGTCTACGCTGTTTATTATAAAAAATTTCTATATATTCAAATATTGCGGTGTTGTGCAGAGTGTTGTGAAGTATCAATGAGTATGAGTGAACTAAAAAAGCTCTCTGAAACAGCATTAAATGTATTAAACAAGACTTGATCTGACACTTTAGAAAAGTAAGTTATAAAATAATAAAAGAAAGGAGTGTTAGATATGAGTACAATACAAGCAAAAATACTAAAACCAAAGTTAGGGTTATTAGAGCTAGCAAAACAATTAGGAAATGTATCTCAAGCGTATGGGCTACTCAAGAGATACGTTTTATCGATTCAAGGAATTATATGAAAATGGAGGAGAAGAAGCACTGCATGAGATAAGTAAGAAAAAATCACTTATGGCAAACAGAGTTTCCGAAGACATAGAAAGAGCAGATCGCAACAGAATTTCCAGCATATGGACAATAAAGAGCTGCAAATGAGCTGAGAAAAAGGGATTTCCGAAGGTGGTTGTATGGCTAAGAAACGATATTGAAACGTTCAAAAAAAGACTTAAAGCTCTTGAAGCGAAGGTTGCACAAGATGGCATAATTTTAACTGAAGAGCAACTTGCAGCTTTAGAGAAAGTGAAAGAACAAAGATGGTGAAATTGAAACACTGGTTACTTAGGTTCTCAAGACACTTATTATGTAGAAGGGTATAGGACCAGCAAACTTTTATTGATACCTATTCAAGGGTTGCTATGGCAAAGCTTTATACAGACAAAACTGCAATT
>NZ_QPIP01000074.1 GCF_003344345.1 Wolbachia endosymbiont of Cylisticus convexus | reverse complement strand
GTGTGACGTGAAAGTCGTCTATTAAACTGTTTAGCACTGACTAAACCGAGTGTTTTGCCACTCGTACCCTACTAAACTGTATAAGTACAGTAATGTCTTATGCAAAGCGTTTAGGACAATGAACCCGCCCGAAAAGGAGAAGTTCGGTCTGTGAAGAAGGAACGATGCTATAAGTGTCAAGTTGGCACGGGGGCTAGGGTGAACGGTATGGATAACAGAAGTGAATGATCGTAAGCATCGTTAAATCGAACAAGCCAAAGACACTGACAGGCTTGGACCAAAAGGTATGTGGTAGGTTATCAGCGTGAACGCATCTGATACGCAAACATAAACACCACCGGTGTATAGATCAATCCTAACCCGCTCGTTGTTTGATAGGTGGAACACGGAAACCCCATATATCTCTGGGTAATTTCTTTACTCAGTAAGGTTGATCATGAGAAAGACTGATGGATATGTGGGATTGGGAGTGTGGAAAAAGTGAATGCTCATCTGTAATGGATGAGATACAGGTTTAAACGTTATCTGGCTCGAAAGAGAACTGACGTCCACTACGGTCATCTTGAACAAGATTGTTTGTAAAACCTTTTAAGTGAGGAAAGCAGATGGTTACAGGTAAAATTGTAAGTGCACCTTTCGGTACAGCAGAACACTGGAATCAAATTAACTGGTTTCAGTGTAAAAAAAATACCAGAAGGCTACAAGCTCGTATTGTTCAGGCAACAAAAGCTAGGAGATGGAATAAAGTGAAAACTTTACAACGCCTCCTCACACGTAGTTTTAGTGCTAAAGCGTTGGCAGTAAAACGCGTAACTTCAAATAAAGGAAAATGTACAGCTGGTGTTGACAACCAGTTGTGGCAGAGCCCTTCAGCAAAATCTCAAGGAATTGCAAACCTGAGGCAACGAGGATATCGCTCTCAACCTTTGAGACGAGTCTATATCCCCAAACCTACAGGCAGCAAGCGACCTCTTAGTATTCCCACTATGAAAGATCGAGCGATGCAGGCCTTATATCTTATGGGACTTGATCCTGTTGCAGAAACAATAGGAGATAGACACTCATACGGATTTAGGAAACATCGCTCAGCTGCTGATGCGATAAGCCAGATCCACAAAACTTTGGCGGGACGCGACAGATCGCAATGGATCCTAGAGGCGGATATTAAGAAGTGTTTTGATGAAATAGACCATTGCTGGTTAGAAAGCTCAATTCCAATAGAAAAGAATATTCTCAGCAAATGGTTAAAATCTGGGTTCATAGAAAAACAAATGTTCCGCTTCACAATAGCAGGGACTCCACAAGGAGGAATTATCTCCCCTGTACTTGCTAACTTGACCCTTGATGGTTTCGAAAATGTTATCAGTAAACATTTCGGGAAGAAGGGAACAAGAAAACGCAAGAAATATGGTGTGCACGTGATTCGCTACGCGGATGACTTCATAGTAACACTGGAAAATCAAAAGAAATTCTTGAGACTAAAGTTAAAAGGCTAGTAGAGGATTTCCTCAGCGACAGAGGGTTAACTCTATCCACAGGAAAAACCAAGATCACACACGTAGAACAGGGATTTGATTTTCTAGGTCAGACAGTACGTAAGTACGAAAGGAAGATAATCATCAAACCTTCAGCAGAAAGTACAAACCGACTTCTGAAGCGCATCCGGTGCTTGATTCGTAAGAACTGCGCAGCAACCCAAGAAAAAGTAATAGAACTGCTCACACCTCAAATTCGAGGGTGGGTCTATTACCACAGGGGAATATGCGCAAGAAAAGCTTATGAGAAAGTGGATTCTGAGATTTTTAAAGCCTTATGGCAATGGTCAAAACGCAGACACCCTAATAAAGGCTTACGCTGGATTAAGGAGAAATACTTTAAAACAAAAGAAGCCAGAAGATGGTGCTTTGCAGCGCTGACTAAGAATAAAGGTACAGTTGAGTGGAAGGAACTCTTTCAAGCAACAAGCGTACCAATTCGTCGCCACAAGAAAATTCAAGCTGAGGCAAATCCCTACGATAAAGAATGGTATGCCTACTTTGAAAAACGTAGATCAAATAATCCTTCTCTTTATGAGGATGATAAGATATGATTAATGTTAATCCTAGTAAGGAATTTGAAATGCCAGAATATTTGAAGGAAGCTGTTGCCGGTTCTCGAGAAAAGGACTTAAGATGGCTCGAGCCGTATGAAGGGAAACTTTCAAGTACGGTTCCTAGAGGAGAGTTTAGTGGAAAATATCTCAGTCCACTAAACTCTTACTCGTTCAAGCGTATTTTTGGTACTGAAAAAAATAAAGATATTCTTATTCACTTTCTCAATGACATTCTAGGCCTTACTGGTGAAGCTAAGATAAAGGATGTGCAGTTTCTAAATCCCATTCAAAATCCTGATATTGCTGCTAAAAAGGAAAGTATTGTTGATGTACTTTGTAGAGATTCTAAAGGTGTTCAAACAATTGTTGAGATGCAAGTCGCTAGAACTACTGGCTTCGAAAAACGTGCACAATACTATGCCGCCAAAGCTTATTCCAGTCAAGCTGACGTAGGTGGTCAATATCAAGATCTGAAGGAAGTTGTCTTTATTGCTATCACTGATTTTATCCTATTTCCTAATAAACCAGAGTACAAATCCGATCACGTTACTCTTGATAGAAAAACATTTGAACATGACCTGAAGGACTTTAGTTTTACTTTCATAGAATTACCGAAATTCCCAAAAACACAAGAAGATCAATTAGAAAATATAGTCGAAAAGTGGTGTTATTTTTTCAAATACGCAAACAAGACTAGTGAGGAGGATCTAAAGAAGATAATAGGAAGTGATGAAATTATTGGCAGGGCTTATAATGAGTTAAACCAATATAGCTGGACTAGTGAAGAACGAGCTATATATGAACAAGATAAGAAACGCGAAGATGATAATTTCTCTTGCATCATGCAAAGTAGAATTGAAGGAAAGATTGAAGGAAAGATTGAGGTAGCAAAAAACCTACTTAAAGCTGGCGTATCTATTGACTTAATAGCTGAATCCACCGATCTTGCAATTGATGAGATCGAAAAACTAAAGTAAAACATTTTGTACATCTGTATTAAAAGATATGGTTTCAGCTATATCTCTTAAAAATAATTATATTAATTTTTAAATTAAGGAGTATATTATGGCAATATCTAAACAACGTAGCCTTTGCCACAGAGAATGTGAAACCTAGGTATATAGGCGCAGCAATTGGTTTAGTTAGTTGCAGCATATTATTTAGGGTAAGCAGCTTTAACTCTTGTTGGTGTTTCTGGTGTAGTGTTTGCTGTAGTTGGTGCGTTACTTGGAACTGGAGCGGGCTATGTCGTAGGTAAATGCCTTGATAAATTAAGGTTCAAATATGCAACGAGAAAGGAGTTGTTAAAGGTTAGTCTGGCTTTCTTTCAATACTTAAAGATTTGCAATCAGAGCAAACCACCTGGCCGCGTGGAGCTGATTTCAGTTCATCAGTGGAAACTTGATTTGAGCAGAATATGCATTTTATTTTATCACTTGGGGCGAGTGAGTGATCAACAGCAATTCTATCATCAAAAACAAAACACTCGCCCTCCCAACTACTACTTTTGTTGTGAGTTTTTTCAAGGTAGGAAAGAATACCGCCTTTAAGGTGGTAAACATCGTTAAATCCAAGGCTTTTCATATATGCTGTAGATTTCTCACATCTGATTCCACCAGTGCAGTACATAGCCACTTTCAGGTCTTTACTCTCAGAAAATGACTCTGCCCACTGAGGAAAATCGCGAAAACGTTGAGTGTGTGGATTGATTGCATTTTTAAACTTGCCTAGTTTTACTTCGTATTCATTTCGTGTGTCTATTACTAAAACGTCAGGTTGAGAGATAAAATCATCCCAATGCTCTGGATCAACGTACTGACCTCTAACGGCAGTATCGAGATTACTTACACCAAGATTTACAATTTCTCTTTTTAACCTCACTTTCATCTTACTAAATGGTTGATATTCTGCCGCGCTCTCTTTCCACGTAAGACCTTTCAGCCTGTCATCAGAACATAAAAAATCAAATATTTTATCAATTGCGGTTCTTCTACCAGATACAGTTGCATTAATACCCTCTTCTGCAAGTAGTATAGTACCCTTTAACTCCACGTTGTCACATGCAACTTTTATTTCGTCTTTCATGTCATAATAATTAGAGAGTTCTATAAAGTGATAGAAAGTTGCAATGATGAAACTCATGATTAATTAGTTTATCGATTTAAAACATAATATATAAAATTATAAAGATATTCAATAGGACGGCTGTTAATTACTGGATATCTTCAGTTTTTATATATAACATTTTAGTATCAAATATAGATTCAAATTAATGTTTTTGAGAATATTTAAAAATATATTCTTATTTTTAGTAAGTATATTATTTGTCTGCCCTATACTATCGTTAATATCGATTCTATTTACAGAATCGGCAAATTCTGGATGGGTAATTAGTAGACTTTTCCCTGAATATATACTCAACACGTTGATTTTGATGGTAGGAGTAGGGGTAATATCCTTCATATTTGGAGTAATTCCAGCTTGGCTTACTACATTTTTTCGTTTCCTGGAAGTAAAACTTTTGAGATTGCTTTATTCTTTCCGATATCAATTCCTGGATATATAGTATCGTTTGTTTATGTAAACACGCTAGAATTTCCAGGCCCAGTTCAGAGCTTATTAAGAGATATTTTTCAATTGAGCAAAGGTGACTATTGGTTTCCTGAAATAAAATCTCTAGGTGGTGGAATATTAGTAATGGGATTTAGCCTATATCCATACGTTTATATGTTAGTCCGCTCAAGTTTAAAGAATGTTAGTAACTCAGTCACTATTGCATCAACACTTGGGTTTTCTTCATTACAGAGCCTGTTTTCTGTCATCATACCCTCTATACGCCCATCAATTATAGCTGGGCTGTCCTTGGTACTAATGGAAGTAATTACAGATTTCGGCACACCACAGTTTCTTGCTATCGATACTTTCACGACGGGAATATACCGTACTTGGTTTTTACTGCATGACAAATATTCAACTACTGTTTTGGCAGTTGCAGAACTGATTTTCGTTGCAACACTAATAGTTATCGAGAAAAAACTACAAAAAAGAGGAATATCCTACTCTTCAATCAATACTAATGCAGATTATCACAATAAACGGAGTATAAATGGTTCTATACCATTGATCTTTACTTATACTATGTGTGCACTGCCAATATTAATAGGTTTTATTTTGCCAATGATTCCACTTATATATTGGAGCATAGAGAAGGGGTTTTTCATATATGAAGCAAGATTCTATAATATAATAGCAAACAGTGTTGGTTTATCATTTATTACCGCATTAATCTCAATTAGCATTGCGATAATTATTGGATATACAGCGCGTAGAAATAAGATAATCGCTAATATAGCGCGTTTCATTTCTCTCGGATATGCAATTCCAAATGCAATTATTGCAATTAGCATAATAATATTTTTAAGCAGAATATCCTCTTTCATTACTCAATATATTGTGGAAATTAGCTTGGTAGGAACTATTGGTGCTTTAGTTTACTCATATTTATTTCGTTTTTTTGCCATATCTTTCAAGGCGGTAGAGTCGGGGCTCAAAAAAACACCAAATGAAATTGAGTGGACTGCATATACTATGGGTCATGGGCCTATTTCTACATGCCTGAATATTCATATCCCTCTTATCAAGAAAAGCATAATGTCGGGATTTCTGCTCGTATTTATGGATACTATAAAGGAACTTACGGCAACACTCATTATAAGACCATTTAATTTTGAAACTATATCAACTAGAATATATGAACTTGTAAGCGACGAGCGTTATAGAGAAGCTGCCCCATTTTCGTTAATGATAGTTATGATAGGCTTAATCTCTACGATAATCTTATTCACGCTTGATGATAAGGATCAAAAATTTGATAGTTAATGAGGTCTAGTATTAACGTATGGACTATCTAAGGAAAAGGATGGTACCATAACCTCAAAGGTTTTTATGCTCTCTTCGTTCAGAAATTCATATTTACCCTGCATTATTCCTGATGGTTCATTTAAGTATGTTCCACTTGTATATTTGAATACCTCTCCAGGTTTTATTACAGGTTGTTCTCCAA
Organism: Wolbachia endosymbiont of Cylisticus convexus; assembly: GCF_003344345.1. The sequence goes on along the minus strand of NZ_QPIP01000074.1, from coordinate 2,874 downwards.
TAACACCAACTCCGGAAACTTCATTTATTTTGCCCTTATAATCTATTATTTGCCAATAGCGACTTAACAATTGAATAGTTGATGAACTTTTGTTTTTTATCTTAACATTATACATCCACACGTAGCAATTTTCATAAGGAATGGATTGCTCTTCAATGTAAATTGGTAAAACTGTAACTTCAACAAAGTTAGTAGTAAGTGTGTATTTCATGGTCATTATAAAGCATTCATGATAAGAGCTTAACACATTTCAATTATACACTTTTTTCATAGATTTTCCAAGCATATTATCGTACTCTAACTAGGAAATATTAATTTATATTATGAACAAACCAGATCCACTTGGTAAAAAAGTGATAGGAATAATAGGAAGTGGGCAATTGGGTAGAATGACCGCTATTGCTGCAATGAAACTTGGGCAAAGAACGCATGTTTTTGCCAGTGCTAAAGACGATCCAGCTTGTTCTATTGCTGATGATTTAGACTTCTCTGATAAGAAGGCACTTGAATCTTTTGCACAGAGTGTGGATTTAGTCACTATTGAGTCTGAAAATATTCCATGTAGTGCAATTGATATTGTGTCGCGGCATGCAGATTTTTATCCAGGCAAAAAGGCGTTACACATTTCGCAAAATAGGCTGAGAGAGAAAGATTTTATTAGAGGTTTGGGCATAAAAACTGCTGATTACAAAAGTATACAGAATTATAATCAGCTACTAGAAAGTAGTGAAACTTTTGGCTATCCAACAAGGCTGAAAACAACAGAAATGGGTTATGATGGAAAAGGACAATATGTGATTAAAAATGATTATGAAGTAAAACAATTTGTTTCTTTTGATTGGAATACACAATATATTCTGGAAGCAAGTATCGACTTATTGAAGGAGATTTCAATAGTTATTACAAGAGATCAAAATGGTAGGGTGGTCTTTTTTCCTATAGCAGAAAATTGTCATGTTGATGGAATACTTGATACTTCGACAGTACCAGCTAAAATAGATAATAAATTAACTAAAGAGGTACAAAAAACTGCAGAGAAAATAGCAGCTGCGCTTGATGTAGTAGGAATTCTAACTATTGAGTTTTTCATCACTGAAAATCATGAGTTACTAGTTAATGAACTAGCCCCAAGACCTCACAATTCTTGCCACTGGAGCTTGGATGCATGTAACGTTAGTCAATTTGAGCAATTGGTTAGGGTAACATGCGGGTTACCTATACAAGAAGTAGTATTACGCTTCCCTTGCATGACAAAAAACATAATAGGTCATGATATATATGATTCTCACAAGTATCTGAGCAACAAAAAAGCTAGCTTAACCATATATGGGAAAAAAGAGGTTAGGGACAAGCGTAAAATGGGACATGTCAATATAGATTTAAGTTAACAGTTTTTCTACGTCATACCACCACAATATTACAATTTGCAGGGCCGCAGATGGCGTCATCTCTGGTGTCATTTAAGTAGCTCCTCTTGTCATCCAAGTAGCTAACACTGGTTCCTTTATAATGGTGTCATCCCAGTGCTTGACACACAACTGTACGAACATTGTAAATGATGTCATTCCAGTCTGGAATCAAGAAATTTTGGATACATAAAGTAATGCTAAGTTTTTATTGATGAGATTAGGAAAAGAGTGGATTCCAGACTGGAATGACACCTTCTGCTACGCGAATTGCCACAATAGTTGTTTGTATGGTGCACCAAAAGGGTGTCACAACTGTACAAATATTGCGATTTGGGCCTAAAAAATGCGAGTAGCCCCTTTATTGTCATTCCAGTGCGTGACACTGGGATGGCTTTGTTGCATCGCTCTTTGGATAGTAGATAATGTATAATAAATTCATGAAGCTATCTCAAATTTAGCGACGCCAATTTCAATAAATTTATTGAGTAAGTAGCATTTTATTAGCAATTCTTTTTCACGATTTACTTCGGATTTATTTCTAAAGCTAAACCCAAATGTTTGTTTTAGTCGCGAAAAAAAAACCTCAATATATGACCTCTTTCCATAATTTACTTTTTCTTTCCACTTCTTCATACCATCTTCATTATGTAATTTGATTAACCTAATAGCAGTGTTCCTATCAGACATGTAGTCTATTTTTAAATGCTCTGCTGCACAGGTTTTTGGTAGAATTTTTGCTTTTATATTATATTCTTTGCATAATTTATAAAGCTTATGCCTATCGTACGCCCTATCGGCATATAGTACTTTTACGACATGCTGAAAATCAACTTTTTTTAGCAGATCACAAGTGATCAGAGTAGACACCGTTACTGTATTTTACAGCTATGGCGTTTTTGCTATTTATATTCAACATTACATGCAATTTTCTTGTCTGTTCATAGCTGCGATACTTTCTATCTTTACTATTTTCCTTACTGTGACCAGGGGTATTATTATAAATACTGATACTTGTACTGTCTATGGCAATTTCAATATCTTCCATATTGTTTTTGTCAACTCTGCAATCATTGATCTTAATATTGAGTTTTTTAAACCTTCTTGAAGCCTGCGAATAGCTAATGACTGCTAAGCCTTTTCCTACTTGCTGCAAATATCCTTTTATAAACCCTACCGTTTGTCTTAAGCCAATTCTAAAGAGACTAGCGACTATATGCACTAAAATCACAACTTTATCACTGTAAATATTGTTGCCACCGAACACTTTTGGACCATGTTCGTACCAATTTTCTATTAATAAAATGAAAAATATTTCCTCTTTCTTGGAGAAATTTGTTATATTCATTGCAGTTACTGACTTTCATTTGCTGTGGCATATTTTTTCTTCAATGGTTAAATGGCTATTCTATAATGAATTTTGTCAGTAACTGCCAGTTCTTTTCTCTTGAGTGATGCAACAAAGCCA
>NZ_QPIP01000073.1 GCF_003344345.1 Wolbachia endosymbiont of Cylisticus convexus | reverse complement strand
AAGTAAAAAAGAAAAGCGTGAAACTAGGAAAAGGAGCTTTAAGAACGATGATCTTGGGTTTCAAGGTCTGCTGAGTTTTCTACAAAAGCATAATGTGGAAGAAGTAAAGTCATGCATGTGGTTGTTATAGCGAAGCTTTGGCTGAATTTCTGCACAATGCTGGACATTTTGTTAGTGTTGTAAATCCTTATTGTATTAAATCTTATACAAGGAGTAAGCTCGTAAGACAAAAGAATGATCAGACTGATGCAGAAATTATTGCTGATTATTGCCAAAGACAGGAACCAACTCGTTGGACACCACCTTCTTCTGAAATGAAAAAATTAAAACATCTTTATCGTTGCTCAGTTGCGTTAAAAGAATTAGTAAATAACCACCTAGAAAAAAAAGAGAGACTGCCTAAAGAAGTTGCAAATGCTTGTTGCAACGAATATAGTTAAAAAAATAGAAATAATAAAAAACTCCATACGCAAACTATTAAAGCAGCACAAAGAATTGTTGGAAAATTTTCAGCTTCTATTGACTATTCCAGGAATAGGAGAGGAATCAGCAATGGCTATTTTAGCTGAAATCCCTGACATAAAAGCTTTTAGAGATGCCAGGCAATTGGCAGCATATACAGGAGTTATACCGAAAAATATAACATCAGGTTCATCTGTACATTCTAAACCAAGATTAAGTAAATCAGGTTCACAAACATTACGTAAGGCCCTTTTCTTTCCTGCCATAGTAGCCAAGAATCACAATCCTATCATTGTGAGTTTTTGCCAAAGACTAAAGAAGAAGGGTAAGCATAATATGGCAATTGTGGGAGCTGCAATGCGTAAGCTACTCCATATCATTTTCGGTATCCTGACATCCAAAAGTGCTTTTGATCCAAATCATATCAAGAATTACAGAACTAGGATGTTGACTGTAGTTTAAAATCAAAAAATGCTTCCAATCCATTCAACATATTCACTAACTGTAATCTGTGTACTGTTACACAATCAGAAGTATTTTTTGATTTTATGATACAGCTTGAGTAATTTTTTTGTTGACTAGCAAGACGGTATCTTTCTTATGTCACTTTTCCTTAACTTGACGCCTATGATTAAATAAACTGTGTCAAGCCGAGAAGAAAAATAATAAATTAATATAAAAAATGGAGATTTGACATGTGAGTTAAGCGAATAGTACTACCGATTTGGTAGATTACAAAAAGTTAGAAACCTATCGTCTATAAGGGAAGGCAGACCATTGACAGGAAGAGATGACACCATTCATAAAAAGGCTGCTGGAAGCAAGTCTGGAAGGTGAAATGGAAAGCCATCTATCAAATAATAGGAACGAAGAAAATAATCGCAGAAACAGGAAAGACTTTACGCACAAGTGCAGGGTCATTTGAACTGTTAACACTAAGAGATAGGGAGGGAAGCTTTGAACCGCAAATAGTCAAAAAAAGGCAAATAAGCCTACACCCGGAACTTGAAGCAAAGGTCTTAAGTACATATGCCAGACCAACTCATCTAAAAAAAACTTGTTCTCACACTGGATGGTTTTGGGTGCTGGAAGTGATTGTATTATTTAAGTTACTAACAATATATGTTGTTAAATTAATAGAGATTTATTTGAGAATAGTAAAAAAAGATTATTTAACAAAGATATGCATAATGTTACTGTTAAAACAGTGCAGTAAGTTGTCAGAAATTTTCAATTTTTACTTACCATTTCTAATGTAGGAAGAAATCCAGCAGTAGCTGCTTTAGCAGTCAATTTTTTTCTATATTTAGTAAATCCAACACCTGAAATAATCCTAGGTGCCATATCTTTACCTAGATTTGAATTTTATATACTTTTCAGAAAACTTATTACTTATTTTTAATATGACTTGCATTATGTAAAGCAGTAACTGACGGGTTATCTAGCACACTCCTAGAACTGGAGCTATGGGAATAATCATTCGCAGCTTCGCTTAAGTCATTTATTAATTCTTTTTCAGATCTATGACATTCAAAGATTGGGGTCTGCCTTGAGTCTGAGCTTGTTACTTCATGGCTGTCGACCATTTCCCAGTCCAGTTCACTTGCTTTCCGATTTAATAAAGCTTTAATATCTGGCCGACCAATACAATCAGCAAAATGCAAAGGAGTCAGTCCACATTCATCCTGTGCATCAACATCTTCTACTCGATTTAATAGAGTTTTGACCACATCTAAGTGACCGTTCATAATAGCCATATGCAGAGGGGTCAATCCCTTAAAATCCAATCTATAACTTGCTGCATCAACATTTGCTCCTTGATCTAATAGAGCTTCAACCACATTTACCCAACCATTATAAGCAGCCATATGCAAAATAGTTATTCCATCACTGTATTTTACATTAGCATCTGCTCCTTTATTGAGAAGATTTATAATTTCATCAGCATCTTCACTCCTTCCAGCAGCAAGTAATGCGTAATTATATTCACTTTGCTTTTCTCTTAAAAACTTTACTATTTCTGTATTACCATACTTCTTTGCTAAATCTAAAGGTGTTTTACCATTAGCATTTTTAGCACTAATGTTAGCATTTTTATCTACAAGCAATTTAGTTATTCCTAGAGAATGTTCAGCAGCACAATGCAAAGGAGTCCATTCATCATAATTTATTACATTAACATCTGCTCCTCGACTTAATAGAGCTTCAACTACTTCTAAGTGACCTTCAATAACGGCCCAATATAAAGGAGTTATTCCACATACATCCTCTACATCAACATTTGCTCCTTGATTTAATAGAGTTGTGACTATACCTAAGTGACCAATATAAGCAACTAGATGAAAAAAAGTCATTCCATTGATGCATCTCATAGCACTTTCTTGTTCATTGGAAGGATTTATTTTCAGCATATCACTTAGAACTTGTTCTTCTGCATTTTGTTTTTTCAACTTTATACGCATTGCTTCCTGAACTAACTCATGAATATTTGATAAATCACTTTTCTTTCCTTGGCTAATCATCGAATAGCTTCTAAGCAGATCTATAGCACCAGCTAATTTTTCTCTATCTGTCACTAACTTTGAAAATATCTCACTAAAAATATCATCAGGTGCAAGATAAGCCATGATGTTCAAAATCCTTATAGCTTCATCCCCAAATCGTTCATCCCTTTTGATCTTATCGAGTGTAATCTGCCAAGTTGCCATAACCGTTTCAACACATGGATCATTATCATATCTGTTAAAGTCGAAACTTAGTAAATTTTCTTCTAAATAATCCTCCACTCCAAAGTCTGAATTTACAATTTTCTGTTGCTCGATATAGGCAACTACTTGCTGCAATGCTAGCGGAAGCCCATGCAATTTTTGATTTAACTCCGTGATTGCGTTATCATCAACTACATTGCAGTCTTCTTTTGAAGATTGGAGCAAACCTTCTTTTACTAACTGACTTAACTCATCTAATGTGTAACTCTCTTGATTTTGTGATAAACGTTGTTTCAGTATTTTTAACTCTTCACTATATACATCTATTTTTCCCTCAAATTTTTTTGTAATTTTCAGGATATCATCCTTTGTCGAAATTAATTGAAAATCCTTAAGATCTTCAACTATTGCTATATTCAACTCTTTCTTTACGAAATTTCTTGCCTCTTCATCACTAAACCCATTTAATGAGATCTCACCTGCTACATTCCTCCAATTCTGACATTTGGAAGTTATTAGAATATGCGCTTCATGACCTAGGCTTGGTAAAAAATTTTTGATTTCCTCCGGACTCTTAGCATTATCAAAGATAAATAAACTTTTCTTACCTTTAAAGTGAGCGTATACTTCTTGTGCTATATCTTTATCTTCCTTATCACGACCGTTAGTATCTTTTGTCTTGATATTTATCCTTGAGTTTCCTGCTAGTCTTTTAAAGAAATGAGATAAGTTTTCAGCATCCACTAAAACTAAATTGTCATAATCTTCAGCATGAAGCTGGGCATACATTAAGGCTAATTGTGTCTTGCCTATTCCTCCTAGGCCGCTAATAGAAACTAAAACCCTTGATGAGGTTGATTCATTAAGTAATTGATATATCTTCTCTAGCTCCTTTGTTCTTCCAGTAAAGTTTTTAATTGGGTCTGATAAGTTAAAATTGCCTTCATCAACAATACCCTCTTTTGTTTTATTTTCTTCATCAGTTACCCACATAGTTTTTAGTCCATGACCAAAGATACTAACTGCATACGATATGGGCCAGATAGTTGGGTTCTTTTGTACATAATTACTTAACCCAGCCACAGCACCTTTATGTATGGTATCAAGTGGGTTCTCCAATAGTGATGCTATTACTGTTTTTTTGTCTGATTGACTATCACCATTAGAAGCTTTCTTCTTTTTATTAAGCATCTACCTTACTACTCCTATGCCTCCTGTTTTACGTTGCGTCTGTATCTTTTCTACAAAACACTTCTTGTCTTGATTATCACTATGCTCTAATTGTTGTATGTCTGGTGTAGCTGAACTTATTTGCTCGATAATTTCTCTACTCCTTGGTTGTAGTGAATCTCGTACTGCTTCAACTAAGGACTTAGCATTATCTTTTGAACCCTCTCTTGGTCTATCCCCTATTCTTACCTCTTTATTCTCAGCTAGCTCCTTGTCAGTTACTCCGTTGAGGTTGATGATCTTAAAACTGTTCACACCAAGCTCTATTTTAATAGTGCACTTTTTCTCACCCACATACCAATTTATTATCATTACTACAGGTAGTCCATTTTGCACTTTGTAGTACCGAATCTCACTCTCATTAACATCGCAAGATACCGAATTTTTTCCATCGTCGGTCATCAATGTGAATCTCGAAATTTTATTATCCTTGCAGAAACTTCCATTTAAAAATTCACTTACTTTAATCTCTTGAACATCTTTAATTTTTACTCTTGCAGTATAACCTCTCTTCTCATTATCTCTGATTCTTATTAGCACTTTTTCAAGAGTACAGTTTTTACCTACATAGTTACTTAGTGTAGCTTTAACTTCTTCCCTTAATTTTTCATCACGTAAATATTTTCCACTTTGTTTATTACTACTAGCAGTAGTAGCTTCTCCATTATTGCCTAGAGAGCACTGAGGAAGATGTTTACTTCTTTTTTCCTTAAGATCATTACTGATATTATCTCCTATTATCTGAACTGATTCACTAGAATTTGTTGTGAATAGATGCTCACTATTCTGCCCCTCTACTGCTGCTGATATATTTTTTTGACTTAAACGACTTATTAAGTTATTATTATTCATCTTTTCAAGCATGTTACCATCCATTTATAATGACAAATTTTTAGCTTATTATAAATATATAGGTATGTCAATATTAATATGTTTTTATGTAATTTTAAGTATATATCTGCGAGAGGAATAAAATATGTTGAAAAAGCGCTATTTTATATACTTATTATAGGTAGCTTAATATTCTTTTTTTCGTTAAAAAGCAATGAAAGAGATTTAAGCCAAATTGTAGACATTTCAGATTTGCTTCGGTTGCAAATTTACTTTTTTGCCAATTACAAATGCTACTTTCAATATCTTTCTATACGCTACCTCCTATTTTAAGATAATTTTCTTTATTTCCCTACTAGCCAACTGACCTTACCCAGAAAAAGTGGAGAGAAAGTTGAGACGTTTTTATAGTAAAAAATGTTTTCATAAAGGGGTGTAATATGACAAATGGAAGAAAGTATACAGCAGAGTTCAAAGAAGAAGCTGTAAAACTTTTTATAGAAAGGGAAGAAACAATTTCACAAATAGCAAGAGATCTAGGTATAAACCCTGGTGTATTAGGTAAGTGGATAAAGAAGTATAACGAGAAAAAGTCAGCAGCAAATGCATTTCCAGGCAGGGGTAGCGTAGCTCCTTACGATAAAGAGAGATTTGACTTAAAGAGAGAGTTAGCAAGAGTAACAAGGGAAAGAGACATTTTAAAAAAAGCCCTGAGCCAGTCAAAAAGAGTAAAATATCTTTTTATAAAAGAGCATAGCAATTGCTATAAAGTACAAGAATTATGCAGAATTTCTGGTGTATCTGCTAGTGGTTATTACAGATGGCTTGCTAAAAAAATAAGCAATAGAGAATTGGCAAAAAAAGATCTATTAGCAGATATTCAAAAAATACATCAAGTTTCTAAATGCAGATATGGTGCTCCTAAAATTCATGCTGAATTGAAAGCTTTAGGCAAAAATTACAACATCAAAACAGTGCAAAGTGTTATGAAAGAAAATGGCATTAAGGCTATACTTAAAAGAAAATTTAAAACCAAGAAACAGCAAACAGACAATAGAGTTATAGTTCCCAATATATTAAATCAAAATTTTATTGCCGATCAACCAAATAAAGTTTATATAAGAACCAAGAAAGGATGGCTATATTTGGCAGCAATAATCGATCTAGTTGGCTGGTCAATGAGTAAACAGTTGGTTATTGACTCTTTGTTAATGGCCATTTACAAGCGTAACCATCCCAGGAATCTACTATTACACAGCGATCAAGGTTCACAATATACTTCAAAAATTACCAAAATCTACTAGCTATAAGTGCCTAGCATGAGTCACAAAGGCTGTTGTTACCGTTGTAGAAAGTTTCTTCAGTTCTCTGAAAAGGGAGTTATTAATAAATACTGCTAAGTACTCCAAACGGTGTATTAAAACTGCTATATTTGAATATATAGGAATTTTTTATAACAAACAACGCAGACATTCTACATTGCATTCCTGAGCATTTTATTCTCTTTGTAAAAAAACTTCCCAACTTTCTCTCCACTTTTTCTGGGTAAGGTCACATAGTTGATTAGCGTTAAAAGGGTAATAATACTCTCAAATTATCACTATTAGAAGTTTTTTAGGTTTTTCTGTAAATTTTACTTGTGCATACTAAATTATATGATATAAAACCAAAAATGTTATTCTTTATGAGGTGTTTTATGAGCAAACAGACTGAAGTTTTTACAGACTAGTTATTTGCTGCTATAGAAGAGCATAATCTTTTGAAAGCTGAAGAATGTATTATAACTGCAGATTATATAGGTGTAAGCAAGGTTTTTAATGGTGAAAAATATGGTATAAAACCTATAAGTTTTGCTGTTAAAGAGAATAGTTTGAAGATATTGAATCTTTTGATTACCAGTGGTGCTAGTGTTAATGCTGCTAATAGTGAAGATTTGAGAACTGCTTTGCACGTTGCCGCTGAATATGGTAGAGAAGAAGCAGGACAATTTCTACTTTCTCATCTTGCTGATGTCAATTTGCAAGACACAATGGGTAAGACACCTTTGCACTTAGCGTCTTTCCATTGTCGAGTAGGGATGGTAAAACTTCTCATCGACAATAATGCTGACCCTAATGTAAGAGATGTAAATGGTGAAACGGCATCTGATGTTGTTGGAGATAATCCAGAACTTATGTGTGAAGACCATATAATACAAAAAATATTATCCATGTTGAAAGGTGATGTTGAGTTTGATTATAAAGCAGTATTGCCCACTAGAAATCTTAAAGCGTTAGAAGCTGACGATACTGCAGACGTGACAGGCAATGTAGTCAAACCTTCTTCCTTTATTGATAATGTGTTTAGTTGGATGGGAGCTTCAACTACTGCTGCACTCAGTAGCTTGTTCCGCAATGTCCCTGTTTTACCTTCTGCTCAGCAATCTATTATCCACTCAGCAAGCAGCCCTAGTAGTTTTTTGAGTAGTGAGAATATTGCTTTTGCTAGTTGTGTTGCTGAAGCTTTAGATAATACTAGGAGTAGGCACTATCAGAATTTAACAAGTAAAGGAGTAGAGGTTATACCAGATATCAATATTGCAGTTAGATTTGCGCTTAAGAAATTTGATTCATTTGTAGAAGGCAAAATAAGAAATTTAGACTCAAAAGAAAAAGATAGAATACATACTGAGCTTGAAGAAGCGTATCCAAAAATAATAACAAGCTTGGAAAGAGGAATTAAATTTAGTGGTAATGTTGGGTTAGATGATGTTTTAGAAGAGTGCAAAAAGTGCTTTTGTACAAATATTCTACCAAAAGTAACAACTCGTCTTTCTGATGTAGGAATAACCGAGTCTGGAAATAACTTCAGTAGGCAGATTTAGCTGCAAGAAATGTGGTATAATGTGCCAGATAGAAGGAAGTTTACAATGTTTTAAAA
>NZ_QPIP01000072.1 GCF_003344345.1 Wolbachia endosymbiont of Cylisticus convexus | reverse complement strand
AACCACAATAAGTTTGGGTCTGTTATCCGTTCTCTCAAGCATCTCATTAGCCATTTGTGCTGGACATTATCAAAGAATTTCTTGATATCAACTTCTACTACATAGTTAGTTGGTCTGTACATAACTGCTTTATTTAGTGCATTTACCGCTTGATGACAGCTTCTACCAGGACGAAAACCATATGAGTTATCCAGAAAGTTAGCTTCATAAATATTTTCTAATATCTTCTTCAGCATTATCTGGACTAACTTATCTTCTGTTGATGGTACCCCAAGTCCGCGTTTTTCTTTGCTTACAGCTTTTGGTATATATACTCTTTTCACTGGTTGCGGTTGATATTGCTTTCTCTTCATACTATCCACCAGAGTGCTAAGCTTCTCTTCAAGATTTTCTCCATAAGCTTCTACTGTCACCTGGTCTATACCACATGCCTTTTTAGCTCTTTATAACATTCAGCAAGATTCTCTGCGTTTATCAGATGAATTAACGATGTAAATTTCAATCGTTTATCTTGCCTGGCTCTTACTGTTATCTGATTTAGTTTTCTTTGCACGTTATTCCAACCTCCGTTGTATTGGCATAGCAATCCCTAAACCAGTCACTATATTGCTCCCTTGTATGTGGCTTTCCCACACTCTGAGTACTATCAGTCAGTCCGACTTCCTTTGCATCTTCCGTTAGTCCTCGCCTTTGTTGACTTGTTCCAACGTACCTTAATAGGAATACAAAGGATCTCTCCCAAGTTTACGTAAACTCCATCTCAACACGTGATACGGCCTCAGATCCCGATAGAGTGAGTGATAACTTGCCTTATCGTTACCCTTCTTGCTGTCTTCCACTATATGCAACGTGTCGACCTCTATGACATCGAGAATTTCGGGACTCAATACCTTCACTTTCGTTGTACCCTGTGTTGTCCGTTCCACTAGCTTTACTACGCTCGTTACCTTACGCAGCATAGTGGTTTGTTCCAAGCTGCTGGCTAGGCTTTGCCTGGATTGGATTTTCACCAACTGAACTTTACGCACTTTGCTTGGCGCACCCATATTACTCCTTTTAAAATTAAATTTAGGCAACAGAAGCCAAGGTTTTGGCTTTAATTTTCGCAAGTAATTTACCCAGATGAGGTTCTTCAATCATATTCAGGCAGCCACTTCGATCTTTAGCTGGATAGCCCCAGGAATTAATAGTCTGACAGACAAATGAACGTTTCTCTGTGCCATCATCTTTCTTAATTCCAACCATACTGATTACTTCATCAACTATCCCAGGAATTTCACTGGCAGTTTTTGCTCCTTCACATTGAGGCAGCCATGTTGAACGATTACAGTCATCAAGATATTGACCTAATGTGCCAACTATGATGATGTCTTTATCTCTGATATGTTGAAACTGATTGAGCCAAGCCATCATCTCTTGAGCAAGTAACCCATAAGCAGCTCTCATGTCTTGCTTTCCACTTCTTTCAGAAAAAGCTTCAGGTTGCATTTTTGCCCATAAAAGACATAAACGTGATGCAACAGTGATGCTATCAATAAAAATACATCGATATTTAGAAATTTCAGAAAGAAGATCTTTATACTTACCAGATACATGTTCATGATGTCTTTGGCTATATGCTTGATCAGACTTCAGTGCAGGGTTTGGCCCACCAATAAGACAAGCAATATCTCTTGACTCATTCCAAGTGTGCATCTCGATTGAATCTCCTTTCCACTCTTGAACGGCAAGAAGTCCTGCTTCAAAATCAAGGCAAAGTGTTGTTGACTCATCAAGAGTTTTAAGTAGGCTAGTCTTGCCGATTCCATAAGGTCCAAAGATTACTACTTTCACACCTGTGACCATTTTTGCTCTTTCTTTGCTGTTTATTATTTTCATGCTTTTACCTTAATTTGCCTCTATATATAAATTCACCAAATTTCAAAAAACTGTTCACTTTTTCTTGCATTTTTTTTTCATAAAGAGATGCAAATTTAGATCGCATTTTCTTGAGAATATTGTACAAAGTAGTCCGTGACATATTGTTCATGTCTGCAACTTCAGCAATGCTGTGGTGTTTTAATTGTTCACATAAAACTTGCCATTTCTTTGGTAATTTTGAAATAATTTGCTCAATATCAACGCGTAGTATCGCTTCATCTTCAAAACAGTAACTTTCCTGTTGCACATTATTTTCAAGTTTAGGAGTAGTACGTGAGTGTTTACGGACTAGATTATTAATACGATTTTTAACAACTTGCTTAGCAAAGGTTGAAAGACTGCCCTTGGTTTTATCATACTGATCTATGCATGAAAGAAACTCACAGAAGAGGTCCTGTTCTATGTCTTCAATATCTTGATCAGTAAGCGACTTATAATATTTTGCGTAAAATTTTATTAAATTAACAACTTTAGGATCAATACCTGAATAAGAGTTTCTAGATTTCATAAGATGTATCCTTAAATAAAAGACTTAAGGATGAAACTTTCTTAGTAAATATTGTAGGACATGAAAAAAATACCTCAGACAGTCGTGAGTTTTTTACCCTTGAAAAATCGGGAATCTTTTTTCAAACCTCAGACACTCAAACCTTTGATCAGACAATGCACCTACGAAGTGAACAGTTTTTGTAAATCCGGTGAATATATAGAACAAGACTCCGAATTTATAGTTTAAAGGTTAATTATGAGTGTTTCATACAATGTTCCAGAGATTAAAGCACAACTATTGTTGAATTTAAGATCATGCCTTTCTTACCTTTTCCCCAATGGTACCTTCCATGGTGATGAATTTCGAATAGGTGATGTGCATGGTAACAAAGGAAAAAGTTTAAGAGTAGAACTAAGTGGCAGTAGAGCAGGATTATGGAATGATTTTGCAACTGGAGATGGTGGTGACATTATCGACCTTTGGGCAGCTGTGCATAGAAAGAATGCAAGGACAGAGTTTCCTGAGGTAATTGCTTTTATAGCTGAGTGGCTTGGTCATTTCAAAAATTCAAGTAATCCAACTGCATATTGGGATTATTACGATGAAAAAGGTCAAGCTCTTGTTAGAGTCTATCGTTATGATGAAGGTAATGGAAAGCGATATCTTCCTTTTGATATTAAAAAATCCGACTTTGGTGCGCCAGAGATAAGGCCACTCTATAATATCCCAGGTATTTTGAAGTCCGATAAAGTTATTCTTGTTGAGGGAGAAAAATGTGCAGAAGCGCTAATAAAACAAGGTATTACAACAACAACAATAATGTCTGGAGCAAATGCAGATGTTAAAAAGACTGATTGGTCACAACTTGAGGGCAAGCATATTATTATATGGCCAGATAATGATGAAGCAGGTGCAAAGTATGCTAAAAATGTTGGAAATAAGCTTTTAGAAATTGGAGTTGCATCACTTGCTGTGCTTGAAATTCCTCGAGGTAAGCCTAAGAAATGGGATGCTGCTGATTGTGTAGAGGAAGGTATAGATGTCAAAGAGTTTTTAGCTTCAACTCCATGTATAAATTTACCTGCTACTGATATTCTAACTACTGATACTCCAAATATGAAAAGCTTAGAAAGACCCATAAAACAGCCACTTAATATTTTAGATTGGAGTGCAGAGCGCTTTGTAGGTCCAGTACCAGAGCAAAAATTTCTTGTTGAAGGGATATTTCCTTTGGGCGTTACTTCAATAGTTGCTGCTATGGGAGATACAGGTAAGGGTATGCTGCTACTTGATTTGGCTCTCAAAGTTGTAAATGATACAGATCAAATATGTGGTTTTGGTTCGCTTGTGACTGAACATGGATCAGTGGTAGTCTTTTTAGCAGAAGATGATGCAGGTGAAGTACATCGCCGCTTAGAACGACTTGACCCTAAATGTGAAAGATTAAAATATAAAGACAAACTATTTATTGTACCACTGCCAAACGTTAGAGGATCACTTACAATACTAAGAAACGTTCGTGGTAAAGTTGTCGAAATTTCTCCTGAATTCGAATCTATAATAAAACAGCTCGAGGAAATTAAAGATCTGAAATTGATAGTATTTGATCCACTTGCTTCATTTATCCATGCAGATATAAATGCTGACCCAGCTGTAGGGGATTATCTGATGTGTCTATTGTCTGATCTAGCAAATAGTACTGGAGCTTCAATTGTTACTGCTCACCACATGAGAAAACCAAAAGGAGAAAAATCTATACTAACTGTTGAACAAGCAAGAGATGCAATAAGAGGTACCTCTGCTCTTGTTAATGGTGTTAGATGCTCATACGCTTTTTGGCCAATAGAAAATACATCTAGGCTAGAGATCTTTAAGGCAGTAGGAGAAACACCAAGACAGAATGCTTTATTTCATGGGGCAGTTGTGAAGGCCAATGGGTTAGCTGATCGCACTGTAAGAACTTACCTAAGAAATCAGGAAACAGGGCTACTAGAAGATATAACAATACAACTAACAGTTAAAAATGCTAGTGAAAAAGACCTTAAAATATGTCTTACTGATGCAATTACACGATCTGCTGTTGCAGGACACCCATTTACTCACACAGGAAGCACAGGAGTATATAAGCAACGGCATAGACTACCTGAAGTTTTTCACAGCATGGGAAGGGATAGACTAGAGCGTATGGTACAGGAACTTTTGCAGGTAAAGCAGTTAGTTAAAGTTATGTCTACAGGTTCAAGAGAGGATAAGTGGCTTGACATTCCAACTGGACCATTTGCTCGTGGTATAGGAAAATTCACCCCTGGAGCTGAAGATTTTAGCTATAGGCAAAATTTAATGTTAGGATAAGTCTTTTTTTATGGGTAAAAATATTTTAGAGTTTACCAAGTTTTCTCTATTGCCCTTTCAATCTATAGCTACTATCAATTTACATCCACTCAACTAAAACTTAGCACTTAAGAAATAGCACCATCAATGATTGTATTACATTCCTAATTCCTAGGTTCCTAAATCAGTAATTAGAAATCAGGAACCTAAATTCTGCGTGAGAGCTAGCTTTTTTGCCTACGTTCCTAAAAGCGTTCCTAGAAACCACATGTCTAAAGTCAGCCAGTGAGGCGGATTCTAGCTTCCTAAAACCCTTATATATTATATATATATAATAGTAATAAATAATAACAGTAATAATAAATATAAAGTATATTGGATAAATAGAAATAAAGAAGACCTAGAGAGATTACCACAAAACATTACTTAAATTTAATGAAAAAATACAACTTTGAGACAATTGCATTTAGTGCGGATTTAAAGCGATTATACGACTCCAGGGTACAATTATACTACTAAGACCTAAGTTACTTATGTAAGGTAGCTTAAAACTCGATTATGAGGCACTTCTAAATTATCTTTTACCTTAAACTTTTACTTACTACAAAAAGCCTTGCTTTAGTTTATCATGTTTTTTATTCATTGTAAAATATTTTTCCAAAAAAGTGAACAGTTTTTTAAATCGGTGCAATAAAAGCTGGTTATTTTAGAGGTCTTATAGAAATATAACAACTTTTATCTAAAACTCTTAAGTTGAGTCTTTAGGTAATCTCTAATAAATAATTTGTAGAAGAAGCTAAAGGAAAAAAGTTTGGAGTTGCTGCTATGGAAGAAGAAACAGAAGCTACAAAACCCACTTAAAATGGAGACAAAGATCAAAATTTATTTATTTACGTCTCCAGCTCTATCTAGTATAATGGAGACAAAGACTTATATTTCTACTATATTATTGGTAGATAAAAAGCAGAGATATGGGGCTTTCTAAAGGGTGGGGACAATTTTTCACCCCCCTTGAAATCAAAAAATAAAGTTTTATATAGACCATTTCAATTGTCTCCATATGTAGCACCATTCTTAAAAACGTTTTAGAGGGCTGTTGTTAGATAGCTGTTAAATTACTCATATAACCTCTTTTAAATCCAAATGACCAGTTATTTCCAAAATGGAAACAACTCAAATAGCAAAGAAGCTGCTGTAAAAGATATAGCTGATTTTCAAAGCTCTTTAATTCCTTAGCTGTCTTAAAATTATTTTAACTTTTTTTGAGAAAATCCCGGAAAAAGTAGTGAGAAATCCGGTATATATAATAGAAGGGTATTGATGTAGTTTGTGGATGCGCTTCAAATACAAAAGCTTTGAGTGTCAATCCCAAACTCGGCAAACAAAGATTGAGTAGATTTGCATTTTTTTAGATAAGGTCAAAACTTCGTTTTAAAGCTAGATGTAATTTTATAGATCAACCTCAGCACTTCATCAAAGAATGCACGTAGTACCCTTTAAAACTTAATTAAATGGCATTGTCAATAACCTTACTACTATAGAACAAACCTGTATATAAGTCTAATACGATTTTTGTACTTTGCAAATAAAAAAAAATTGAACAGTTTTCGTAATTTTGGTGAATATATATAACAAGAAAACAACTTTCTGCAGTAGCACATAATTCTCATTGTTGGACTACAAAAACCTATGAATTGCTGGTGTGCTTTGCAGGAACCAAACAATATTTAGTGCTACTTGTAATTTTAAATAATGTCAATCCTAACACTAGACCTCGGCAAGCAAACAGGCTGGGCAATTCTAACAGATGGAGTAATTCAAAGTGGGAGCAAAAACTTTCATGGTAACCGTTTCAGCGGAGGTGGCATGTGCTTTTTGAGTTTCCGTAATTGGCTTAACTCTTTAGAACATAAGTTCACTGCAGTGTATTTTGAGGAAGTAAGAAGACATTTAGGAACTGATGCAGCGCATTGTTATGGTGGGTTTTTGGCTGTTCTCTCTGCTTGGTGTGAAGAACATCATGTGCCGTACAAAGGTGTTAATGTTAAAACTATAAAACGCTTTATAGCAGGCAAAGGCAATGCAAGTAAGAGTGAAGTTATTGAAGCGATACGTGAAAAAAGTTTTTCACCTAGAGATGATAATGAGGCCGATGCTTTAGCTTTGATGTTCTACGTTATGAATTTTAGTAAAGATTTTAATGTATTAAAAACTCCATAAAAAGTGGGTCCTTTCAGCTAGGCTAGCGGGTTTGGTGGGTATGACCCCAGGCCTTCTTTAGCGTCAGAGATATTTTAATTATTAACTTTTTAATTAGTATAGCAATTATATGAATTTAGCAATCCACTACTATCCTATTCGAAATCTAGTTGAATATGAGCGTAATCCTCGTAAAAATGATGACGTAGTAAATAGAATGTGTGCTTCAATCAGGGAATTTGGCTTTCGTATACCAATAGTTGCAAAAAGCGATGGAACTGTGGTTGATGGTCATTTAAGACTTAAAGCAGCAAGAAAACTTGGTATGGAAAGTATTCCAGTGGTCTTAAGTGATAATCTAAATGAACCACAAACCAAAGCTTTTCGATTACTGGCAAATCAATCAGCTAATTGGGCAAAGTGGGATGATGAGCTTTTGAAAGTAGAAATTCAAGAGTTAGAAGATTTACAGTTTGATCTTAAAATGACTGGATTTGAATTAGAAAAAGTTCAACATTTCCTTGATGATTTAGATAGTGAAAAAGAAGATTTTTCTGACTTGGTTGGTGATGAAAAAAGGGTAGAAATAACAAAACCAGGGTATTTATGGATTTTAGGTGATCATCGAATCTATTGTGGTGATAGCTCTGTAGTTGAATCATATAAAGCGCTGTTAGATGATAAAATGGCAGACATTACTGTTTGTGATCCTCCATATAACGTTGATTATGGTAATAGCCAAGACAAAAAGGTATTAAATGATAATCAAGGTGAAAAGTATGAGCTTTTTCTCTATGGCATCTGTTCCCATATTTTAGCATATACGAAAGGTGCAATTTACATCTGCATATCATCATCAGAGTTTTCAACGTTGCAAAAAGTATTTGAGGAGGCAGGAGGAAAATGGTCAACATTTATCATTTGGGCAAAGAATCATTTTACGCTAGGCAGATCTGATTATCAAAGACAATACGAAGCAATGCTCTATGGATGGAAAAGCGGCAATAAACGTGAGTGGCATGGAGGTAGAAATCAAAGTGACCTGTGGTTTTATGATAAGCCAACACATAATACACTACATCCAACGATGAAGCCAGTAGAGCTAATGGAGAGAGCAATAGTAAACAGCAGCAGATCAGGAGACATAGTTCTTGATCCATTTAGCGGCTCTGGAAGTACACTGATTGCATGTGAGAGAACAGGAAGAATTTGTAGGACAATAGAGTTAGATTCAAAATTTGTAGATGTAACCATAAAACGTTGGCAAATATATACCGGAAGAGATGCCCTTTTAGCCAGTACTGGTAAAACTTTTGCAGAAATTCAAGAAGAAAATTCGTAGAAAAGAGGCAAAAAGAGTGGAAAAAATCACACAAACAGAATGGGCAAGAGAGATAGGAGTATCAAAGCAATATGTCTGTTATTTAGTAAAAAAAGGAATAGTTGAGTTGGAGGATGGACTCATTGACCGAGAACAAGCAAACAGGGCTATAGAAACAATCAGAGATCCAAGTCAACCACTGAGAAGAAAAAACTATTCAGAAAGCGGAGAAAAACTTTCCACGATGTTGCTTAAAACGCGAATAAAAAATGAAATGGAGCGAGGTAAACTTCTTGAGGCGAAAGCTAAGGCTGAGATAGGAGAACTTGTAGCAGTAG
>NZ_QPIP01000071.1 GCF_003344345.1 Wolbachia endosymbiont of Cylisticus convexus | reverse complement strand
TCATCAGCAAAAATAGGAAGAGATTTGGGTATTAGCGGCTAAGCAGGTGGGTAAAAACATACAATATCTGGAACCAAGGAAAAGGAACTTGTGACAAAGAAAAGTTTGATTTAAAGAAAGAGCTGGCAAGAGTAACGAGAGAAAGAGACATTTTAAAAAAAGCCCTGGGATATTTTGCAAACCAAAAAGAGTTTTTATAAAAGAACATGAAAATTGCTATAAAACACGGGAATTATGAAGGTTTTTGAACGTATCTGCTTGTATAGATGGATTACTCAGAAAAAAAACAATAAGAGAAGAGCTCATACAAAGAAAAGCATCACAATGCAGGTACGGAGCTCCTAAACTGAATTAAAGGCTTTAGGTAAAATCAAAACAATGTTATGCAGAAAAATGGCATTCAAGCTAAGCTTAGATGAAGGTTTAAAACCACAAATAGAGTTATAACATATTGAATCAGAATTTCACCACTGATCAACCAAACAAGATATGGGTTTAGGTACATAAAAACCAATGAAGGATGGTTGGCAATAATAGATTTAGTTGATAGGCATAGATATGGCTATTGATAGGCGCAAATCTGCTTATAGCGATCAAGGATCACAATACACCTCTAAAAATTAGAGATTTTTACTGAGTACAAAAAATATTATTTCTAGACAAAGGTTATTGTTATGATAATGCTGTTTCAGAGAGCTTTTTTAGTTCACTCATACTCATTGATACTTCACAACACTCTGCACAACACCGCAATATTTGAATATATAGAAATTTTTTATAATAAACAGCGTAGACATTCTACATTGCATTCCTGAACTTTTTATTTTCATAGCAAAAACTTCTTTACTTCCTCTCTACTTTTTCTGGGTAAGGTCACCCTGCACAACTATACCCGAAAATTGCTAAACTTAAATTTTGGTGTTTCTTCTTGATTTGACAGATTTTGTTTGTCTGACGCTTATATTTCACACTTTCAAATATTCGATTTTCACTCCCTGTGACAATTTTGAAAGAAGTCTATCGTTGTTTACAAAGGCATGAGATTAGTAGACTACCAAACATTGATGGAGACATCCAGCCTAAAAAGAAGTTCAAACAATATCCTATCGGCTACTTTCATATTGATATCAGAACTGAGGAAGGCATTCGTTTGTTGCTATAGACAGAACGTCCAAATTTGCTTATGTTGAGCTTCACGAAAGCGCTATAAAACCTATAGCTGCTGAGTTTTTCGTAACTTGATTAGAATTTTACCATATAAAATCCGTACCGTTTTGACAGACAACGGTATACAATTTACTAATCAGAAGCGTCATAAATATGCTTTTCAACATATATTTGATAGAGTTTGTGAAGAACATGATATTGAACACCGTTTGACAAAAGTCTTGGACAAGTTGAACGTATGAATAAAACCTTAAAGAATGCTACAGTTAAACTACCGAGCAACTCAAAGAGCATCTTTATGCCTTTGTTATAATTACGCTAAAAGACTCAAAACTCTTAAAGGTCTTACTCCTTTTGAATTTATATGTTCTCAATGCTCCCTGATTTATTTATACTAAATCCTTACTATTACACTCTGGGAGCATACAGCTAGTTCGTTTAATATCATAAAATTTGCACTCTTTGGCAATTTAAACTTAAGCTGAGCAACACTAACCTTGCGAACGAACTTTCTCTATGCCCTGTTGTACAATAGGAGATAAAGATATATTTCCTAATGAAGAACTCACACCATATTTGGAATCTTTTTCTAAAACTTCCTCATGTAAGCTAATTACTTCAGAAGATTTCAATTCTTCATACTTAAAATATCCTTGCTTAATGGCATCGTAGACAGAATAATTGCCAAGGAAGCAATCCTCACCTAATTCTTCTTTACAATTTTTGAACTTTTCCAATATGTCTTCCTTGTTACTTACCTCTACTATAATTCTGCTTTTATCTTGCACATCAGGATACAATCTAACATCTACTTTTCCCAAATCAGTATGAAAAGTTAGTACTATATTACCCGTAAGGTTAGTATAATTTCTTACTCCATTTTCCGTTAAAATTTCTATCTCGCTTTCACCGATCGCTATCACGTCTCTTCGAAGTCCTGTGCTTTCACCTGTTCCATTTATGACTTTCGCAACCTCGACTGTACTATTCTTTGAGCATTTCAAGTAGAAAGTGAAGTTGTCCATTTTTGCCTCTTTTACCGTACCAGTAGTTGCGCTTTTTGCAGCTTCCAAAAATCTTAGAGAATAACGTACATATCTTTTACGTGCTTCTTTCAGATTAGCTTTGTGTCCTTCAAACTTCTCTAGTTTATCAATTACAATTATACTACTCAGAGTTTCAAGTACTGCCCCTTTTGATACCAAATTACATACTATGCGACTAGCAACTTTTATGTCCCTTTCAACTTGAAAAATCTTTAATTCACTAATTCTTCTTATTACATAATCTGTAAAATTATACCTACTTTCATAAGCATTTTCATATATATTTCCCTTGTAAGAAAGATTCAACCTTATCCCAAATTCTATAACTTCGGTTACAATCTGTTCTAGCTGATTTATGTCTTGAGCTTTATCTAATTCACCAAAATATTCATGTAGATCTTGCTCATCTATAGAGAACTCATCCCATAGATTTACACTCTTGCACGAACGCTTTTTTCCATTATGGTCAACTTGTGTTTCTTTACGAAAAATTCCATAAAGAACATCCTTGGCACCAATTTGTGATCCTTCTTCCCAACCAAAAAAGTGGCAAATCCTTTCAAAATCTTGAGTATTCTTGTGTTCACTCAAAAGCTGTTGTAGCTTAGTAGAGTTTTTAGAAGCAGACCATAACTTTTTCAGTAAACTCTTTCCCTTATCAGTTAACAAATGGTTTTTAATATGATAGTTAGGATTATTAATTGCAATTTCCAGTGGGGTTTTCCCTTTATTATCCTGTATATCACGATTAGCTCCTTTCTTTAGAAGCAAAACCGCAATTTTACTACAACCACCATAACGCGTCACATAATGCAAAGGTGTTCTTCCTGTAGCATTTTTTTCATTAGGATCAGCCCCTGCCTCTAAAAGTAAATCCATGAATTCTCCTGCATTACTACATTCCATAGTTGATAGCACATGCAGTATTGTCAGTTTAGATTCTCCTCTTTTAAGGTTGAGGATGGTTTTTAGATCTTGATTACTTTTATGATCTAGTAAAAATTTTTTAATTTTTTCAACATCATTCTTATAATCCTTATAAGTAACATGTGGAAAATCTTTAAAAATGCTTAAAAATTTTTTATTCAACTCCTTCTGACTTTCTGTTAAGTTGGACATATCAACAAGCCACGTAGATGTCAACTTACCAAATGCACTTCTTCCAGCAACATCCATTAAAGAACAGTCACCGCGAAGTAGCAATGAGTATTTAATCAATTCATATTCATCATCCTCTTGTTGTTGTGTTTCTTTTGCTTTCTTCGGGTGCTTAAAATCATTTTTTATTAATTCAACCAAGAGCTTTAATGTGCTAAAACTTTTATGTTCCAATAAAGGATCTGCTTTGTTTTCAAGTAGAATTCTTACTATATCTAAATAGCCATTTCTAGTAGCCCAGCATAATGGAGTACGCCCGTACCTATCCGCTACATCAACATTAACTCCCTTTTCTATGAGGGTTTTTACTATTTCCACTTGGCAATTTTCAGCAGAAACAGCATGATGTAATACAGTACTTCTATCCTGACCCACTGCATTAACATTAGCCCCTTTTTCTAACAGGAACTCTACTATCTCTTTATGTCCATTGAGAGCAGCACAATGCAAAGGAGTACACCCCTCCTGGTCTGCTGTATTAACATTAGCCCCTTTTTTATTAAAAGCTCTGCCATCTTTACAAGATTACCTCTAGCAGCTATATGTAAAAACGTACTCTGATCATCGAATGTATAATTTATGTCAAATCCATTATCTTGCCACTCTTCATACGTGCCTGGATCTTCTTTTTCCAACTTCTCTTTTACTCTTTCGATTATATTACTCTCATTTAAATCACTTATTATACTTAATATTTCTGACAATCGTTCATGTGCCATAATCCTACCTTAAACTATTTGCTTTTGTACTATAGCTAAAAAAAATTATTGATCCATAATAAAATAACCAATGCCAGAGAAAGCTAGTTTATTGCTAACATATTTAAAAATATTATGAACTTAATAAGAGAAAAAAACACTCCTGTGATGGAGCAGTATTTGAACTTGAAAGCTCAATACAAGGATCATCTATTGTTTTATAGACTGGGAGATTTTTATGAATTATTTTTCGATGATGCCATTAAAGCTGCGAAGTTGTTGAATATAGTGCTTACTAAAAGAGGTAATGCGTGTGGACAGGACATACCAATGTGTGGAGTGCCAGCACACAGTAGCGAATCTTACCTGCATAAGCTAATAGATTTAGGATTTAAAGTAGCAATTTGTGATCAATTAGAAACTGCCGATGAAGCAAAAAGGAGGGGCTATAAATCCATAGTAAAACGTGATGTAGTGCGAATTGTAACTCCAGGTACAATTATGGAAGATTCACTACTGGAGGATAAAAGCAATAATTATCTCGCATCCATAGTTGAACAAAATGAAGAGTATGCTATTGGCTGGCTCGAATTATCAACGGGAAAATTTTTTCACACTACAACGAATTTGAAAGCTCTAGATAGTGATTTACTGCGTATATCACCAAGGGAATTATTGATCTCTGAAAAGCTCACTGAAGATGAAAGAGTTAGATCAATTTTGAAAAATTATAAGATATCGATTACGCAACATGCACAGAGTTTTTTTGAGTATAATAAATCCCATAGAACGCTGTGTGAATTTTATAAAATCAGAGAGCTTGGAGTTATAGGAAAATTCAGTAAAATAGAGATTATGGCATGCGGTGCGCTGCTTGAATATGTTAGAGTAACGCAAAGAGGCTCCATTCCAAGACTTGAGTTGCCAAAGCCCTATAAACAACAAAATTTCATGCTTATTGATGCTTCAGCAAGGAGAAATCTTGAGTTATTTTCAACTCAATTTGGTGAAAAGAAAGGTTCATTAATTTCAGTTATCGATCATACACTTACAGCCTCTGGTGGACGCCTGCTCAAACAAATGCTTGCTTCACCACTTGCTTGTTCTAAGGCAATTAATTTAAGGCTCAGCACCGTTGAATTTTTTGTAAATCACCATGAGTCATGCAAAAAAATACGGGAAATATTATCTAATATTCCAGATATTGAGAGATCATTATCGCGCTTGATGCTAGGGCGTGGTTCACCAAAAGACATTTATTTATTAAAAGTTGGTCTTGGAAAAACGTTAGAGTTATCTGAGCTTTTGTCTACCTTACATAGTTATCACTTAAGTGAAAAACCGGCAGCTAACTCTCAGATGTCATTTCAGTGCTTGACTAGAGAAAAGGAGTCAGTGTCTACTACTCAAGTGATAAGTAGTGACAAGAGTGAACTCAGCACAATACATAAAAGTCTTGGAAATCATAAAAACTTATTCGAGCTTCTAGAGAGTGCTGTACTTGATAATAACCTCAGTTCCGTAAAAGAAGGAGGATTTATCAATCCAAAATATAATCAAGAACTATCTGAGCTATCTTATGTGCTGAACAATAGTAGCAAACTGATCACTAAACTCCGTGAATCTTATCGCGACCTAACTGGCATTGCTGCACTAAAAATATTACACAACAATATACTCGGTTATTACGTTGAAGTGTCAGCAAATCACAAAATAACTTCAGATGTATTTATTCATAGGCAAAGCTTAGTAAACAGTGTTCGCTATACTACTAATGAATTGAAAGAATTAGAAAATAAAATTCTTACGGCACGTGATGCTGCAATCGGCTTAGAAATGAAAATTTTTAGTGAACTGTGTAGTGAAATTGCTAAAGAATCTGAAAAAATTGCTCTTTCTGCAAATGCTTTGGCAAAACTTGATATTAGAACCGCGTTTGCAGAGCTTGCGGTACAAAACAATTACGTAAAACCCATTATCGACGATAGTAAGGAATTTGATATCTGTAGCGGAAGGCATCCAGTGGTTGAAGTAAACAATAAATTTATTGCAAACAGCATAAGTTTGGCTGGTATACATCTAATTACCGGTCCTAACATGGCAGGAAAAAGCACTTTCTTGAGACAAAACGCTCTCATTGCAATTTTAGCTCATATGGGATCATTTATGCCAGCAGATAGTGCACACATTGGAGTAATTGATAAGATATTCAGCAGGGTTGGTGCAACAGATAATATAACAGCTGGTTATTCTACCTTCATGGTAGAGATGATTGAAACAGCAACGATAGTCAATCAGGCAACAGATCGTTCCTTGGTGATACTTGATGAAATTGGTAGGGGCACAGGAGTATATGATGGCTTATCTATTGCTCAGGCGGTAATTGAGCATATTCACAATATAAATAAGTGCCGCGCCATTTTTGCAACTCATTATCATGAATTGACTAAAGTAGGTGAATACTTAGAAAATGTGAAATGTTTTTGTGTGAAAATAAAAGAATGGAATGGAGAGGTAATCTTTCTACATGAAGTAATTGAGGGTATTGCAGATGAGTCATATGGAATACATGTGGCAAAACTTGCCGGTTTTCCTGACTCTGTTTTAAATAGAGCAAGTGAAATATTTGAGGAGTTGAAGGCCTGAGGAAGGTAATTATTATTTAAGTACACACAGTTACGGCCAGCATACGCGTCAAGTTAAGGAAAAGTGGCATAAGAAAGATACCGTCTTGCTAGTCAACAAAAAAATTACTCAAGCTGTATCATAAAATCAAAAAATACTTCTGATTGTGTAACAGTACACAGATTACAGTTAGTGAATATGTTGAATGGATTGGAAGCATTTTTTGATTTTAAACTACAGTCAACATCCTAGTTCTGTAATTCTTGATATGATTTGGATCAAAAGCACTTTTGGATGTCAGGATACCGAAAATGATATGGAGTAGCTTACGCATTGCAGCTCCCACAATTGCCATATTATGCTTACCCTTCTTCTTTAGTCTTTGGCAAAAACTCACAATGATAGGATTGTGATTCTTGGCTACTATGGCAGGAAAGAAAAGGGCCTTACGTAATGTTTGTGAACCTGATTTACTTAATCTTGGTTTAGAATGTACAGATGAACCTGATGTTATATTTTTCGGTATAACTCCTGTATATGCTGCCAATTGCCTGGCATCTCTAAAAGCTTTTATGTCAGGGATTTCAGCTAAAATAGCCATTGCTGATTCCTCTCCTATTCCTGGAATAGTCAATAGAAGCTGAAAATTTTCCAACAATTCTTTGTGCTGCTTTAATAGTTTGCGTATGGAGTTTTTTATTATTTCTATTTTTTTAACTATATTCGTTGCAACAAGCATTTGCAACTTCTTTAGGCAGTCTCTCTTTTTTTTCTAGGTGGTTATTTACTAATTCTTTTAACGCAACTGAGCAACGATAAAGATGTTTTAATTTTTTCATTTCAGAAGAAGGTGGTGTCCAACGAGTTGGTTCCTGTCTTTGGCAATAATCAGCAATAATTTCTGCATCAGTCTGATCATTCTTTTGTCTTACGAGCTTACTCCTTGTATAAGATTTAATACAATAAGGATTTACAACACTAACAAAATGTCCAGCATTGTGCAGAAATTCAGCCAAAGCTTCGCTATAACAACCACATGCATGACTTTACTTCTTCCACATTATGCTTTTGTAGAAAACTCAGCAGACCTTGAAACCCAAGATCATCGTTCTTAAAGCTCCTTTTCCTAGTTTCACGCTTTTCTTTTTTACTT
>NZ_QPIP01000070.1 GCF_003344345.1 Wolbachia endosymbiont of Cylisticus convexus | reverse complement strand
TCTGTGTCCAGCAAAGTAGAAAAGCTCCCTAAGAAGAAGTGTGTAAAAAATCCTGCTTTTCCTACAGAGTGTAAATAAGATGGAATCTGATCCACAAATGACTGAAATCTCGGTTCAAAAGACTTAAAGTCTTCATCTTGCCGGCTTATACCGACTTCTTTACCTGCTTCCTCTATTAATAACTGTATTAATTCAAAATCTTGTGGCTTTCCTTTACCCATGACTTTTTTTAAACCTTTCGCAAGCTCTACATCATTATCGACAATACCTCCCTCAAGACCAAAGTTATAATGATTTCGTTTACCTGGTGCGCCAACATGAAATAACTGTATTTGAATATTCCCGTTGTCATATTGACTTCTAGTTGCACCAGAAACACTAATCCTTGCGCTAAGCATCTCGCTCATTGCTCTTATTTCATGCTCGCCTCCCCAAGTATTGGGTTTCCTCATGTTTTCTAAATAATTCTCAAAACTGCCTGTAACAAAACCTCTAAACTCGTTCTCATGAGAACTTATATGATCAACTACTCGGTTGCGAAACACGTTTCTCACTAAGTTTGCAAATGTATCATCATAATTGGCAGTACTTAAATTCCGGACCAAACTCCTAATATGATCTAAGTTTTGAGTTACAGCTTCTTCACTTCCAAACAAAGCTTCATACCTTTGCCGAAATAGAGCACCGTCGTCTCTGGCAGGTATTAAGTAAGCCATAGTAACAGACCAAAATAAGCAACTACCGTCTCCTGGAACATCGATTCTTTTAAATCTACTTTCACTTTCGGAATCAGACCTCCGATAACGCTTGAACTGGGGAAATTCTTTAGCTTGATATTGTATTTCATCCGATAATTCGGTAATCTTTAAATTAACGCCTTCTTTTTTTAGATGATCTGTTGGATATTGTGTCTTAAACATAAAGCCCCCTTCATTATATTATGCTAAACTCACTATTTACTATCAGAGATATCAACAATATAAGCTGTCCTTATCTACATGCTAACTTGCGTATACAACATTTGTATTATAATGCAACACCTTTTTGACAGAAGCTAAAGTAGTAACAAGAAACCACCACCTGTTTTATAGAATTGCCTTATAAATACCTCTTAATTACCCAACCCTAATTGCTCACATGCTTTGCTTAATTTAACCTTAGTTAAGCCGGTACTTAAATCACCTCTATCAAGTTCTTCAGTTACAGACTTTCCATACGCTAGAAATTTATTTAATGAATCAACATCTCTTTTCTCTAATACAGATCGTATATACTCCGCTTGTCTAGAATCCATAAATTTCTTGATTTGATCACAATTAGCTATATCTAATATGGCCCATACTGGCTCCATATAATCCTTTTCCACTAAAGGTGTTAACAAAACTGTGCGAAAAAGAGGGGATTTATCCTCTAGTTCTTCTCTTATCACTAAAGCACGATGACTGTCAAACCCTTCCTTCATCCACATATGCATAAAAAGTTTTACAATTTCATTCACATAAGGTTCTGAATGTTTCTTGATCTCCATATCTAACCAGATATTATAATCATCTTCTGAGACAGAATTTGGACTTAAGAAGTCAAACAATTTTTGGAATTGATCGAAGCGAAGTGCACCCTGTAGCGTGTTTAAGCTACCATAATAACCATTTTCAGCTAAGTCTCTTTTTAGAAGTTCTGGATATTTACCAGGATTTATTTGACTAAAACAAAATTCGAATATTTCAGGATAACTATTACAACGACTACCTGCTGCATATACCGCTGTCTTCATGAAGATTTCATCCTTTTTCTGTTCGCTCATCTCACTTTCAGGTAATGATTTTATTTTATTCCAAAAGAACTCTACTGCCTCTGCTTGTTTCAAACTCATAGCACAGTTAAGACCATACTCATACGGATGACGACCATTTAAATTTAGTTTAGAAATGTGACCGCTAACAAAATGTGACCAAAACTGTACTAAAAGATCAGATCCGCAACACCTAACTAAGTGCCCATACTCCAATAGACTACTCTTACCTTGAGCTGATAACCTTTTTTTTCTTTCTTCAAATAAAGCAATAATATCTTCTTCTAAGCAACACCGACAGGCAATGTCATAACTAGGATTACTAAAGGGACTACCTGGCATTATCAACTTTTTACCTACCATGTATCTATCAAGCTTAACCCCATGTAAATTATCTACTTTCTTCCAACAATCTTCACTGGATAGTACTTGTGCAAGAAAATTGTGCCTCTTTTTACCACCCCTTTTGTGCAAATCCCAATTTGCATAGCACCAGCGTTCAATTTGAAAAAGCTTAGATGTTCTATAGGGATCATCCTCTTTAATAGACGAAAATAAAACTTTTGGAATATCTGAACGCAGCATAATCACCCCTCTATGAATGGAAAAACATGGAAACTAGTACACTTAAGCATACACCATAGTAGTCTAATACCATTTTAGGCAAGATATCCTATCTCTAAATTTTGTCAACCCCTAATTTGAAAAAATTTTTTAATCTGAAGTAATTTTTAAAAAAGGCTCTTAATAGGCTTAATATAAGGTCTTTTTTAAATTCTGTTTTTTATAAATCTACCTTAATTCTAAAATAAACTAATATTAATCTAGCAATATATTTCATTAATAACTTAAATAATACAACCATTTCCAGCGCTCAAAACCAAGGGCGGTGAGAATCTTTCGTTTTGGGATGGAATGGTCTACCACGTGATACATTCGAACTTTTATTTATAATAATTTTACTATACGCTAAAATCAGCTATATTGGCTCACTTTCACTAAATCTACGTACGAACTGTTTTGCCTAATTTTGTTGCAAAGATTTCAAAATTCCATTTTCACAACCCTATTTTTACTTGGCTTGTTCTCACAAATATACGATCTATTTTCTTTTTAAACAAAGTAAACATTTAAAATTTTTATGACGCTGAGGAGTATGGTATTTCCTGTAAATTCCAATAGAATTTTTATATCTGTTCAATATAGAAAATGTTTTCCATGAAGTTTTTTTTATCCTCAGTAATTTTAGGTTGTTATTTAATTCTAACTTTTACATAATCCCATAAATATTTTTATATGGAGAGTGCAATGCCAAGAATAACAGAACGTCATGCTGCAGTACTTAATAAGTTACAAAGTGTTATTGAACATACAGATTCCCAAATTGCTGCTGAAAGGCGTTTAGCTATTGAAAGATGGGTGAAGACCTATATTAGGCAAGTGAAATCTCTCGAAGGTGATAAGCTACAATTCTTATACAACATGTTTCGCGATGAGAGTTGTTGGTCGGGTGCAAAGTTGAATAACACTAGCCTAGGACAAAGGCTAACTGAAGAAAGCATAAATGGGATAGAAAATCCGTTTTCTAGATATAAAATGGCATGTAGATATTGCGTGAAAGAAAAAATTAAAGACCTTTTTCAGGAAAAGTTCGACCTTCACAAGAGCAGGTTTTCTCCTGATGCAGTAGATGATGATGGTGGACCTGCGGCCAGCAACGATAAGTATATAAGAAGTGATCTGTTAGACTCTATGGAAAATTATGATCCTGTATCTAGTTTTTGGATTGATAGAGAATCTGAAGAATTAAAATTAAAAGAATACAGTGATATAGATGGATTCCGAGAAGCTGTAGATCTTAAATGGAGCGAGGGAGTGGAATATTTCTATAACCGCTTAAACGAGCAAGAAAGAGAAGAGGAAATTATTAATGCGGTTATTACCTTGTCCACTGTTCAATGTAACTACAATCGTGCTACCGTTTTAGATTTTTGCCTGTATAAAATGGATGATCCAGCAAAACATGAGCTGTTGCTTAAGTTGTTAGAAAAAGATCAAGGAGTATATTCACTTCTTAATGGTTTGATACGTTGGAGTTTTCTTGATACAGTTCAAGATATAATGAAGCGCTGGTGCTATGAAGAAGTTTCAGTACCTGCAGACAAAATACTTTCACATCATGATTATGGACTCCTCCTTTCCTCGTTTTCAAATGTGATATTGGAAAATCCTGAGTTAAGTGCCCAAGCTAGATCAATTACTATGGATATTTGGAGGTGCAATCGCTTTAATGAGCATAAAAAGGCTGCTGTTTTTTCGAATGGTAGAGTCCCAATCAAACGCATGCTTGCCGGATTAATTGTAGATTGGGAGCGCGGTCGTGCTTCAGGTGATACTGGAAAAAAAGACGAGGTGTTAGAGATTTTACAGTTTGCAAAAAAGTATTGTACACAGGAGGATTTTGTGAGTTTTAAAAATTATTTAATTAGCAACCTAAAAACAGTTGGTAGAACTGGTATGAAGAGTGGTGTTGATTATGGTAAGCTGGCAGAAGGATTGTTTTCTGAGTTAGATAAGGTACCTATTCCCCACAGTGGCTTTGGTGATCCGCAGTCCATGTTAGAAGCCCCTGGTATTAGTGGTTCGTCTGGTCATAGTAAGTAGAGGTGTTTTATGCATAACAATGGTGAAAATATCGGATTCATTAGAAATTTGTTAGATGGAAATTGTCGGGAGTTTACAGAAAGGTTTGAGTCTTTCTTGGATCAATGTCCATCTTTCTTGCACTCGGTTGGTAAGGGTCGCTTTTTCCCTGCATTCTTTTTTGGTATGTTTGCTACTGCGTTTGATTCTGATGTTGCAGATAATGAAAAAATTTATTTTCGTTTTGACAATGATCCAGGTAGACCTAGAAAAGGAAATTTAAAGGTTGCTGTATTAACTAATGACAGAGATAGAAGAGGTTACAGAATTGTAAGATGTTTTACTATTGCCGATAGACAAAATAGTTTTGGTTCAAGATTTAGTCAGCAAGAGAAATTGTGGATAGAGAATAATTTACAACAGCAGAATGTTGCATTACGGGCTAGGCGGTTTGCATGGGAAGAGTATAAAACATTTGCATGGGCAGAAAATCAAGGAGAAGAGGAAGAAATAAGATGTGTAAAAATTCGTGAGGGAAATGCATTTACTGGAAATTCAGCATCTCCATGCGATGGTGGTTTTGAAGAGATCACCAGGACCTTTGGTATACAACAAGGTTTCCTGTCAGGTCTATTAGGAGATCTGGCAAGTAATAATGCAGATGATGTTGTTGATACTATTGATGATGTTTTGCAGTACATAATTAATCTCTACAATAGGTACAATCAGGTACTAGATTTCAATGGCAAGGAGTCAGACTATCATGGTTTTCTGTCAGGATTTTTGATGAATTTTAGGTATCGTCATACAGCTGGTATTTACCTTGAGTTATTTGTGGGGGGTGGATATACAGATATTACTTTTCTTGTACGTGGTGTACAACGATTGATAGATTCTGTTCCTATTATAATTGAACTCAAGGCAGGGCAAACAAGAGACAGATGTGCTGATCGAGCGTTGGCACAGGCTGAAAATTACGTTACAAGATGTCCTGTTTCATCTATATCCATCCACACCTCATCGGATGATGCTGTTTGTGTAGGATTAAATTTTGATTTAGATAACAACGAACGTTTACAGCTTAGTACTCAAAGCTTTTTGGAAAGAGAATCTTCTTTAGTAGAAAGGCTGTTTAATGGATCTATGGCCGAAATTCAAGAGAGTGTTAGAAACTATTTACTATATCCATCTTTTGGTGTGCCTGCTGTGCCTGACACTAGAGGTACTAACAGCAGAGTATTTTCCTACACAACTAGATTTACTTTTGCAAGTGCTGCGTTTGCAAAAAGAAGAATTGAGTTGGAAGATGGAAGTGAGGTATATGTAGATAAGTACTTGTTTCAATACCATGATGATGATAGGATGCGAGGTCGACATGGAGGAGTAGCACAAGTAAATGTTGGGGATCGTGCCTTAACTATGGTTTTACGAGCGTTATGGGCAGGAGAAGAAGGAGTTTTTGTGCTTGATATTCGTCACGCGTTAGCTCACCAATTTCCCCTACAAGGCCTAGACTTGTCACGTTGGCCAGATGCTAGAGTATATGAAGTGGTGTGCACATTGAATCCAAGTAGAAGAGCTGAGGATGATCTTGGTTTAGCCGTTAATGTGACACAATTTCAATCACCTGCCGATTATCTACAGCATAAGGGCAATCAGTCTTTTCAAGGTGAGCTTTTACCAGTAGGTGGTGGTAGTAATGTACACAACACTGCAAATGTCATGATGAATACCGGTTGGCAAGATGTGAATAGGCACAAGGGATTATTTCAAGCAATTTCTAATGTGCTATTTCCGTTAAAGTGGGTAGTGAATAGAAATAACGCCCAAGAGGTTGGGTTTCATTCTGTGTTGCACGGATTGTTTTATACTTGTAATAATCCTGCTAGGGTAATTATAGAATTCCAGTTGGGAGGAGGAGAGAAGATAGATTTGGTGTTGTTACGGTCTGTAGAAAGTGGAGGTGGTGTTCATCCAATTGGGATAGAGTTAAAGTTTGCTGGCACGGGCGAACTACAGGATAAAAAACAAGAGGCAAATAATCAGTTAAATAGTTATTTGCAATGTAGAGGATATAAGCGTATTACCGATGGAGACACAGTAGTTTTATCGTACGCTATATGGAATGATCGTGCGCAGAGGCCAGATACTCTTATATCAGTTAAGGATGTTCTTCGTATAAGGGACAACTTAGGACACAGTTCTGCAGATGATCTTCCTGGCAGATGAGGGTTATTGAGAATTTACATATCAAATTAAGTGTATAATAGATTGTACTGGTAAAATGTATATGGCAGTTTGCCCTAACATTTTCGAAGTTGTCCGGAAACAGCCTTGTTGCATAGCTAATTAAGAAGATAGCAGGCTCAAAGTCATATGAAGTTACAGTAGGAGAACACAACTCTCTAAAAAACACGAAAATTAGAAAAGTTATGCTTGCATTAGCTTTTATTCATGCTAATTATTGTGCATAATATATTTATAGATTGAGGGAATATGGTGTTAGAATATATCTTAGAGAGTAAGCAGGTTTGTGCAAAAAAGCCATTTGGTGGATTAGCTACTGAAGAACAGCATGATGATGAGTTTTTTGGTGCGGAAGATAATAATAACAATTATGCAACTATTAGTGAGAGCGATGGTGAGTGGAGTCCTGTACATCATGCTGCTCTAGGGAATTACAGCTGTATAGTTGCACTTCTATCTGATACCACAGGATCTAAGTGGGATGACTCCTTTGCATTTAGATGCACTAAAAGTTCTACTAGATAACGGAGCAGACACTAGTATACAGGATAATAATGGAAATGTTGCTTTGCATTTTGCTAACCTTAATAACAGCCAAGCTCTATTGCAAGCTGCAGAACCCAATGGCAACATGAACAATGTGAACGTGGAGAACTTATACGGACCAGAAATGGGTAGATGAAACTATTAAGCTGGTAGACAGGATGTTTTTCTTGTTAATTTTCGCTTGCATGTTACAATAAACATCAAAGATGAGGTACATGCTATGAGTAGTGAGGTAAAAAACAAGCGATGTGTGGAATACGCAGAACAAACTAGCTCAAAAAGTTATTATTCTTCAGAGTATCGGGATTCACAGCCAAATACTGCTCTAAGCAATTTAAACTCAGGGGAAGACTCGAACTCAAGCTATGATTCAGATAACCCTTTGACTGATGAAGAGAGTTTATTGGTTGAAGAGTTTTATAAGGAAATGGAAAATAGACAGGAGAAAAGTAAGCAAAAGTATAAGGAAATTAAAGAAGAAATTACACAAAAGTATAAAAAAGATTGGACAAAGGATGATCTAATAGAAGAAATTATAAGAAAGTATGGAGAAGATTGGACAAAGAATGCTCTAAAGGATGATCTAATAGAAAAAGTTATACAAAAGTCTGGAAAAGATTGGACAAAGGATAATCTAATAGAAGAAATTGCAAGAAAGTATGGAAAAGATTGGACAGAGGATGTTCTAATGGAAGAAATTATACAAAAGTATGGAGAAGATTGGATAAAGGATGATCTAATAGAAGAAATTGCAAGAAAGTATGGAAAAGATTGGACAGAGGATGATCTAATAGAAGAAATTATACAAAGGTCTGGAGAAGATTGGACAAAGGATGATCTAATAGAAGAAATTATAAGAAAGTATGGAAAAGATTGGACAGAGGATGATCTAATAGAAGAAATTGCAAGAAAGTATGGAAAAGATTGGACAAAGGATGCTCTAATAGAAGAAATTATAAGAAAGTATGGAAAAGATTGGACAAAGAATGCTTTAAAGTATGCTCTAATAGAAGAAGTTACACAAAAGTATGGAGAAGGTAATACTCTAAGGGGTGTTCTAATAAAAGAAATTACACAAAAGTCTGAAGAAATTTGGGTAAGGGGTGCTCTAGAAGAAATTAGATGTGTAGTAAATAATTATCTTAAAAAGGGAATAAAGTTGAACTCATATTGTGGCGACAATGGAACAACTGTAGTGAATTTAATACTTAGGAGAGTGCTAGATGTTCTTGAAGAGGTTACAGAAGTAACCTCTGGCAAATTTATTTATTATAGTGAAGATCTAGCAACAGATGAAGAAAGTGTGAGTATTATACAAGATATTGTTAAAAATTTACTATTAAAAGGCGGGAAAGTGCAGCGAGATTTTTTCTATAACGATAGGATATCACATGCAACTATGGGATTTATAAATCCTCGTAGTAAAGGGTTTCATGAAGATGAAGAGAAAGAGTTTGATAAATGTCTTTTTGGTGAATGTAAATACATTATGGATCAGCTAAAAAGTGCTGCGTATGAAAGCATTGTGAACAAAAACAAACAAATTCAAGATGAGTTAGAAATAAGCATAGATAATATATATTCTCATATAAAGTATCCACAAGGTAGTATTGTTGAGGTTGTAAAAATTACAAATGAATTGGAGGTGGAAAATCTAGAATTAGAAGTCTGCGAGTTGGAGATAGGAGAAAGTAAAGTAATAGTTGAATTTGAAGAAAAAAGCAGAAATTACACTGACATTGCAGGTAGTGACGGTATAGTGTTAACTTTCTACACCAGCTTGGGGGAGTTAGAAGTTGAATTATATCTTGATGAGGAGGATGAAAATCTCATAGGGATAGAAGTAAGAGATCAAGAAAAGTTAGAGAAATTGAAAAGCTGTAACGAAGAAATAGGGGAAAATTGCTTATTAGGAGGTTTATCAGTTAATCAAGCTATAAAACAAGGGTATTTTGAACGATCTAGAGAGCTTTGTCAGTCTTCTGAAAGAGTTAGCTTATCTGAAAAAATTGAGGAAGCAGCATTGGAAGCAGTAAAAGATTTAGAGTATGGCGATATAGTAAACTCTTCGTCAAATTCCTGTAGAGAAGGTTATGCAGAAAATCAGGGCGCTAGTATCAACTCAAGTCACTCAGTGCAGCATAGCAAGTCAAGTGGAAATAGGAGAAGTACAAGTGCTCTAGGTTAAAATAACAGATTTTTAGGCAAGGCCAAGGGTTATAAATTACCTTTCTTCAAGCACCGATTTTCGAGATTACAATTTTATTTACCTCTTGTGAGTAGCTCTCTACAGTTGGAGTTACATTAAATTCTACTATGTTTTTATCCAAAGTTACATCATTTAC
>NZ_QPIP01000069.1 GCF_003344345.1 Wolbachia endosymbiont of Cylisticus convexus | reverse complement strand
ACTGGATACATATTTCAGAGAATTTCTTATTTGGTGTACTATACATAGCTGCACTTCTGCACTGGGAAATACACTGTTGATGGCTGCAGGAAAGCTTTTTAGCCCATCTACACATGCAATCAGAATATCTTCTACTCCTCTTTCTTTGAGGTTATTTAGCACTTCCAACCAAAAGTTAGCTCCTTCACTTTCAGCCAAATAAAAGCCCAGGACTTCTTTTCTGCCATTTTGGTCTATGCCCAATATATTGTACATACATTTACTTACGCAATGTCCATCCTCCTTGACCTTAAAGAACATCCCATCCATAAATACTATCGGGTATACTGATTGCAGTGGACGACTACGCCATTCATTGATTATAGGCAGTAATTTGTCGGTAATACTTGATATCTCTGCTACCGATATTTTGTGATCATAAATTTCCTCAACGTGTGACGCTATATCTCTATAGCTCATACCACTGGCAAATGTGCTCAAAATCTTCGTTTCAAGCTCTGGATGTAAGCTTGTTTGCCTTTTTTTGACTATTTGCGGCTCAAAACTTCCTTCTCTATCTCTTGGCGTTAACAGCTCAAATGAACCTGCACTTGTACGTAAAGTCTTTCCATTCCTCCCATTTCTGCGATTATTTTCTTCACTTTCAGCTAATAAATGGTTTTCTATTTCACCTTCTAGACTCGCCTCCAGCAGCTTTTTTATAAATGGTGTTAATGCTCCCTCCTTTCCTGTCAACGGTCTTCCTTCTCGTATAGACGACAGGATATTTGTTTCCAACTCTTTATAATCTACCAATCCGTTAGTTCTGTTTACTACTTTTTGACTCATTGTCAAACCTCCATTTTTTTATATCAATTTATTACTTTTTTTCGGTTTGACACACTTTTTTGAACATTCCCCATTTTGATGAATTATCGTTGTTACCTCATTTTCATTCAAGTGGTTTGCTCTACAATTTATATTACCGAGCGTAAAATCAATAGGCCTGCTTGTTCCAACAATACCATTTATCTCTTTGTTTGAAGGCGAATGCCAAAATCCTTGTTCGCTATCTACTTTTGCTATTAAACCAGCTACAAATGGGCTAGATGGCAAAGTTTCTTCTTTTCCTTCAATAAATACCTTAACCCACGGATCAACTACGTAAACTCTTGAGCTGCCTACACTTTTTCTCCATTTTATTACTTCTTCATCATTAGTATTTGGCCCATCTGCTACTATTATGCTTCTCAGCTTTTCTGCTATAGAAATTAATGCTGCAACTACTGGATTTTTGCCATCTTCTGGTAGTTGGTGAGTAAATTGAGGTGCAATGAGTATTCTTGGAGCAACATGAACTATGCTTTCACTACTGAGGAATGCTTGAATCCCTTGATACTCTCCAGTCTCTTTATCAACACCGCCAATTATATTCTTCAGCGTCTCTTCTTCTTTTAATTTTGGATCGCTGTTTTCACTTTCTTCAACTCGAATAACTACTACTGTTGCACCAATTTGGGAAAATATTCCGTTTACTGCTGAGAAAAGAGTTCCACTCCTTCCAAGTTTTGCTGCTTCTTTTAAGCTTCCTGCAATTAACACTGGTTTATTTAGCGGAAACTTTTGCTCATCAGCTTCAGGTGCAGTACCGATTACTCCTATCACTGATGATTTAGCTGTGCGTACTGTTCTTGCTCCTGAGGTAACCTCAATAACATTTACACCATGTAAAAATTGTTCTGTCATTTTTTTTCTTGTACGCTGATTTTTGAAAAGAATTTAACTTTCTTGCATTTTTTGTTTACAATCATCTAGCAAAGTTTGCAGTTCTTCTTTATTTTTAGCTTCACCGATTTCCCTTTCAGCTATATCCGTCAATTCTTCACATTTAATTATTGCTTTTACTGCTTTTTTCACTTTTTCCTCAATTATTCTTGCCATTTCAATAACCGTAATACCACGTACTTTTGCTAAAGGCTCTATAATTTCTGCATCTTTTTCATCTATAGATTCTGGTGCTGCTAGAATGCTTTTTGCGGCTTTCGCTTGAATCTCATAAGATTTAGCTTTTTGGTGAGAATGACCTGCGTATTGGTGAGTATGATTATCATAATAGAAACGCATACTATCAAATGTACAAAGCTTCGCATTATCCAGTAACTCCTTTTGTATATCTTCTTTAGTACGCTGAGCAATTTCTCCTCCTTCTGTTAAACAATAACTTTTTTGCCAATCAAAATTCTTTGGCGCTTCATACCAATCATTTCCTGTTGGCTTGTTTTCAAGTGTTGTTGTTTCAATCTGCTTGTGGTTTTCAAAACGTATATAAATAGTCACAAATTCCTCCTCATTGCCATATTTGATCAGTTCGTTCTAATCCTGGACATTGCCAAGCTTTTAGCGTTCTCTCCACATCTACTTCAAGTCCTGTAGTTAGAACATTGCTACGTATGTTATAAATCCCCCACTGAATAAATTGACCATAGTTGTGTACATAATTTGATGCAAGCATACCTTGACTAACTTGTGTTCTGGAATACAGGTAAGATGATGTGTAAAGTAATATTGCAACTGTTTTTCCTGCTGGAATCTCCACATTACCAGATCCAGCTAATTTGCTATCAGAACTCGTGTATTGGTAAACATTTTTCCATATTATTCTTGAAATTCTTGATTTATTAGAATTGGTATTATCTGGTGTTCCCACAAATAGTCCTGCACCCCCATACTCCGTACTAGAGTATGATGATCCAACAAATTCTATTGTTTTATTTATGTTCACATTTGTTGTATTTTTTATAAATACTACTCCAAGTGCAGCATATGGGTAATAGTATATCTCATCATAACTACCCGAAAAACTTTTTGTGCATAACTCTCCGTAAATAAATGTTCCTTTACTTCCCTCTATAAAACTTAGTTGTCTTGGCCGATAAAAACTAACATAGCTTGTATCATATGTGTGAGTACCTGCTAGTAGTTGTAGCATATAGTCTGTTTTTGTTACATCACTACTCCACTGACCAAGCTCAGTTGTAAAAGTTCCGTGGCCAAAGTAATTATTTTTTCTACTTAGTACACCAAATAAAAAAGGTAATGCTCCAGGTTCAACCATA
Organism: Wolbachia endosymbiont of Cylisticus convexus; assembly: GCF_003344345.1. Next base: position 3,940 of record NZ_QPIP01000069.1, on the reverse strand, counting down.
TTCCTCTTTTTCACTTCTTTCATAATTGATGAACTGCTAGGCACATCATTGATGGAGTTGAATTTGGTTGTGAGTGCTCTTAGCTGACTTTCCCTAATTTTTATCTCGTTTGTAAGGGATGCTTTTAATTGCTCATCTCGAGTTTCTATTTCTCCTATAATTGATGAACCATCTGGCACATCATTTACAGCACGAAAATCTTCTACTAAACCTTTAAGACCATCTTTATGACTGTTACTAATGCTATTTATTGCTGCAATATTTGCATTCTTTCTCGTGTCAAGTAGCGATACGTATGAATCTGATGACGCTTTTAAAGTACTCAAGGAATTAGTCTTTAGCGTGTTGATTTCATTGACAGATTGTGTCTTTGCTTCAGTTATCGCCGATATTGAATTTTCCTTATTGGTATTTATCTCATTCAAATGTGATCTTGCAGCGCTCAAGAGTTCTTTCAACTTTTCATCTGTCATGTATACAATTTCAGACACTGCACTCTTATCTACTATTGATTCCAATGCTTTAGCAAGATATGCAAGCTGATCTGGAGTGCTGTTTGCTACTAAATCCTTAAGTCTCTTTTGTAGTACATCAATTATTTCTTTTATTTTAGTCATTTGCACAATGTCAGCAATAGCTTTTTTATCTGCTATCAACTCCAGCGATTTTGCAAGATATGCCAGTTGATCAGGTGTGCTGTTTGCTGCTAAATCCTTTATCCTTTGGTATATTGCTTCTTTCATTCCCAAAAATTCAAAAAAGTTTCAAATCTAAATCGTTCAAAATTATTTTTAAGTTCACCTTCTCTTTCACTCATATCTTCATCTATCTTTTCTATGGCTCTGCGTATACGTACTACATCTTCTACAGCTATGTTCTCTGGATGCGGCAAAGGATATCCTCTGCTTGTTTTATCATCTGACATTCTTCTATGTGACAATGATTCGTAGATTTTTGACTTTAGGACGATAAACAACCGTTCCACTTAAAACCAATTTTATCCTTGTCTCATTAGCATTAAAGTTCGTCAGTACGTGGACTCTCTCTACCCAATTTTCTCCGATTGGTTTTCCTGATGTTAAATTTACTAATTGCCATTCTCCCACGTTTTTCTCTACATAAGTTTTAATGTCTGCAGTGCCAGGTATTAACGCATCATAGGTAATTGTTATCTTAGTGTTAGAACCTGCTGTAATACTTCTTGTAACATAATCTCCGGACTCTGAAAGATTACCCATAACTAGCTGTAACCCAGGATAGAGAACAGGACTTTTTTCTCGCTCTCCTTTTAGGCTTGCTTTTACCGTTAGCTCTCCAGATAGTCTTTCACGCAGCGCAAGCGGCAAGTTATTAGACAAAAAGTTTTCTCTTCCCTCTTCATCTGTTAAGATAAATTCTACATTAGTATTAAATGCTACTTTTTCGACGTTCGTCAAAACAATTAAATCTGATACATTATTTGCAGTAACTTTACCCAGATCAATAATGTGAGAAACTTCGCTAAATTTTGCAGCTAGTAATCGAAACGTTAAATCTAAATTTTGATGTGGAGTCCAGGTACTTGCATTGCTAGACGACATTAATACTCCTACTTGATATGGCTGACTCGTTACCCAGCGGCTATTTACTGCATCATATTTGCCAAGTTCTGCTATTTTTACTGCAGTATCTGCATCATCAGTGAGTAGCACTATTGCATACTCTTGTTCTGCATGGCAAAACACTGGTGACCACTCTATACGTGTTGCTGTGCCATCTATCTTTATATCTTTTGGCTCAATATAACTTTCAGCAATGACAGTCTGCGAGGGCATTCCCACTGCTGTTTCTCTAATCTGCACAACAACACGTTTTTTGCCGCTATTTGTGAACCATAAATCTAGACCTCCTATGTGCCTACTCTCATTCAGAGTAAATGTTTGCGCTAAAGGATCAACTCTTCTTGCTGCGATAACTCTTCTTCTTTCCTCTATGGTAATTGTTTTTTTACCAGTATAAGTTGCTTCTCCATAACTTCCCTTATCCCCGTAAAATTGCACTAATTTAGTACCGGCTGGAATATTTGCCGGTATCTTCACCTTTCCCTTTAATTTTCCCTGGTTGTTAGCTTCCACTTTCTTTCCTCTATGCTATAGGTGTAATAGAAATGCCATCAAATTTTATCTCTTTAAGCTTCTCATTTGGCTCAAAACCTTCAATCTCAAAATCTTGTACTGCTTCTCTCATAAATTCAGCTTCATGCGTACTACTTGACAGAAGCTCTGTTGTTTCTCTAGTATTAAATTCTCTCGTCACTGGACTTTTCCACACTGTCTTTACCTCTGTCCAGTGATCTGTATTCTTGGTGATTGTAACTTTTGCAGGTATCGGATCAAATGCCTGATAAGGATTTATCTTCATCTCTTTGGTCTGTAAAAGCTGCTCCAGTACCGGCTCAAGTTTATAAGGTAAAAGATAAGGTTCTTTACCTCTTTCAACATCAATAATTTCCACGTCTATCGGCAAAATTAGTTCCTTGTTTACTATTGCTGCAAACTGAACAATTCCTTGATCACGCATATCATCATCAAAGAAGGGATCAACAAATACTCCTTTTTTGGCTGTCGGATCCCTTGAATTTGCATCACTGCGTAGACGTTCCTCTGCAACCAGCGCATAAAGATCATTTATTCCTTTTTTCATTGCTTCAAGCTCATTCATCGGTACAGCATGAATAGCATTATTCACTATTTTTACCCCTTCGCCTTTTTTCCACGTCTGATGAATGTAGCAGAGCAAAAGTTGTCCGCTAGGTGCTTTAGGCATCGATGGTCGCCAAGGGTGAGCTATGCCTTTTATTCTTCTTACTACTCCTTTGCTATCGATAGTAATTAAATCAAAGCGGGGCATTTTCCAGGTGTAATCAATCAGAACCAAGCTGTTATCAACTGCACCTCTTACTTTACATCCCTCTTCATTTATATCTTCAGGGCTTACATGAGTGCGACAGCGGTAGGTTATCAGGTAACTACTCCCAGGAGCTGGTTCTTTGCCAGGTAATGACCAATCAACGTTTCCTGCGTTTAATTTGTAATCTATACTATTTTCATAAATAACATTGCCTTGTTTAATCTGGATAATTTCTAGCACTGCAGAGTCAGGTATCGGATCTACAACTCCAGAGTATGAACCATGGGTAACAGTAATGGTTTTCTGAACAGTGATATCTACTTTTTTGATTTCATTAATTGGAAAATCATTAACTTTTAGTTCCATTACTCTTTGGCTATTTGGCTGAAAAGTATGTGGTTCTGATTCAACTGCTTTTATATCTGGATCTTGATCAAAAGAAACACGAATACTGTGAGGTAACTCAATCTCATAACCATCAACATGAGCTTTGCCCTCATTAATCACAAATATTTTTTCCCCTTTTCGTCTCCTTCTTCTCTCTGCAAACACATTACTTCAAGTCCATTTACAACATAAGAACCATTGGCTTCTTTGTCATAACGAGCAAGAGCGGTAGTTACTATGTTTGCTTGTGGTGGCGGTGAATGTTCTATCAATACTCCATTTTCAATGTTATAAATTGGATAAAATTCTCCTGAAGCATTAGTAGTCACACCCTCAGCTTGATAACTCCAAGTGGTGGAAACTTTAAGCCTTGCTGCCCCTACTTCTTGATAATTACGTGTACCAACTGCAGGATCACGAAGATTTTCATCCTCAAGTTCTGTAATCGTAGATTCTACGTAATAAACGCCTATACGCACTGTGGTACTCAGTGGAATAACAAACTCTTCTTTTTCGACTTTTCTAACTGCTCCACGCAGATAGATTTTTCCTGATTCAAGCGTAACTTTACCAGTTTCTCTATCTATAATACAATTGCTTCCTGTTATAACATCACCATCACGAAACATTGCATCACCTATGCCTTTAAGCTTAGAGAGAGCAT
>NZ_QPIP01000068.1 GCF_003344345.1 Wolbachia endosymbiont of Cylisticus convexus | reverse complement strand
TATTTATACATGCTTTGGCAATTATTTGATCTACATTTGGTCCAAGGCCCTTTTTCAGTATTTTGGTAGGCTTTCATATCGCACTTGGTGTGCTAGCATACGCGACTATTCTAGCCTTTCCTTTGCCTCAAGGTGAGATAACCTTCGGTAGGGAAAACAATAAGATTAAAACTTAAAGTTAATGTATGTACCTTTTAAAAGCTAATGTCTGCTTTAATAAATCATTCCTTTCATTTATTAAATTACGCGGCCGTATATATTTTTCCTCAATTTCCCTCATCTCCCTTTCTCGTTCTTTGATGCTTGCTCCCATAATTTCTGCTAAGTACTTACTTTTTCCTCCCTCAAGCTCTGATTTTAGTCTCCTCACTTTGTATTCTAATTCATCAAATCTTTCATGCTTTTCTAAAAGTTCCATCATTTCGTTTATTTTACTTAATAGCTCTTTCTCTTTGGTATTTTCCGCAATCAAAGAAAGTAAAAATTTATCTATTTGATAATCAACATCTGCTTGGGATGCAAATGACTCTATTGGATTTTCTTGATATTTAAAATCGCATAAAAAGCTGACAAACCTTATCTTCTTCTCAAGGTAATTTTTCATATCTTTTGAAAGATTTTTTTCCAGTTCTTTGTAGCCTTTTGATAGAAATGTTTCTAGCTCTTTTAAGTAATCTGAGTTTAGCTTGCGTACCTTTTTAGCGTTATCAGATAACACAATTATTAGCAAATGCTTTATTATCTCAATATCACTTGATTTTATTGCCTGGTACAACGCTTTTTCTCTATCTTCCTTCACATCATACAATTCTGATGAATCGCTCAAGCTGAATAAGTAATTTACTTCACTACCATCTTTTTTAGGATAGACTATAACATTCACTTCTCGCAGTGGATGGTCATCATTAAATTCCTTCAGTAATTCTTGCTCAGTAGTTTCTTCTATAGCAACGGCTGCATTACTTAGCTTTTTAAGCTGATTTATATCACTACTTTCTTTTTTAAGTAAAATTTTTGCTTCTTTCAGCAACCTTCTATAGTTAGTAATTTTTTCTTCATTGCTTAGTGCTAAAAAAGTATTGCTTGAGCTGCTCAGAACTATATGATAAAAACTCCATTGCCTTTACCGTTACAGTAACCCATTCTCATGAAAACTGAAACAATTTTCTTTTCCACAGAGAGTTAAACAAAGGTTTGAAAAAGGGTGAAGTGAAACCACCCCATTTCAATTCTAGTATCACATTAAGCCATTATCATAAAAACTAAAGTGACTTTTTTCTGTTATTATTACATGATCCATTAATTTGATTCCTACATTATCACATGCCAACTCTAATTTCCGTGTATTCTTTTCATCTTCCTCAGATGGTTCTTGGTCTCCGCTCGGATGATTATGTGCTACTATAGCAGACATTGCTTCGACCAATAATCCCCTTTTGACTATTTCTCTTATGTAAAAAGGTGTTTTGTTTACAGTTCCGGTGTCTTGAACATACTCGTGCACCAAACGGTTACCTGGATCCAAGTATATCACTCGTAAGCCTTCTTTTCTGAACTGCCCTATTGTTGCCTTCAAGTACTCTATTAGCTTTTCTCTATTATCCATAATTGATAACTCTTCTAATTTGCCTTTCAGTATCCTTTTTATAATTTCTCTCACACATTGAATACTTGCTACAGATGCATCATTCATTCCTACAACGCTTTTTAGCTCATAAAGATCAGCACTAATTACTTTTCCCACACTATTGAACAGCGCTATTAGTTTCTCTGCAACATTTCTGCTTTCTCCTTTTTCGCATACAGAATACAGTATAAGTTCCAATAGCTCATGATCAAGCAGAGACCTGTCTTTGCTTGATAAAATTCTAGTTTCTAATTTTTCTTTTCTTTTATTCTCACTATTATTCATAAAAACCTCCAAGATCAACATTATATACAAATTCAGCGCCAGCTTTCTGACGCAATAGTTCTCGAGGAATAACTCTTTTGAACTCTAAATTTGCAATGTTGTCCTTGTTGCTTGGGCACTGGGATGACACATAAGAAGCTACTTGAATGACACCTTTACGATATTTCAAACTACAACAGCTGTGCAGATCCAGTTAGAGAATAATGCGAAAAATTATACAATCAACGAACTACCTGTCATTTCATTTGGCTTTTTGAGTCCAAGTAGCTGTAAAATAGTAGGGGCAATATCAGATAGTCTTCCATCTCTTAATTTTAGATTTTCGCAAGATACAACGAATGGAACTTTATTTAGAGTGTGTGCTGTATGAGGTGTGTTGTTTTCTTCATCGAACATACATTCCACATTACCATGGTCTGCCGTAACAATGAGTGCAGTATTACCCACTTCTTCAGCAGCACTCAGCACTCTCGCAAGGCAATCGTCTACAGCTAGCACAGCTAGCTCAGCTGCTTTTATGTTACCTGTGTGTCCCACCATATCAGGGTTAGCGTAGTTTACAACTATCAGTGCAAATTCTTGGGAATGAATTTTTTCTACAAGCTTCTCTGTGAGCTCAAAGGCTGACATTTCGGGCTGCAGATCATAAGTTTTAACTTTTGGTGAAGGAATTAGTATTCTTTCTTCACCGAAAAAAGGTTCTTCTCTCCCGCAATTAAAAAGAAAGTTACATGCGCGTATTTCTCAGTTTCAGCAATGCGCAGTTGCCGTAATTTATTATCTTCTATTATCTGTCCTAAAGTGTTAGCGAAAGATTCAGGAGGAAAAAGATAAGGAATTTTTAAGTCTGCTTTGTATTGCATCATGCTTAAAATTGAAGAGAATTTTGCCACTTCAGTGAATTTCTCGCATGACCATTGTTTTAATGAAAGATTAGCAGCGCTGTTTGGTGTCATTCCAGCGCGTGACGCTGGAATCCATATATTTTCTTCTTTCTGGATCCCAGTGTCAAGCACTGGGATGACAGAGGATTTTATATAGTCCGTTTTGTTAAGCAAAATACTTGCCAATTGTATCATTCGATCAGCACGAAAGTTAGCCAACAGCAATCCATCTTCTGCTTGTATACCTTGATAATCACCTATTACTGCAGGCCTGATAAACTCATCAGTTATATTATTTTGATAATTTTCATCAATAAGCGATACTGCATCATCGTGGCGAGGTGCCTTTGCAAATGTGATAGCCTCATAAGCCTCAATTGTTCTTTCCCACCTATTATCACGGTCCATAGCATAATAACGCCCAGAGACAGTGGCAATTCTTATGTCATTGTCCTTTATACTCTCTGCAAATTCTTGAATGCATTTTTTTCCTGAATTTGGTAATGTGTCTCTGCCATCTAAAAATGCATGTATTACTACTTTAATTCCGCGCTGTGATATTTTATTTGCTAAAGCTCCAATATGCTTTTGATGTGAATGAACACCGCCATCTGACACTAATCCGATTATGTGGCATACGCCATTCTTACTTTTTAGATTGCCAGCAAAACTTTGTAAATTTGCATTATTTTCTATCGTTTCGATTTCTTGATTAATGCGCTGAAGGCTTTGCATTACCACTCTACCACTGCCAATATTCATATGGCCAACTTCTGAATTGCCTATTTGGCCTTCTGGTAATCCAACATCAGTTCCACAAGTGGATAGACTGCATTTTGGGTAATTAGAGCTAATATATTGCCAACAGGGTGGATTTGCATTGCTGATAGCATTGTATTTACTGCTTTCTATTCCATTCCCCCAGCCATCTAGTATGCATAAAACAACTGATTTAAAGTTCATATAATACTAGAATTTTATAGATTTAATATGATACCAAAAACAAACTCTCCTCACAACTTTTGCGTTAAAGTAGGAGATAGAAAAAGCTACTTAGAGGCAATGGTATATGAGGTTTTTCATAAAATATTTTATTAAAGTGATTGACAGTTGCTGAAGTTTTTACTAAAACACTTCCTACTTTTAATAAGAAAGTCAAATGAGTTTTACCCAATATGTAAAAGCTAATATTTTAGCAACATCAAGCACTATAATTAATATAAACAAATTCGTAAACTTTTTAAAACACAATACACACATTACAAAGCTTATTTTACGATGTTCAAGCATTAATTATGAAGTTATAAAAGAACTAGCTAAGCTTTCACATCTTACTTCACTTGATCTGAATTGCTGTTGTATTGGTACAGAAGGTGCAAAGGTTTTAGTAAGCGGGAATCTTACAAATCTTACTTCACTTGATTTAGGAGGAAACGGAATCGATGATGAAGGTGCAGAGGTTTTAGCGAGTGGCAATCTTACAAGCCTTACTGAGCTTAAATTATATGATAATAAAATTGGCGATAGAGGTGCAAAAGCTTTAGCAAGTGGAAATCTTAAAAAACTTACTTTACTGAGTTTAGGATGGAATGAAATTAGTGACAAAGGTGCAAAGGCTTTAGCGAGTGGAAATCTCCAAGATCTTGTTACACTTAAAGTATATGATAACAGCATTCATTACAAAGGTGCAAAGACTCTAGCTAATGGAAATTTGGTACGTCTTACTTCACTTATTTTCAATTATTGCAGTATTGATAGCACGTTGCCTAAAAATGTTCTGCCTGAATTAAAAAGGAAGTGTAATAAAAGAAAAATAGGAGGGGAGCCAGAGAGTAGGCTAAGTGATGCGCAGACATCTTTGCATTTTAATAGTAAGAAAATAAGTGACAGAAGAGAATAGTGGGCTGTAAATATATATTGCAACAGAAATCAACGCTCCCCGGGCCGGATTCGAACCAGCGACCAATTGGTTAACAGCCAACTGCTCTACCACTGAGCTACCGAGGAATAAACCTTTTTCAACTTATCATATCGAACGTCGATTGTAAACGATTTTTATGTAGACTTTAAACCCATAAAACTCCTTTACAAACTCCGCCATTTCCCTTATCATACCAATAAGAGTATTCATCCTTGTTTTTGATACGCGCGGTCTCAACGACAAAATTCAGTAAAAAACTCAGGTATTTATTGGCAAATTACAAAAAATTATAGCGGCTGCATGTCTTTTTATTTTTTCTACATTCAGCCAAATCGCGCTTAAAATAAGCGTTAGCACATTATTACAATGCCAATTTAAATTATTATAGGGTCAAAACTCGCTATACGGGGATTCTTTTGCCTTTTTTCTATTTAGTAAATTTCTTAATACTTGTGACTAAGAAAGCAGCATGTAATGCACAGCTGTACGAGCATTATCTGTAGGAAGATGTCATGCCAGTGCCCAGACACTGGCATCCAGGAATTTTATTAAGTTGGTAAGCGTAAAAGTAGCCGTTTTATGTTAAAATACAACGTTTTGATGATTATGAAAAAGCTGGATCCCAGTGTCAAGCACTGGGATGACACCATCATAAAGTAACCAGTGTCAGCTACTTGGATGACACCATCATAAAGGAATCAGTGTCAGCTACTTGAATGACAAGAAAGAGGGCATTGGGATGACAAGAGAGAGATTACTCGAATAACACCTTAATGGTGGCTTAAATCACAAGTTCGTACAGTGATGGCGCTCCTTTAAGAAGCACCATTTACTTAAGATTTTTCTAAGCCTGTAATACCTATACACATTTACTTTGATTAGAATCTCATGTTTGACCAGGAGAGCAATTGTTACTAGTGTTACCAGTACATGCATCTTTTCCTGTTATTGTCTTCGCAATTGCAGGGGCACCAAAAAATACAGCAGTAAATGCACCTAGTGCAAAAAGTGCTGGCCACGGCATTCTCCCAAATATTGCAAGCAAGGCTGCACCAATTATTACTATTGTAATCATCGGCCCACCTAGACCTTGGGTATATTGTACTATTTTGCATATCACTGTTGATGTTTCATCAGCATTTGCATCAAATGCAAAGGAGAGAATTAAAGCTACAAGTAGAAGAAAATTTTTCATTATGCCTCCGTATTTAACGCTGGATTATCTATCATTTTGATTAAATTTGAGTAAATGATACAAGAAGTATCATTTACTTAAAATTTCTTTGAGGCTGTGATACCTATTATGTACATTTACCATTAGTCAACGTTTTACCAGTAGGGCAAACAATCGCACCATCCTTACAAAACATACCGTCTGGTACTATTTTTGAAACAACTACAGGTGCACCAAAAAACACAGCAGTAAATGCACCTAGTGCAAAAAGTGCTGGCCATGGCATTCTCCCAAATATTGCAAGCAATGCTGCACCTATTATCACTATCGTGATCATCGGTCCACCTAAACCATGAATATAGTTTACTATTTTGCATATTACTGTTGATGTTTCATCAGCATTTGCGTCAAACGCAAAGGAGAGAATTAAAGCCACAAGTAGAAGAAAGTTTTTCATTATGCCTCCGTATTTAACGCTGGATTATCTATCATTTTGATTAAATTTGAGTAAATGATACAGCTTGTATCATTTACCCAATACTTTTTACTTACACTTGTATACTCCACTTGCATCAGGGCTGCTGACACGTGTAGCTTTTTCCATCTGGAGCAAGCTTCAATTCTTGTCCAGCAGAACATGGCACGCACTTACTTGCTGTATCTGGTGCTATTTTTGAAACGACAGCAGGAGCACCAAAAAACACAGCAGTAAATGCACCAAGTGCAAAAAGTGCTGGCCATGGCATTCTGCCAAATATTGCAAGCAAGGCTGCACCTATTATCACTATTGTGATCATCGGCCCACCTAAGCCATGAGTATAACCCATTATTTTGCAGATTACTGCTGATGTTGCGTCTAGATCATTAGTAGCACGTGCATCAAACGCAAAGGAAAGAATTAAAGCTACAAGTAGAAGAAAATTTTTCATTATGCCTCCGATAATTTCTGTTTCATATTTGACTATCTATCACATTGATTAAGTTTAAGTAAATGGTGAGGATTTTTTGCTTAAAAATATCCTTTATTTCATTTAGAATACTTTTCTTAGTTTATTTATATTACAGTGCTACAGAAATTTTATAGCATCGTTTATTGCCTTTATCGTGCTTTGATCGACACAATTTACAATGATGGAGTGGAGCACGCAGGGTATCTATCATTTTTAATTCTGTTATCAATATTTCCTTTTCTTATTGTTTTAATGGCTGTGGCGTCAACATTCGCAAGTTTCTTAGACCAATACAACGTCGGCTGGACATTTATTATTGATAACATGCCACAGGATATTTTATCATCTTTGATGCCGCGTATTAGGGAGATAATATCAGGCCCGCCGCAAAGCTTACTAACTTTAGCAATTGTAGGCGCTGTTTGGACCGCCTCGTCAACAATTGAAGGGCTAAGAACAGTATTGAACAAAGCTTATAAAATTCCAGTTTCGCCGCCTTATATATGGAGAAGGGTACTCAGTATATTACAGTTTTTAGTGATCACACTTATTATAACTCTAACTATAGTGTTCTCTACATTAGTGCCGATGCTAATTGATTTTTCCTATCAGGGGATTAGTTATACTAAATATCTCCTCATTGAATTTGTACTTTTCACAGTAGTCTCTTGGCTATATTTTATGTTGCCAAACATAAAACAAAACTTATCAGACGTATTTCCCGGATCTTGTGTGGCTGTTATTCTTTGGACAATTTCCGCTTCAGCTTTCAAGCAATACTTAAAAGCTTCCTTTGAGCAACTGAATTTGATATATGGAAGTTTAGGTGGTGTGGTGGTGTCGTTACTATTTTTTTATGTGCTAAGTTTGATTTTTATATATGGAGCAAAATTTAATTTTCAGCTAAAATACTTCAATGAATCTCGCTAAGGAGAAAGAAATGGGTAAGTTAGAAGGTAAAGTAGCTTTAATTACCGGGGCTTCAGGTGGAATAGGCTCTTCTGTCGCAAAAAAACTTGTAAAAGAAGGTGCATCTGTGATTCTGATTTCCAGATCTCTTGATAATCTCATGCCACTATATAATGAAATTGAAAAGTTTAGAGAAGGCTCTGTGAAACTAATTCAGCTTGATCTTTTGGATTTTGAGAGCGTAAAAGTACTGCCAAATATGATAGAAAACCTGAAATTATCAGAATCTGGAGCACTTGATATACTAGTTGCGTGTGCTGGAATTTTAGGAAAACTGAACCCCATTCACGACTATGAGATTGAAGAGCTACAGCACGTAATGAATACAAATTTTACTGCCAATTGGTACCTACTAAAAAACTTAGATCCAATGCTAAAAAAATCTAATGCTGGAAGAGTGATATTCATGACCTCAGAGGTGACACTTTCTCCTTCCTCTTATCCATATTGGGTACCATATGCTGCAAGTAAGGCTGCACTAGAAGCAATGGTGAAGATATATGCATCTGAGACAAAACATACGAACTTATGCATAAATGCCGTGTATTCGGAAGGGCCTATCGATAGTGAAATGTATAAGCAAGCGTTTCCCGGAAAAGACACATCTGAATTGGTGCCACCTGATGAACTAACAGACAAATTTGTGGAGCTTGCTTCTAACGATTGTAGCGTATCAGGACAAATCTTACCACTTAGCAGATCTCCTGAATAAATTACCATAGTATCTGCAAAGATACCGTTAAGCCCACAACTGTATGAACATTGTGATTTGAGTCCACTAGGAAGGATGTCATCCCAGTGCCTCTATGGTGTCATTCCAGTCTGGAATCTAGTCTTTATTATGCAGCCACTTATTTAAAGTTAAGTTTTCTGGATCCCAGTGTCTGGGCACTGGGATGACATCATCTATTGTGTGGCACCTTAACTAAAAACAAATGTTCGTACAGTCAAGCATTGGAACCTGCCACGCAAATTGCAATGTTTGTAAAGTTATACGTTAAGCCTAAAAGTAGTTAGGTTTAATAAAAATTCACATATACAGGAAAGATTGGTAACATTACTTGAATAGAGACCGTTATTGTAATTATGCCAAAACGTACAGATATAGAATCTATATTAGTAATAGGGGCAGGCCCAATAGTTATAGGTCAAGCGTGTGAATTTGATTATTCTGGAACGCAAAGCTGTAAAGTATTAAAAAGTGAAGGTTATAAAGTCATTTTAGTTAACTCCAATCCTGCAACTATAATGACAGATTCTGAGTTCTCTGATGCAACTTATATTGAGCCGATGTTACCTGAAATCATAGAGAAAATTATAATTAAGGAGAGACCAGATGCAATATTGCCAACAATGGGTGGGCAAACAGCACTCAATTGCACAATAAAACTTGCAGATGATGGAGTGTTAGACAAATACAACGTAGAATTAATAGGGGTAAATAGAGAAGCAATAAAAAAAGCAGAGGATAGAGAATTATTTCGCCAATCCATGGATAAAATAGGGCTAAAATACCCCAAAAGTATCATTATAAAAAGTCAAGAACAAATAAAAAAGGCTTTGAATTACATTGGATTGCCAGCAATTATCCGCTCGTCATTCACCCTTGGTGGTGCAGGTAGCGGCATAGTATACAATAAAGAGGAATTTTTCAATATTGCAGAAAGTGCTCTGAAAATTTCGCCAATAAATGAAGTTCAGATAGATGAATCAATTATCGGCTGGAAAGAATATGAAATGGAAGTTATCCGTGACTGCAAGGATAACTGTATAATAGTGTGTTCAATAGAAAATGTTGATCCAATGGGAGTGCACACCGGAGATAGTATCACAGTTGCTCCTGCTCTGACTCTGCGTGATGCTGAATATCAACAAATGAGAAATGCATCTATAGCAGTGTTGAGAGAAATTGATGTTAGCGCCGGTGGTGCAAATGTTCAGTTTGCAGTGAACCCTAAAGAAGATGAAAGCCTCGTTGTAATTGAAATGAATCCAAGGGTTTCTCGCTCTTCTGCACTTGCCTCAAAAGCAACAGGCTATCCTATTGCAAAAATTGTAACTAAACTTGCTATTGGCTATTCACTTGATGAAATACGTAACGACTGCGCTCCAATAATACCAGCAGCATTCGAACCAGTGATTGATTATATCGTCACTAAAATTCCTCGATTTGAGTTTGAAAAATTTAAGGGGACAAATTGTGAATTATCAACCTCCATGAAATCAGTGGGAGAAGTGATGTCAATTGGCCGCACTTTTAATGAGTCGCTGCAGAAAGCTTTTCGCTCGCTTGAAACTGGGCTTACGGGACTTAATGAAGTATTTCCTGAAAATACTGATATTGATCACATCAGATCTCAATTAGCAAAATTGCTGCCAAACAGATTACTGATTGCTGCTGACGCAATGCGTCATGGAATAAGCATAGAAGAAATAAATTCGATTACAGGATATGACTTATGGTTTCTGCAAAATATACAGCAAATCATCTTGGCTGAACAAAAAATCAAGGAAAATGGCCTTCCTGGAACTGCACATGAAATATTAGAGCTGAAAAAAATGGGATTTTCAGACGCAAGATTAGCAAAATTAAGTAATAGACCTACCTCTGTCATCCCAGTACTTGATACTGGGATCCAAGAAAAAAATAGGTGGATTCCAGTGTCACGCACTGGAATGACATCAGAGCAAATTGAAGCAATGAGGAAAAAATTTGGCATTAAACAAATTTATAAGCGTGTAGACACCTGTGCAGCTGAATTTGAATCAAGCACTGCTTATATGTATGGTTGTTATGAGGGTGATGTTAAAAATCAAACGGAATGTGAGGCGAATATTTCGGATCGAAAAAAAGTCGTGATTTTAGGAAGTGGTCCAAATCGCATTGGTCAAGGTATTGAGTTTGATTATGCATGCGTACATGCAGTTTCTGCAGCCAAAGAAATGGGATATGAAACAATAATGATTAACTGTAATCCAGAAACCGTTTCAACTGATTATGATACTGCTGATCGTTTATATTTTGCACCGCTCATTGCAGAGGATGTGCTTGAAATACTAAGTAAAGAGCAAGAAGATGGCACACTGGTTGGTGTAATAGTTCAAATAGGTGGTCAAACACCTTTAAAGTTAGCCAAAGTGCTGAATGAAAGAGGTTTTAATATATTGGGTACATCTTTTGATTCTATTGACCTTGCAGAAGATCGCATGAGGTTTAAAAATCTTGCTTTGCAGCTTAATTTAAAACAACCTGAAAACTCTATCTGCTATTCAGTGGAAGAAGCGTTAACCAACGCAGAAAAGGTGGGGTTTCCACTAGTAGTCAGGCCATCATATGTCCTCGGCGGTCAGTCTATGTCAATTCTGCATGATATTGATAGTTTCAAAAGGTACGTCCTGAATCACACTAAAATCTTTGAGCATGGTTCGCTGCTTCTTGATAAATTTTTAGTCAATGCAGTTGAGATTGATGTTGATGCTGTGTGTGATGGGAAAAAAGTTTTCATTGCAGCGGTCATGGAGCATATTGAAGAAGCTGGTATCCACTCTGGCGATTCAACATGCTCAATACCGACAAATACATTGAGTGACGAAGTAATAAAAGAGATCGAGCTCCAAACTGAGAGAATAGCATTAGCATTAAAAGTGAAAGGCCTGATAAACATTCAGTTTGCTGTTCAAGGGAGTGATGTATACATACTTGAAGTTAATCCTAGAGCTAGTCGTACAGTTCCTTTTGTTTCTAAAGTAATCAATGTTCCTATTGCAAAGCTCGCTACTGAAGTTATTTTAGGCAAAAAATTAGATCAAGAGAAAAAATCTCTCGATCACTTTGCTATTAAAGCTGCAGTTTTTCCATTCATGCGCTTTTCGGAAACTGATATCCTACTTGGTCCTGAGATGAAGTCAACAGGAGAAGTGATGGGAATCGACTTATCCTTCGAGGCAGCACTTGCAAAAGTGCACATAGCTGCAGGATACAAATTACCAACAGAAGGAACAGCTTTAGTTTCAGTAAAAGATGATGATAAAGAGTATATATTACCTGTTGCACGGATGTTGAAAGAACTGAGCTTTGAAATATATGCAACCAAAGGCACAGCTTTGTATCTGAATAATAACGGCATTGTTGCAAAAGCTGTAAATAAAGTGAGAGAAGGCAGACCCCACATAGTTGATATGCTCAAAGATGGAAAAATAAATCTAGTGATCAATACTTCAAAAGGTGTAAAATCAGTCTCAGACAGCAAAGGTATCAGGAGAACTGCTATTTTGCAAAATATAGCTTACAGCACCACAGCTTCTGGAAGTAAAGCGTTAGTACTTGCAATTCAATATGTAAAGAATAGCAATTTGGAAGTGAAGTCATTACAGCAAGTACAAAACGTTTAAATATTAAAACTAATATTACTCTACTTTAATAAGAATTTTGTAACGTAGCAAATTCAAGTGAGTGAGAAATTTAATTAAAGGGATTTTTTATTATGGTTGTCGATATATAATTACTTGAGTATTTGGTTGCTCGTTGAAAGGCTTTGTATTAATTCTCCTAGTTCAAATAATGTGCAGACTTTAACTGTAAAAATCTGCGTATTTATAGCATGATTCCTACTTTGTAAGTGATCATTACTGAAAGGTGTTTTCATGCATTTTTTACCTGAGTGCAATAAGTGTAATTCATTGAGTTTTTAAATTGATAATGAAGAAAAGCATTATTCGTCTAATAAAAGCAATCCAATATTCTTGTGAAGGAATAAAATCAGCTTTTGTATCAGAAGTTGCGTTCAGACAGGAGTTACTGCTTTTTATAGTATGTATTTCAACTTTGTTTGTTTTAGATGTAAGTAATCTAGACAGTGTAGACATTCAAGATAATAGAATTATAATAGTAAATCACAAAATTACTGACTGGAATAAATTTACTGAATTTGCTAAAAAATATGGTGGAAAAACTCTATCGGAAATGGCTAAGCTTTGGAGCAATGTTAGTATCCCAACGATTCATCGAGCTCTTAAAAAAATTGGACTCACACGCAAAAAAAGACATATGGATACAAAGAAAGGGACGAAGAAAAACGCGCTGAATTTTTGAAAATTATAGCAACAAAAGAACCTCAAAACTTAGTTTATATAGATGAGTCTGGCATTGATAACACCGAGGACTACCCTTATGGATATTGCCAGAAGGGACAGAGGTTTTATGCTCTAAAATCTGGTAAAAAAATTCAACGAATCAGTATGATTGCAGCCTTAAACGGCAGGAAAATAGTTGTTCCGTTAACATTTGAAGGCCACTGTAATATGTTAATAAATGGTTTGAGCAGTTTCTGACACCGATTTTGAAACCTGGACAAACTGTTATCCTTGATAATGCTACTTTTCATAAGTCTAATAAGATTACTGAATTTGCTAAAGGAGTTGGCGCAGAAATTTTATATCTACCGCCTTATTCTCCCGATTTTAACAAAATTGAGCATCATTGGTTTGCTATAAAAAACAGAGCTAGGAAAAACATCCCTCTATTCACATCTTTTCGTCATGCTGTTGATTCCGCTTTTCTATAAGCTTTTCGGACTATTATGAAAAGAGCTA
>NZ_QPIP01000067.1 GCF_003344345.1 Wolbachia endosymbiont of Cylisticus convexus | reverse complement strand
GGCAGATATAAAATTTCTGCACCAACCCCTTTAGCAAGTTCGGTAATCTTATTAGACTTATGAAAAGTAGCATTATCAAAGTTTGTCCAGATCGGTGTCAGAAATTGCTCAAACCATTTATTAACATATTGCAGTGGCCTTCAAAGATTAACGGAGCAACTATTTTTCTTCCACTTAAGGCTGCAACCATGCTGATTCCAGATTTTAGGGCTGTCCTTTCTGGCAATATCCATAGGGATAGTCTTCGGTATTATCAATACCAGATTCATCTATATATACTAAGTTTTGAGGTTCTTTTGTCGCTATAACCCTTACAAATTGAGCTCGCTTTTCCTCATTTCTTTCTTTGTATCCGTAAGTCTTGTGAATCCTATATTTTTAAGTGCTCGATTGTCTACTAATATTGCACCAGCATCTCTGACTGAGTTTTGCCACCTTGCAAATGCATTCCAGTCGGTAATTTTATGGTTATAGCCCACGTTTTTGACTGAAAATCTCCCGTTTTCTCACGTCTTTTCTTCCACTCATATAAAGTTGTTTTTCCGATCTTAAATCTCTTGGCAATAGTTTTCTCCTTCATCCAACGCTTCCATTACCTTTTTCCTTACGTCATAACTATTTACCTTCACTACTATAAATCCATATCTTACTCTTTTTCGACTATTATGAGTAGGGCTATAGTTATAGCAAAAGAAAGTAAGAAAATTGTATGTACTTCCTTTGCTAACGGTAAATGACATGACTTTAGGATTTTTAAAGAGTCGATGTTATCAAGTTTTAGCTGATAGGGGTATGCAAAAGTTTCATAAAAATGTTCAACTCCCTCATAGGAGATCAAAAAAGCACCCTTTACCAAAAGACAAAAAAGCAGAGAATTTTCTAGCCAAAGAGTTGTAGTTATTGGTTTACTTAAGCGATTTAAAATAATTTCAGACAGGTATAGAAATAGACGAAGGCGTTTCGGTTTACGGTTTTGCCTCTTTCTATAATTTTGAGCTGCTTCCTTAGGTTATGCAAGAAGTCTATTGAGTGCTTTTCATAAGATACGAAGTCGTTTCAAGTTATAGTTAAATCTATCCTCAGCGAATTGCTTTCGCAAGTACAATTGATTTCAGTATTATAATGCTCTAACAGCAAAGAAGTCATATAGATACTAATGTCTTTTGTATCTAAGTCAATATCATTTTTTTTTGTTAATTTATTCACTAATGATTTGCTTATTGGCTTATGTTCATTTAGAATTTTTATAGTTAATAGTGTTTTATCTTCTGTTTGACTCAGTAGAATAGAGACTAGCTCAACTTCTGCTACTGCACTGGCTATAGTTATCACCATATTGGAGATTATCTTATTTATTCTTTCAATTAAGTCTTCTGTAGGGCATTCACTTATCTTCCACTTAAGCTTTACTTTTTTTTTAATAAATAATTTTCTATATTGGATTTAGTCTTATCAAAGCTGCAATTATCTGATGAAGAAGAATATGCTTGCTTCATAACTTTATATTTATATATTAAGTCGTCAGAACTTTCTTTAAGCAATGACAATGCTCCCTTTTGTATATTAGCATTGTTTTCATCTACTACTTCAAGTTCTTCTAAGCCAAACATTATTCCATTCATAGAGTTAGCGAAATCGTGAAGCATTCGTCCTGATAACAGCTCCGTTATTAACAGTATGTTTTTATTCATTGGATAAAAGTATAAATGATTTAAGTTAACCCTATATTGGTAGGCACGTAGTAGTCAATTTAAGAGAAAGTTTCGTTGTATTTTTTGTGTCAAAGCATTAATGTAGTATTAATAATTGTGAGATTTATAAAAGAACTATGAGTACTTATACTAAATCAGGGATAGATCTAAAACTATATAATGAGCTGATAAAAAAAGTTAAACCTATTATTGAAAAGACTAAAGGAGAAGAAGTAATTAGCGAAGTAGGGTCATTTTCTGCATTGTTTGATTTTTCTACACTGAGTAAGAAGTACGACCATCCAGTGCTCGTTTCCTCAACTGATGGAGTGGGAACAAAATTGTTAATAGCTCAAGAAGTGAATAAGCATGATACTATAGGTATAGATTTAGTTGCAATGTGTGTAAATGACTTACTTGCACAAGGAGCAACGCCTTTATTTTTTCTTGATTACTTTGCAACAGGCATTTTGACCAAGGACGTTTTGTTATCTGTGATCCAGGGCATTGCAGAGGGGTGCAAACAAGCTAAAATAGCATTGGTTGGTGGAGAAACTGCGGAAATGCCTGGAATGTATGGTAATAATCACTATGACCTT
Source organism: Wolbachia endosymbiont of Cylisticus convexus (assembly GCF_003344345.1). The sequence goes on along the minus strand of NZ_QPIP01000067.1, from coordinate 5,894 downwards.
GCAGGATTTGTAGTTGGTGTAGTTGATAAAAGCAAAATTCTTCCAAAATGTGATGCTATGAAGGAAGGTGACTATATAGTCGGCTTAGAGTCAAATGGAATTCATTCAAATGGGTTTTCTTTGGTGCGCCATATTTTCAAAAGCTTAAGTATAAATTATAATGATATATCTCCATGGAATAATAAATCTTGGGGTGCAATACTACTTGAATCAACAAAAATATATGTTGATTCTTTGTTGCCTATTATGCCAAAGGTAAAAGGCATTGCACATATAACAGGTGGTGGCTTAATAGATAATATTCCGCGGATTCTTCCAAAAAACTTATTTGCAAACATAGACATTAACTCCTGGAAATGGCCAGATATATTTTTATGGCTGGAAGAAGAAGGCAAAATAGAAAAGAAAGAAATGCTAAAAACATTTAATTGTGGCATTGGTATGGTATTGATCATAGATCCTGAAAATATAGAAAATGTGAAAAATTATTTTCAAGGATGTGGAGAAAGAATTGAAATTATTGGAAAACTTGATGAGGCATGTAATCCTCTATCTGATAGAGTGGTATTTAGTTAATCTAACTTTACTGACAGTCTTTTTGCAACTTCTAGATACACTTTCTTTAAATCTCCTAAATTCAAACGAAAGACGTCTTTATCTAGCTTTTTATAAGTATTTTTATCCCATAACCTGCAGTTATCAGGGCTAATTTCATCAGCTAAAATGATTTTAGTACTGTCATTTATTAATCTGCCAAATTCTAATTTGAGATCAACTAAAGATATACTTGCGTTTGAAAATAGGTGGACTAAAACTTCGTTGATTTTTAAAGTTGTAGTTTTAACTTCATCCATTTCTTTGCTAGATAGCCAATTAAAGTACAGTATGTGATTTTCATTCACCATTGGGTCGGCTAGGTCATCATTTTTGTAAAAAAATTCGATTATAGGAGTTGTAAGCACCTCACCTTTTTTGATATTAAAACGTTTGCAAAAGCTGCCAGCTGCAATATTTCTAACTACTACCTCAATAGGTATTATCTTGAGCTTTTTAACTAGCTGTTCTCTTTTGTTTAGAGTTTTTATAAAGTGCGTGCTAATTCCTGCTTCTTCAAGCTTTTTCATGATAAAAGCACTAACATGATTATTAATTATTCCTTTACCCTCAATGATTTCATATTTTTCCTTGTTGAACGCTGTAACATCATCTTTAAAGTGCTGTATGACAGTTAACGAGTCTTCAGTTGCTATAATGGATTTTGCTTTACCTTCGTAAATGATTTTATTCGATGACATGATTAATTTAGCTGTATACTATAAGATAATATCAAATTGCTACTTAGTTTACTACAAATTTGCTAATGACATTTAGTGTTACAGTGTTAACCATATTTCCAGAAATGTTCCCCGGGTTTTTGAACTATTCTCTTGCCGGAAAAGCGTTAGAAAAAAAAATATGGAACCTTGAAGTAATAAGTATTCGTTCTTTTGCAAAAGATAAACATTCAACTGTGGATGATATTCCATATGGAGGTGGAGCAGGAATGGTTATGCGTCCTGATGTGGTTGGCGATGCAGTTAATAACGTGCTTTCTGTTCATAAAAATACTAGATTTATTTATATGACTCCATCTGGCACAAAATTTAATCAGAATATTGCCAGAGAATTATTAGAGTTTCCTCATATAACAATATTGTGTGGTCGATTTGAAGGTATTGACCAAAGAATAATTGATGTATATACTCCTTATGAGTTAAGTATTGGAGATTATATACTTTCAGGAGGTGAGCCGGCTGCAATGGTAGTTCTTGATACATGCGTTAGGCTTCTTCCAGGTGTAGTAAGTAATTCCGATAGCGTTACTGAAGAAAGTTTTAGTTATAGTGGTGGTATGCTTGAATATCCTCAATATACTAGACCTGAGCAGTGGAATGGGTATAAAGTTCCTGAGGTTCTATTGTCTGGCAATCATAGAAAAATAAATGATTGGAGGCAGGAGCAATCTTATGTTATAACAAAGAAGCGTCGACCCGAGTTGTTGAATGGAGATGATAAATGACAAATTTGCTTGAGAAATTTAATGAGCAGCAAATGCAAATACTAACTAAAGAGCTGCCGGTCTTTCGTCCTGGTGATGATTTGAAGGTCACTTTTAAAGTAGTTGACGGTGCAAGTGAACGTATACAGATATTTGAAGGCGTGTGCATTTCACAAAGAAACCGCGGATTACACTCTTCTTTTTCAGTTAGAAAGGTAAGTCATGGAGAAAGTATAGTATCACAATTTTTTGTTTACTCTCCTGCATTGATTTCAGTACAAGTGATAAGAAAGGGAAAGGTCCGTAGAGCAAAATTGTATTATCTGTGCAAGCTGTTTGGGAAAGCTGCAAGGGTCAAAGAACGTACTACTTATGTTAAAAAGAAATCTAAGTAGATACAATAGGGAGTGATGTCAATTGTGTCATTCCAGTGCATGACACTGGGATCTGCCTTATTCTATATCATGGATGTTATTTTTAGCATGTAGGCTGTTACCTGATTTGTAGATATTTTTATGACTGGATTCCAGTGTCAGCTACTATGCATGACATCAATGGTTATTAAACTGGACGTTTGTACATCTATGGGCTTGACGATAGGATCCAGGAAAAATAAATGAGTATAAAGAAAAAATTCCTTAAATTGCTTCAGTCAAGGCGTGTGCACGCTCGTATAAAAAGGAAAAATGAAAAGAACAGAATGTTACGCTTTTGCTCTTTCACGGCACTAGTTATCTCACTTGGCTGCCCTATATGTATATTGTTAAGTATATTAGTTAACTCCTATAGCGCCTTAACAGTAACGAAAATTTTATTGCCAATTGAAATAAGTGCTGATCTTACTTTAACGAATAATCCTGGTGATTTGCGATATAAGTCCATTATCCTACTCAATAATTCTTTACATAAAGTGTTTGAAGGAATTGACTTTAAAGACAGTGACGAAATTTTAAGTCGTAACTCTTACAAGGAGCTAGAGAAGTTTTTTCTTAAGAGAGTAAAAAATAGTGGTGAATATGAGATTTGGTTTACCGCATCGAGTGTGATCAATTCAGTATATAAAAATAAATGTTTGAATGATCGTTATGCTAAATTACTTGATTGCTTGAAAGAAAAGGGGAGAGTAAGAAAATTTTTTAATAAGTCTCTATTTCTCAAGTCTGATTCTCGTGAGCCCGAGAATGCAGGGATTTTAGGGGCATTTATCGGTTCATTAATGACAATTGTAGTGTGCTTAGTATTGGCACTACCAATAGGAATTATGTCGGGCGTCTGTCTTTATGAATTTATGCCTAAAAATAGGCTAATAACTAGTATTGTAGAAATTAGCATGAACAACCTTGCTGCAGTGCCTTCGATAATATTTGGTGTAGTAGGACTGACTCTCTACCTTGGCATATTTGAGCTACCCCGTTCTTCACCGCTTGTTGGTGGGATGACTCTTTCATTTATGATGCTGCCTAATATTATCATTGCAACAAAAAATGCCTTTACAAACGTTCCTATTGCAATAAAAGATGCAGCTTTTGCTCTTGGAGCACCTCACGTCAAGGTAATATTGGATCACTCTTTGCCGATTGCGTTACCAAGGATAATACATGGTGCTGTGCTTGCAATTGCAAGGATTTTAGGAGAGTCTTCCCCTTTACTTATGATAGGTATGGTAGCATTTATTGCTGATACACCTACATCCTTCTTCGATCCAGCAACTGTTCTACCTGTACAAATATATATATGGTCAAGTAGTCCTGAAATTGCATTTATTGAACTTGCTGCCATTGCAATTATAGCTTTGTTGTTAATGCTATTTGCTTTGAATTTAATAGCAAATTTTGTAAAAAGAAAGTTCGAGTTTTTTGATTCATGAAAGTTATTGTTTTATCTGGTTATGGCTTAAATTGTGAAAAAGAAACTGCATTTGCATTTATGGAATGTAGCAGAAAACTTGATATCAGCAATGTAGAAGTAAAAATTGTTCACATTAATGAGGTTATAAATAATCCAGATAAACTAAAATCAAGCAATGTACTTGCAATTCCAGGAGGTTTTTCCTACGGTGATGACACTGGTGCTGGCAATGCATTTGCTTTGCGTATTAAGAACAACTTGTTAGACGAATTTCAAGATTTCTTATCTCAGGATAAGCTTATTATAGGAATATGTAATGGTTGCCAGATATTAGTAAAATTAGTTCCAGAATTCTCTAATCTAGCTTTAATTCCTAATGATATAGGTAATTATCAATGCTGTTGGGTTAGAGTGAAAGTTAATCCACAAAGTAATTCTGTTTGGCTACAGGGTCTGAATGAACTATATCTTCCTGTTGCTCATGGAGAAGGCAGGTTTTTTATGGATCAAGATATTTTAAATCAATTGGTTGAAAATAATTCCTTTGCACTGCGTTACGTTGATGAAAATGGTGACTATGCAAATTTACAATTTCCTTACAATCCAAACGGATCTACATATGATCTGGCAGCTTTGTCAGACAAAAGTGGTAGAGTGCTAGCTTTAATGCCTCACCCAGAGAGGGGAATGTTTTTCACTCAGCAAGATAACTGGCCGTTTGAAAAGGAAAAGTACAAACGCTTAGGTGTTGCTGTGCCAAAATATGGTGATGGGATGCTTGTATTTGAAAATGCACTAAGGTATTTTTGTTAAAATTGATTTGTAGGGATTTATAATCGATTCTGATATTGCAAAAAGCCACTTGACGGACCTTGCTATTTCTCTTACCGTAGCAGTAAGGGTATTTATGATCCATTGTTTTTGACCTGTAGGCTCAATCACAAAATTCAGTAAAAAACTCAGGGTATTTATTGGCGGATTACATAAAATTATAGCGGCTGTATGTCTTTTTTATTTTTTCTACATTCAACCAAATCACGCTTAAAATAAGCATTAGCACATTATTATAGCTCTTTTCATAATAGTACAAACGAGGTAAAATAAGATTTTATAGTAGTGAAGGTAAGTATGCCAGCAGCATATAGTTATGATTTAAGAAAAAAAGCAATGGAATCACTAGAAGAAGGAGAAAGCAGAGAAGCAGTGGCAGCAAGATTTAAAATTGGAAGAACTACGTTATGGGAGTGGCAGCAAAGAAAAAAGAAACAGGAGATTTTCAGTCAAAAAAACTTGGAAATGGAGGTTATAATCACAAAATTACTGACTGGAATAAATTTACTGAATTTGCTAAAAAATATGGTGGAAAAACTCTATCGGAAATGGCTAAGCTTTGGAGCAATGTTAGTATCCCAACGATTCATCGAGCTCTTAAAAAAATTGGACTCACACGCAAAAAAAGACATATGGATACAAAGAAAGGGACGAAGAAAAACGCGCTGAATTTTTGAAAATTATAGCAACAAAAGAACCTCAAAACTTAGTTTATATAGATGAGTCTGGCATTGATAACACCGAGGACTACCCTTATGGATATTGCCAGAAGGGACAGAGGTTTTATGCTCTAAAATCTGGTAAAAAAATTCAACGAATCAGTATGATTGCAGCCTTAAACGGCAGGAAAATAGTTGTTCCGTTAACATTTGAAGGCCACTGTAATATGTTAATAAATGGTTTGAGCAGTTTCTGACACCGATTTTGAAACCTGGACAAACTGTTATCCTTGATAATGCTACTTTTCATAAGTCTAATAAGATTACTGAATTTGCTAAAGGAGTTGGCGCAGAAATTTTATATCTACCGCCTTATTCTCCCGATTTTAACAAAATTGAGCATCATTGGTTTGCTATAAAAAACAGAGCTAGGAAAAACATCCCTCTATTCACATCTTTTCGTCATGCTGTTGATTCCGCTTTTCTATAAGCTTTTCGGACTATTATGAAAAGAGCTA
>NZ_QPIP01000066.1 GCF_003344345.1 Wolbachia endosymbiont of Cylisticus convexus | reverse complement strand
CTTACTATTACCCATAAATCTATAAATGGAGAAAAAGCTGCTATTTTACTAATTCAACTTTCTATTATAAATAGATCTATGATCTAAAAATGGAATATATGATGAAAAGAAATATAAGCACCTCAACTGGTAAATGGGCAGAAAGTAAATTTGGAATTGTTAATTTTGGTGATATAAGATCAAGTAAGAGGCTTTTAAAAATAGTTTTGCTGAATCGCCTGAAAGTTCAATCAATCAGGCATGTGAAAGTTGGTCTGAAGCAAACGCTTTTTTCAAAATAAGAATGTAAAAGAAAGTGAGATTTTGGCTTCACATGTTGCTAAAACAGCTGAAAGAATGAAAGCTCACAAAAGAGTTCTTGTGATACAAATTACATTTCATATACTCACCATAAAAAAACAAGAGGATTGGGAGATATTTCAAGAAAAAGGGACAAACCTAAACAGCCTTTACTGTGAGTACAGAAGGCTTGGCGCTAGGAATAAAAGGTTTACTTGAGGCCTACTATTTCTGAAGAAGATAAAAGCCATGTTAAGAAAAACGATACTGTCCATATTGAAGATAAAGAGAGTATAAAGTGGATAGAAACTTTAAAAGAAACAAACATTAGTCTAGATTCATCTCAGACTGAAGCTATAACCATACGCGTCAAGTTAAGAGAATACGCCCAATATAGCAACCATTTAAGGTTTATTTGTTATATTTATTTTTTAAGAAATCTTGATCTAAAATAAGATAATTTTTTTTTAAGAGTCTATAAATTACTAATTTTATCGTTTAATGTCTAAAATAATTTTTACCGCTTCTCTTCTTTCTTATGCTACTTTTCCTTAACTTGACGCCTATGGAAGCTATAACTGTATGCGATAGGGAAGCAGATATGTATGATTTATTTGAAGTTGCACATAGTCTTAACTCAGCAGTTTTAGTAAGAGCTTGCCAAAATAGAATAGAAAATATCGATGTCCTAGAAAAAACGAACAAAAGTTGCGGGAAGTTATTAATTGTGCAGGTATAATAAAAGTTGAAATTCCTGCAAAAGATAATAAGCCAAAAAGGACGGCATATTTAGAGGTTAGGTTTGGAAGCTTCATGATGAATTTATCTAAAAATAATATTAGGCATAAAACGGAAAATTTACCTAATCTTCCACTGTATGCAGTCTATGTTGTTGAAAAAGACTCTTTGCCTGAAATAGATCCACTAGAATGGATGCTATTATTCCAGTCAACAGCTTTAACGAGGCTATTGAAAAAGTTATTGTCTTAGATGGAAAATAGAGATATTACACAAAATTTTAAAATCTGGCCTCAAAATTGAAGCTTGCAACAGCAGAAAGGCTAATGAGATATCTAACAGTGATTGCATGGAGAATTTTCTTTATTACAACAATCGCAAGAACTATTACCGTGTACTACCTTATTAGCTGAAGAAGAATGGAAAGTTTTATACGTAAAAATACATAAATGCCCAAATGTAACTCCTACTATAAAAGAAGCTGTTTCCTGAACTTGGGGGACATTTGGCCAGAAAAAATGATCCAAAACCAGGTCCCATTACTCTTTGGAAAGGATGGAGACGTCTTTTTCATTTAGCAGAAGGATGGCGACTTGCTCATCAATTCTATACTTGTGGGTAATAGTAAGGTTCTCGACCCTACGTTGAAAAATCCAATAAAGGAATAAAAATACAATTTTTTTATTGTACTGTAAGCAAATATACTTTTAACTTTATTATTAATCTATTACGATGTTAAACAGATGTTTTCAAAACAATGAATAAAAATGAGATCTTGTAAGTTTTTAGAAAAAGTATTATGTGAGGTAAGGAATATCGAAAATACACTCAAAGTACTAAGCAAAAGCCAATTGGATATAGAGGATAAGATCGAACAAATGTGTCTTCTAGAGGAAATTAGACATGAAATTATCTCTCATGATGCAATAAAAGAATCATTAGCAGATGCTCTTAGCAATACTAAGGGTGCAGACGCTACGCAGCTAAAGTTAATAGAGGGAATACATAAAAGCAATAGTGCTATTCCTGTTGATTTAGTCAAATCTTTGTCCAAAGCTAAGATTGAATGTCAAAATTTATGGAAGCTATCTAATTATGAAGTCAGTAACTTAGAAAAGCTAAAAGAACGCTTTGCTGATCTAATCAAACTCGTTCGTGAAGTAGCTTCTATAAAATCGCAGCAATTAAAGTGCTCAAAATATGACTCACTGCTTGCTGACTATGACTCTAATATCACAGAAAAGAACATAAAGGAAATATTTCCTAAGTTAGGCAAATTTTTTAGTGAAAATGTAGAGAAAATAATTGAAAAGCAGAAGAAAGATAAGGTTACCAGTATACAAAAAGTTGCAATTCAGAAACAGATTGAACTTGGCTCGTCGTGCTTACATCAAATGAGTGTTACACTAAATGAGATTTCCACTTCTTATTATGATCCTATAGATTATGATGAATCTGATTTTTGTTGTGGTTTGTTTTTACTTTTACGGCATAATGGTTATGCAATTCATCAAAAATGTTTAGCGCAAAATTCTATAAAGAGCTCCATTACGAAACATGTTATGCATGAAACTCAAGGGTTATTCATGGAAAGGATGATTGGAACATCTAGAGAATTTATTGAGTTCATCCAACCACACATAAAAGAGAAATTTGCTATAAAAGGCAAAACTAATAGCAGTGTTGAAAATTTGTACTTGATTTTCAATAAAGTAAATCTTTCATCTTTTTTAAAGAATGCGGATGAGTTCACTTTATTAGCACATATTATGATGAGAACTAAGTTAGAACAGGATATAATAAATGGTACGTTAGAAATCAAAGATCTGCATGATAAATGGCTTGAAGGTATTAAGCACTATAAAATTCCAGTAAAAGCTAAAAATGAGCTAGACACTTATTTTCAAGATGAGCATTGGACAAGTGGTGTTATAGGCTACTTTCCTATTAAAGTTATAGCATTAATCGCTGCTGTGCAGTTTTTTTCTTTCATTAAGAAGAATCATTACGAATGTTTGGATGCTATAGTAAAAGGAGATTTTAGTTTACTTATCGATTGGTTCTCTCAAAATGTATACAGTGCAAAGTATGACTTTTTGAAACAGCTAAAAAAGGTAACAGGCAGGGATTTAGATATTGAATGCTACACTAGCTACTTATCTGAAAAGTATAATTTGTCTCAATAAATGGTTTTCTTGAGTTGTGTATGAGTTTTGTTCAAAAATTAACCGGAAAGTTTTATAGCCTTTTTACTTTCAAAGGTTTGTTTGCTAGCGATATTGCTATAGACCTTGGTACTGCAAATACTTTAGTTTATCAGAAAAGTCAGGGGATAGTGCTTGATGAACCTTCTGTTGTAGCGAGAGTAAAAGAAAAGGAAGCTACGTTCCTTATGCTTTTGGTAAAAAAGCTAAGATGATGCTTGGAAAGACGCCTGGAGAAATAGAAGCGATAAGGCCATTGAAAGATGGAGTTATTGCTGATTTTAAAAGCGCGGAAGAAATGTTAAAATATTTCATACGTAATGCAAACACAAAATTCACTGTCAACAAACCTAATATTATCATATGTGTTCCATCTGGGTCCACTCCAGTTGAAAGGCGTGCTATACAAGATGCAGCAGAAAGTGCTGGTGCAAACGAAGTATTCTTAATTGAAGAACCAATGGCTGCAGCAATTGGCGCTGGACTCCCTGTTACCGAGCCTGAAGGCTCTATGATTGTTGACATAGGGGGTGGTACAACTGAAGTTGCAATTATTTCTTTAGGCGGAATTGTTTATTCGCGTTCTGCCAGAGTAGGTGGTGATATTATGGATGAGGCAATAAAGTCATATATTCGTGAAAATCACAAGTTATTAATTGGTGAAACAACTGCTGAAAAAATTAAGAAAAATGTAGGTTCAGCCAGTCTTCCAGGTGAAAATAACAAAGAGGGAATGATAATTAAAGGCAGGGATTTAGTGAGTGGCATGCCAAAGGAAATGCTTTTATCAGAATACCAAGTTGCAGAGAGTTTAATAGAGCCTGTACATCAGATAATTTCTGCTATTAGGACTGCACTGGAGAGTACTCCACCTGAACTTTCTTCTGATATAGTTGATAGAGGAATAATTTTATCTGGTGGCGGTGGATTATTGCGTAACTTGGGTAAAGTTATTAGTGAAACAACAAGATTACCAGTTCGCGTTGCAGATGATCCACTTTGTTGTGTTGCCTTGGGTAGTGGAAAAGTGCTTGAAAACATGGATTATTTTGGCCATGTTTTATTCAAGCAAGATTAAATTGTTTTTGAAGGTAGTTTATCGAATTGTTTTGATGGAATTATGTAATATAAATGAGATACCAGTGTCACGCACCAAGTAATTTGAAGGCAATTTTCATAAGGAAGGGGTGTCATCTCAGTGCCCAAACACTGAGATCCAAGAAACTTGATTACAAATAAATATGCTGTTTTAATGAATTTGTATAAATAGACACTAGATTCCAGTGTCACACACTGGAATGACATCATCTACTATGTAAATTTCTCCCAAATTAAAACGTTTGCACAGTTGTATGTTAGAATGACACAAGATTTGCGTTTATAAATTAAGGCGATTATGCTAAAAGAATTTGAAATTGAACCTTTGTTAAAAGATAAAGCTCCGCATCAAACTAAGGCTGTTGTTGCAATGTCTGGTGGAGTTGATAGTTCAGTTGCTGCAGCATTGCTACATAATCTTGGATACAAAGTTATAGGTGTGACTCTTCAACTCTATGGCACCGACGGTAATGCTAACGCAAGAAAAGGTGCATGCTGCGCTGGACAGGATATTTATGATGCCAAATACGTGGCTGAAAGTGTTGGCTTTCCCCACTATATTTTAGACTACGAGGAAATATTCAAAAAGGAAGTAATAGAGGATTTTGCAAATACTTATATGCGTGGGGAAACTCCCATACCGTGTGTAAGGTGTAACCAGACGGTAAAATTTCGTGATCTATTGCAAGTTACAAAAAATCTTGGTGCAGATGTACTAGTAACAGGACATTACGTAAGAAGATTAGAAGAAAATGGTGAGGTAAAGTTGTGCAGAAGTATTGATAAAAGTAAAGATCAAAGTTATTTTTTGTTTGCTACAACTGAGGAGCAGTTAAAGCTTTTGCGATTTCCACTAGGTGGGTTCTATAAAAGTGATATAAGAAAATTAGCAAAATATTTTAGCTTACAAATCTCTGAAAAGCCGGATAGTCAAGATATATGCTTTGTTTCCGAAAGCTATAGTAAAACAATAGCTAAATTAGCTCCACAATCTGTACAGAAAGGTAAAATAGTAGATATTCATGGAAAAGTGCTAGGTGAGCACAGCGGCATAGTAAATTTTACAGTGGGACAGAGAAGAGGCCTCTGCATCGCACACAATGAGCCTCTTTACGTGATAAAAATTAATACAGAGAATAATGAGGTTATAGTAGGTCCGATCAACGCATTAATGCAAAAAAAAATATTGATCAAAGAGTTAAATTGGTTAGAACAACCAAAGGAAGGTATGGAAGTAACTGTGAAGCTCAGGTCATCACATGCAGGAAGTTTAGCAACAATACATTCAATTGACGAAAAAAATAAAGCCTGTGTCATTTTAAACGACGATTACTTTGGCATCAGTCCAGGTCAAGCCTGTGTAGCATATAAGGGCGAACAAGTTATCGGTGGAGGTTGGATATGCTCCTAACTTGGTGGTTTAATTTTTTAATGCAGAATGTAAACATACAATAAAATTTATTGCTGTTTTATCCTATATTCTTTATACTATAAAGATAACTATTATATTGCGGACTAGAGGGATGGTTAAAGAAGTTGAAGAATTAATAAAAATTGTTGGTAAAGGCAATTTATTAGAGGCCTTGTTTATTTTTTTTAGGCAATTTTCAACATGCTAACTTAACTGGTAAAATAGACCACAGAAACCATATTGGTTTGTCTTCATTCGTTAGAAAAAAAGAGGAATCATTAGATAAATATTTTAACTTACAATTTAGTCTACAAGGGTTGTTCTTAATTTATACTCAAGCTTATAAAATTTTAAGCGGAAGTAATAATCTGAGCACTCAAGATATCATAGATGAAATATATAAAGTTATTAAGGAGTCTGAGTTAGGTAAAGACATACACGAAATAGTAGATGGAAGAAAATTAGATTTACTTAACGTTTTGGCAAATCCAAAGAGAGAATCAATATTTAAAACAGTAGAAGATTTTGAAAATAAGGTACTTATTGATGTTAGAAAGTTGTTAAGTGAAGAAAATATATTAAACAACAAATATAACAGAGAGTTTGCCTTAAATAAATGCATAACTGACTTCTATTATTCTATTCATCAAGACATAAAAGTAGACAGTGGTGTAGTATTGTTATTTTCTATACTTGGCAATTATCATAAACTTTCTGAATATCACAAAGAGTCTATAAAAAAGGAAAATTTACCAATAATAGATAACATGGTTGTTCTCAAATATATAGCGAATTTAGCTGGATTACTGCAAAGTATTAATTTGAAAGATCAAAATAGAGCCATTAAATATACGCTGGATTGTGAAAAGATAGGTACTCTAAACAGAACATTCAATATATCGGCGTCTGCAGGTTATAATAATCAAGGTTTTTTATTCTTGAAAAGAGTTGGACCAATTTTGAAACAGCTGTTAAAGGAGCAAAATAGCAATAAGTTTGAAGAGAGGATAATAAACAACACACATTATTCAGCATCGCAAGAAGAGAATGAATGTAGGCCAAATTTCACTATCAGTAAGAAAAAAAACAAAGACCATAAAAATACGTTCTGTAAATTAGCTTTAGGCATGTTTATATTATCTGTTGGGTTATATGTTGCTGATTATTTTCTTATGGAGCAAAGGTTATTCAACTTAATGAACCCACAGACTAATCTAATAATTGCTGCAGTGCTGACTATTGTGGTAATATATGCTTTATTTCAACTACTACAAGATCCGCCACATTCAGCGGTCAAGGATACAACTACTAAAAGCGTTACAAATGATCCCGTGCAACTCAGCCATTCATGAGTTTCTACATATAGATGATAAATGTAGCACTTTTAAAGCGTATGCTATATAATCTTTTCTCTTGAATAAATAGGTAATTTATGGATTTAAGTAAAGTAACGACAAAACCAGATGCAATAAGTGTAGTAATTGAAATAAGTGCAAATGCTGAACCTGTAAAGTATGAATTTAATAAAGAGCTCGGATTATTACAAGTTGACAGATTTTTGTCTACTTCAATGACTTATCCTTGCAATTATGGATTTGTACCAAATACCCGTGCAGGTGATGGTGATCCTGTGGATGTTTTGGTACTAACTCAATTTCCTTTAGCGTCTGGGGTTTTGATATCGGTGCGTCCAATAGGTGCATTGCTCACTAAAGATGAAAAAGGAGAGGATGAAAAAATATTAGCCGTACCTATCTCCAGTGTTGATAGCTATTATGACAATATAAAGAACTATTCTGACTTACCTAAAAATCTACTAGATAAAATTGCTCATTTCTTTTCTCATTATAAAGATTTAGAAAAGGGAAAAACGGTGACAGTTGGAGAATGGGCTGATGTGGAAAAAGCAAAAAAAAATCATTGAAAAAAGTAGAAATTAGTTTGCATTAGAGCTGCTCAGAAAAATATTGTTGTTTTTTATGTTGCGGTTAAAAGCATTAGACAGGCAGTAAAGGTCTTGATATTATATGATCTTAAGTTCTAAACTTGGAAGGGTGGCCGAGCGGCTGAAGGCGGCGGTTTGCTAAACCGTTATACGATTGAAAAGTCGTATCGAGGGTTCGAATCCCTCTCCTTCCGCCACTATGTCAAATTTCTGTACTCAATTGAGTGTTGATTATTTTTAACCATAAAAAATATTCAATTTTTGCGGTAGGTCTTACGTCTCCAATTATCTAAATTAGTTCAATATATCAAAGAAAAACAAACTGTTTCGAAAATTTTAACCACTATGTAGCAAATTTCATTTGATTAATAAAAAATATAATCTAAGTTCTATTTAATTTGATTGCGGTGGTACAATGCATTATATAAAAATTTTATTAATCTTATTGCTATTTTCTACATATTCTGCAGCGCAAGTTGATCAAAAAGATTTTTTTATCAACTTATCCATTGATAAAAATATTAGGAGAGTAGACCGGTGGAACTTCCCCACCAGTCTCTCGCAAAACTGTACGTAAAGTAGAGTGGGCAGCCAGCGAGTTACTTGTTAAGTACTTTTCCAACAACCCCTCTCCGAACCACGCATAATCGTTTCCGTATCACGTGGCTCTCCAATAATCTAACGTTTTAAGGAGTCACCATCATATTTTCCATATTGGATTTTCTTATGGCATTCATGACAAACAACGGGAATGTTCAAAAAAGTGTGTCAAGCCGCATTTTTAGTTCAACTCAATTTTCAACCTATCTGGAAAGAAAATATCAAGTTGAGACATAGTTAAAGCCCAATTAGGGAGAGCCATAATCCACTTTTGCTCTACCTTTTTTATAGCACAATATACCTGTTTGTACAAGGCATTTGTACTAGTAAATGAACCCTTAGTTTTAGTAAATTTCCTGATTTGTCTATGCAACCCCTCAATTGGATTAGTGGTGTAAATCAGCTTCCTAACTGGCCCAGAATACTTAAAATAACTGGATAAGTTTTCCCAATTGTTCTGCCAGGATTTTATAACTAAAGGATACTTTTCTCCCCATTTTCCTTCCAGCTCAAGCAGATAATTCTCAGCAATTTCTTTACTTGAAGCACGATATATTTTTTTCAGATCATTCATGAAAACTTTCACATCTTTACTGGATACATATTTCAGAGAATTTCTTATTTGGTGTACTATACATAGCTGCACTTCTGCACTGGGAAATACACTGTTGATGGCTGCAGGAAAGCTTTTTAGCCCATCTACACATGCAATCAGAATATCTTCTACTCCTCTTTCTTTGAGGTTATTTAGCACTTCCAACCAAAAGTTAGCTCCTTCACTTTCAGCCAAATAAAAGCCCAGGACTTCTTTTCTGCCATTTTGGTCTATGCCCAATATATTGTACATACATTTACTTACGCAATGTCCATCCTCCTTGACCTTAAAGAACATCCCATCCATAAATACTATCGGGTATACTGATTGCAGTGGACGACTACGCCATTCATTGATTATAGGCAGTAATTTGTCGGTAATACTTGATATCTCTGCTACCGATATTTTGTGATCATAAATTTCCTCAACGTGTGACGCTATATCTCTATAGCTCATACCACTGGCAAATGTGCTCAAAATCTTCGTTTCAAGCTCTGGATGTAAGCTTGTTTGCCTTTTTTTGACTATTTGCGGCTCAAAACTTCCTTCTCTATCTCTTGGCGTTAACAGCTCAAATGAACCTGCACTTGTACGTAAAGTCTTTCCATTCCTCCCATTTCTGCGATTATTTTCTTCACTTTCAGCTAATAAATGGTTTTCTATTTCACCTTCTAGACTCGCCTCCAGCAGCTTTTTTATAAATGGTGTTAATGCTCCCTCCTTTCCTGTCAACGGTCTTCCTTCTCGTATAGACGACAGGATATTTGTTTCCAACTCTTTATAATCTACCAATCCGTTAGTTCTGTTTACTACTTTTTGACTCATTGTCAAACCTCCATTTTTAAATTGATATAAATTACTTTTTTTCGGTTTGACACACTTTTTTGAAC
>NZ_QPIP01000065.1 GCF_003344345.1 Wolbachia endosymbiont of Cylisticus convexus | reverse complement strand
TCATCAGCAAAAATAGGAAGAGATTTGGGTATTAGCGGCTAAGCAGGTGGGTAAAAACATACAATATCTGGAACCAAGGAAAAGGAACTTGTGACAAAGAAAAGTTTGATTTAAAGAAAGAGCTGGCAAGAGTAACGAGAGAAAGAGACATTTTAAAAAAAGCCCTGGGATATTTTGCAAACCAAAAAGAGTTTTTATAAAAGAACATGAAAATTGCTATAAAACACGGGAATTATGAAGGTTTTTGAACGTATCTGCTTGTATAGATGGATTACTCAGAAAAAAAACAATAAGAGAAGAGCTCATACAAAGAAAAGCATCACAATGCAGGTACGGAGCTCCTAAACTGAATTAAAGGCTTTAGGTAAAATCAAAACAATGTTATGCAGAAAAATGGCATTCAAGCTAAGCTTAGATGAAGGTTTAAAACCACAAATAGAGTTATAACATATTGAATCAGAATTTCACCACTGATCAACCAAACAAGATATGGGTTTAGGTACATAAAAACCAATGAAGGATGGTTGGCAATAATAGATTTAGTTGATAGGCATAGATATGGCTATTGATAGGCGCAAATCTGCTTATAGCGATCAAGGATCACAATACACCTCTAAAAATTAGAGATTTTTACTGAGTACAAAAAATATTATTTCTAGACAAAGGTTATTGTTATGATAATGCTGTTTCAGAGAGCTTTTTTAGTTCACTCATACTCATTGATACTTCACAACACTCTGCACAACACCGCAATATTTGAATATATAGAAATTTTTTATAATAAACAGCGTAGACATTCTACATTGCATTCCTGAACTTTTTATTTTCATAGCAAAAACTTCTTTACTTCCTCTCTACTTTTTCTGGGTAAGGTCAATAGTCAAAACGTTTAACGTAAGAACCACACAAGGTTACAAATGGTGAATCAGCATTGCCTTAAAGAGAGTACCCATATTTTCAGTTAACCTTAGAAATTCACTGAAGATCTTATTTTTTTGTTCATCACTTGCATTTTTCATCAAAGTTTGTGTTCTTTCTTTTATACCAAAAAGGTGTAAAAATTCTCTTTGAGTCAAAATCTCACAATTTACGTGCCTTAATGAATCTTTTAATGATTGAAAATTCACAAGTGCAGTGATGTCACTATTACCGACATTTTCAAGAAAATTAGTATACTTATGCTGTCTTATCGATTGTAGAGTGCTCTTGTATTCAGGATATACATAACCATAATCTATAATCAGGGCAGCTCCTCCATTATTGACTATCTTATTCTCAAGTTTCTTTAATATTACAATTCCAGCTGGACATATTTCTACCACTGCACCATTGAAAAGTTTTCCTTTTCCTATTTCAGTAATTGGCACTGAGCACTGAAGTAACAACGAAAGACAGCCATTATCCTGCTTTGTCACTCTGTTTTCATACCACTGTCCATCACGATAAACGAACTGGTCAATTGGAAGGGCGTCAAATAACTCATTTGCAAAAAAAATAGTTGGCTGATTTAGTAAGTTGTTGACATCTGTGTGCCAGTTAATATCTAATCCCTTTAATTTTTCCTTTTGTGTTTTCTGTAAAATAGGACTTATTTCAATTAGGTGAATGTCCATTGAGCTAAAAAAACAGCTATATTTTTTAGTGACTCTTATTACATCGTGAATGAGTGTTCCTTTACCTGGCCCAAGCTCAACTAGAGAAAATTTTGATGGCTTTCCTAGTTTTTCCCATGTATGCATTGTCCAAACTGCAATTATTTCACCAAACAATTGACTAATTTCAGATGCAGTAATGAAATCACCATCTTTGCCAAGTGGTAATTTATTCATGTAATAGCCGTACTCTTTATGATATAGAGCAGCGTTCATAAAATCACTGATGGATATTGATCCTTGGCTTTTATCAATTAATTCGTGTATATAAGTGAGCATATTATTAATAAATGTTTAACTATAGCGTGCCATAATATAAAATAGTGGAGTATTTATATATATAATATAAGTTTAAAAACGTATGAGTAGTAGTGCTTCGGTTATGGACAATCAAGATACGGATTATGTTACCCTTATACCTCAAGATGATGGTATCGAATATAGATTTAAAGAAGCTATCAATTTTGTAGAAAATAAGGTTGTAGGTGCTGATGGGTTAACTTTAGCAGAAATATTTCAAGTGCTAGTTCGAATGTTAAATGGTGATCTAGAATTAGTAAAAAAAGTGCTAGCATGTGCTAATATTATGGTAAAGCATGGAATGAGGGTAGCAAAAGAGTCACAATTGAGCAGAGCTGATGTTCATCGAGCTTTAGAAGGCAAAGAAGGTGTTTTCAATGGGCAAGATTTTATCAAAAAACCACCTCTTTCACCTGCGATGAGATCGGTCAAAAAGAAAAGTAGAGGTCTTTAAATGGCTGAGTCTATAAAAAAGTTTACTGTGCAGTGTGATTTCAAAGGGCAAAGTTCGCCTTTCGCAATATACATAGGAAATCCAAAGGGTGATACTCATCCAATTCACCATCAAGATTCCTGGCTTGCAAAGGAGCGTGGAGGAAACATACCTAATAAAGTCAAAGAAAGTCTGCAAAAATTATATAAGTTATCTCAAGAAAATGGAGTCTCTTTTTCAGAGTTATGTGCATATGCCATTACTGTAGTTAGTAATAATGATAAAAAAAATGACGGCAAGTAGTGAGATTCTCAATATTTCATTTATAGAAGTCTTTGATCTCGTCTTCTCGTCCACTTTTTTTACTATAACTGCACAATAGGTTGAGATATTATTTCTAGGTGGAGTAGATCCTGGTACAACTACGGAATAAGGTGGCACTTCACCATAAAATATCTTGCTTGTTTCTCTATCAATAATTTTTGTTGATGCCCCAATAAACACACCCATGCCAAGGACTGATCCTTCTCTTATTATAACACCTTCGGCTACCTCACTGCGCGCTCCAATAAAGCAATTATCCTCTATAATAACCGGAGAAGCTTGAATGGGCTCAAGAACTCCGCCTATTCCCACTCCACCGGAAATATGACAGTTTTTTCCTATTTGTGCACAACTACCAATTGTTGACCAGGTGTCTATCATTGTACCAGAATCAATATATGCACCAACGTTGATAAAGCTTGGCATTAGAACAACATTTTTACCTATGTGAGCAGATTGGCGGACAAAACACCCAGGGACTGCTCTAATTTTTGACTGGTAAAATTTCTCCTCATTCCATTCACTAAACTTGCTACCGATCTTGTCAAACCAGCAATTGGTATTGTCTATTATTTTGCTTTCTTCAGTGAGAAAATGTAATAATATTGCCTGCTTTATCCACTTATGTACTACCCATTCCCCACTTGATAATTTTTCTGCTACTCTAATTTTACCACTATCAAGTAACTCAATTACCTCTTTGATTATTAATCTTGCTGCTTTTTTTAGATTACAGTCGTTAAGTTTTTCTTTATCTTTCCAAATATTTTCTATCTCATCTTGTAATTTTTTAGTTGCAAATTTTTTATTTATTATATACATATTGATATCAAATTTATATTATTTTATACGTAAGCACTATGAAAATACAATGTCATAATTGTACTAAAACCTACTTAGTATCTCGTGAGCAAATAGGTTTTTCTGGAAGGAAGGTGAAATGTACGAACTGCAATCACATGTGGCATGAGTATCTAAAAGAAATGTCAGGCGAATTGTGCTCTGCTAACGCACAAGAAAAAAAAGCTAGCTGGAGACAAAGTTTAACTCTAGCTTTTGCAGTGGTTGCAGGATTATGCGTTATAATTGTTGGTGGTATCTTTCCAGGAGAGGTAAGTAAGATATATAAAACAGTTAGTGCATATAAAGATTCAATAGGCCATAAATTAGGGTACAAAAAGGTGCAAACGGAAAGCTCAAATGCGAGAGAACTTGTTGTCAATGAGTTTTATCAAGGTTACCTTTTCCTATCTAATTTTAGATCTAGTTGAATAGGCATAAGTCATCAATGTCATGCAAGTAGCTACCTTATTTCTCATTGTCGCGCACTGGAATGACGCCCTATGGTTGTTATGACATCGTTTACTATGTAACATTAGATTTGTTCCAGAAGCTTACATTTAGAAAACTTCTATAGATTTTTCCTGCTTCTGTGATATTATAAGCCTGTGATGATAAAATAAGTGAATATGGATAAGTTAGCGTATGAAATCATAGAGCATGAGTATGATGTGGTGATAGTAGGTGCAGGTGGAGCAGGGCTTAGAGCAACACTTGGAATGGCTGCAACTAATTTTTCGGTTGCCTGCATTTCTAAGATTTTCCCTACACGAAGTCATACAGTTGCAGCACAAGGCGGAATTAGTGCAGCTTTGAGCAATATTGCTGAAGATGATTGGCGCTGGCATGCGTATGACACAATAAAAGGTTCAGACTGGCTTGGCGATCAAGATGCAATAGAGTATATGTGTAAAAATGCTGCCAAAGCTGTTATCGAACTTGAAAATTTTGGCGTACCTTTTTCTCGTACGGAAGATGGCAAAATATACCAGCGTGCTTTTGGTGGAATGACAACTCACTTTGGTAAAGGAAAATCAGCTCAGCGTACTTGTGCAGCAGCAGACAAGACTGGGCATGCAATTCTTCACACTCTATATCAGCAATGTCTCAAATTCAACGCTGAGTTTTTTGTTGAATACTTTGTGATTGATTTAATTATGGATAGTGAAACAGGAGCATGCTGCGGAGTTCTTGCCTGGTCGCTGTGTGATGGAACATTACATAGATTTCGTGCACATTCGGTGGTAATAGCGACAGGTGGTTATGGACGTGTTTATTTTTCTGCAACAAGTGCACACACCTGCACAGGTGATGGTAATGGTATGGTGGTAAGAGCTGGATTGCCACTTGAAGATATGGAATTTGTGCAATTTCATCCAACAGGAATATATGGTTCAGGGTGCTTGATGACAGAAGGATGCCGCGGTGAAGGTGGATACCTCATTAATTCTCAGGGTGAAAGGTTTATGGAACGTTATGCACCAAAGGCAAAAGATTTGGCTTCTCGTGATGTGGTAAGTCGCGCAATAACAATTGAAATTAGAGAGGGGAGGGGAGTTGGGCCGAAGAAGGATTACATGCACTTGAATGTATCGCATCTTGATCCAGAAGTGATCAAACTCAGATTGCCAGGCATTAGTGAAACAGCAAAAACCTTTGCAGGAGTTGATGTTACTAAAGATCCGATACCTGTTGTTCCAACTGTTCACTACAATATGGGTGGTATTCCAACCAACTATCATGGAGAAGTGATTACACTGAAGAAAGGTAAGGAAGAAGTAGTGAATGGACTGTTTGCAATTGGAGAAGCGGCATGTGTTTCTGTACATGGTGCAAATCGACTTGGTTCTAACTCGCTTCTTGATCTTGTGGTTTTTGGTAGGGCTGCAGCGCTCAGAGCAAGAGAAAAATTGAAACCTGATACACCGCATAAAAAATTGCATTCAGACTGCACAGACTGGATAGTAGATAGATTTAATAAAATGCGATTTGCTTCTGGAGGGCTCAAAGTAGCAAAAATACGCAGTGAAATGCAGCACACTATGCAAAAATATGCATCAGTATTCCGTGTTGCTGAAGTTTTAGAAGAAGGTAAAAAAGCTATAAAAGAAGTAGCAAAAATGATGCCTAATATTGCAGTTGAAGATCGTAGTATGATATGGAATAGTGATTTGGTTGAAGCGTTGGAGCTTGCCAATATGATTCCACAAGCGGTTATTACCATGGAATGTGCAGCTAATCGCGAGGAAAGCAGAGGTGCTCATGCTCGTGAAGATTTTCCTGAGCGTGATGATAAAAACTGGATGAAGCATACTATGGCATGGTTTAAAGAAGAGAAAAGCCAAGTCAGTGTAGAAATTGACTATAAAAAAGTTGCTGAAAAAACTTTGAGCGATGAGATTGATTTTATCGCCCCGGAAAGGAGAATTTATTAGTCAACCCATCTGGTTTATTTATAAATTGACGTAGTATTGATACATAGCTCATTTGAGTAGCTGGGCTTTCTGTATGCTCCGATTGATTTGACGATCTTTGTACTTCTTGCTCTGCTGAGTTGTTAGCTAAATTTTGTTGTTCAGTAATATTTTCAGGTTGTTTTGCAGCTAGGTGATCATCTTTACGGCTTTGCTTATCGTTGGTTAATTCCTTAACAGACTTCCTAATGCCGCTAAGTCCCAAAGTGAATATCAGACAGACCACTCCTGTTATAGCTATGATGGGTAACGCTGCTCCAATTGCAATTTGTCCTTGAAAGCAAGAAAGTGTTACCATTGTAATAATAGTAGTTGCTACTGTGATTGCTAACAATACACTAGCTCTCCTGCCCGGATCAATGCATTTCCATACAGCAGATACTCCTTTTTTTACACCAGAACCTAGCTTTTTAATGCCTGATTGACATTTTTTCGAAGCAGTTCCACAGTGGTATTTTTCCTCAAGCTTCTCTTTTAGTTCTTTAGCTTTCTCCTGTGCTTTCTGTGGAGTACTTGAACAATCTTTTAGATCGCGTAAAGTTAAATAGTACTTTTTAGTATGGAATTCTGGATCTTCTAACCATAAAGAATC
This sequence comes from Wolbachia endosymbiont of Cylisticus convexus, assembly GCF_003344345.1. Next base: position 1,250 of record NZ_QPIP01000065.1, on the reverse strand, counting down.
AGGGTTAGCACCGTTTTGTAATAATGCTGCACAAAACTTTGTTGTATTATCATAATTAGTTGCTAAATCAAAAATTGTTTCTTGCGATAGGTATTCGATACTTTTTTTTTCTGCTTTTTTCTTTAGTGCTAATTCTAGAGGTGTATTGCCTTGCCTGTTAGTTGCTTTTATAGCTTCATCTAATTTATCTTCAGATATTTTTCTTTCTTTTACTAAGGCTGATATTAATTTCAAGCATGTAACTTTTTGCTTCTCTCTCAGCAAGGCAATATGGTGTAAAGCATTATTGCCATTTGCATCTTTAAGGTTAATATCTGCTCCTTTTTTCAATAATTCCTTAAAAGATTTTTCATCTTTATCTTTGATTGCTAAATGTAGTTGATAATTATCATTACTATCTGGAGTATTTATGGTATGTGGTATAATTTCTTTAATTTTTGTTCTTATTTCTGATTTTAACTCAGGTTTCTTTACTGACTTTGCTAATTTTTCTAAGAAATCACAATAGTATGTCTTTTGCTCTTCTTTTAAGTATTGTAATTCTTTTGTAGATAATCCTAAATTGTCAGAGCTGGCTCCATACTCTAGCAATTTTGTAAGAAACTTAAGTGTGTTATCGTTATCTTGGATTGTGTGAGAATCATGTTTCCCTTTTATTATCTTGTTAATTAGTGCTACCTGAAAAGGAGTCTTTCCTTCTTGATTTTCACTATCAACAAGTTGTACTAAATTTTTCTCGTTAGCTATTTTTATCAAGGTATCTAGAAACTTAAGCTTTTGTTTCTTTTTGAGCGATGCAATAAGATGTAAAATATTATTTACTTTTTCATCTGTTATGCCACTGACATTTGTGCAATTTTTTAGATATTTTCTAAATTTTCTGTTATTTCCATTTTCGATTGCTTTTAGTAGTTGAGCATCGTTATCCGTTACTTCATTTACTTCATCTTCAAAATCGCTACCGTAGCCACTTTCTGACTCACTGTCCTTGCGATTTTTATTAGAATGACTTTTAGTGACTTCAGAAATTACTTGCTCTTTTGTTTCGTCTGATATTTTTTTCGATCGTTCTATTGCTTCACCTAGAACTGGAAGGAAGCATTGGACATAATACCTATAATATTTTTCTTGTTCTCTAAATGATTCTTCTAATTTTGTTAATACTTCAGGACTAGCACCTTCCTCAAATAATCTTTTGCACTCCTTGAGCGTTCCATCTCGACTTCTCGGTCTTTCACGCTTATGCTTTG
>NZ_QPIP01000064.1 GCF_003344345.1 Wolbachia endosymbiont of Cylisticus convexus | reverse complement strand
CCACTTTATGCAGTTTATGTTGTTCTGTCCTCCTGAAGCAAGTCCGCTAGAGTGGATGCTTTTAACGAATCTTCCTGTCAATACTTTTGATGAGGCAGTTGAAAAGGTTAGTTGGTATTGTCTTAGATGGAAGATAGAGATACTTCATAAAATTTTAAAATCTGGCCTTAAAGTTGAAGAATGTAGACTTGAAACAGCAGAAAGATTAATGAGGTATTTAACGGTTATGAGTGTTATTGCTTGGAGAATTTTTTTTATTACAACAATTGCAAGAACCAATCCAACACTACCGTGCACTACTTTATTAGCTGAAGAAGAGTGGAAAGTTTTATACGCGAAAATACACAAATGCCCAAATGTAACTCCTACTATAAAAGAGGTTGTTTCATGGATTGCTCAGCTTGGAGGCCACTTAGCCAGAAAAAATGACCCAGAACCTGGACCTATTACCCTTTGGAAAGGATGGAGACGTCTCTTTGATTTATCAGAAGGATGGAGGCTTGCTACTGAACTTTATACTTATGGGTAATAGTAAGGAACCAACTATAGGAAACTTCGAGATCATGGAAGACTAGCAAAGCAATTTCTAGGAAGAGTGAGAAAGAGGTCTCCAAATATTTTCTATCATTGGACACTTGTGATACTTTCAACACTTATGGAGACTGGTGGGGAAGTTCCGTTGGTCTACTCTCCAGCTAATTAATCGTGCAAGAACATATAGAACAATAAGTGAAAAACCTAAAGATGAAATACAAAATTTTTTAGCTAATCAAAAAGAGAATCTTTCATATGAAATAACGTTACCTAAAATTGATAATTTTTTACCATAGGTTAATACAGTAACTGTTTAAATTAGCAAAAGTTCAATAAGTATAGCTAAGTCTTTGCAATATCAATAATTTCATTGTGTACGTGATTATCACTTTTTGTTTCAATTCCAGTAATAACACTGCACCTATTGGGTTCTTTTACAGCTATTTCTTGAAATCCTTTTCGAACTTTATTATAAAAATCAACGTTCATCTCTTCGTATTTATTTTTATCCTTTGCTCTGCTGAGCCCAACTTGAACATCAATATCTAGAATAAATGTGATATCTGGGTATTTAATCTTCACCAATTTGTGTAAGTCTTTTATTAGCCTTAAGTCAACACCTAACCCATATCCTTGATATGCAATAGTTGAGTCGATAAATCGATCACAAATAACTGTCTTTCCTTCTTTAAGAGCTGGTAGTATTAATTTTTTCATATGTTCATATCTCATTGAAATAAGTAATAAAAGTTCAGAGATGGGATCAATATTATCCTTAAGTAGTAATCCTCTTATTTTTTCTGCAAAATCAGTACCACCTGGTTCTCGAGTCAATACCACATTACTTTCACCGCGAATTTGCTTGAAATAATTTGCAAGTAACTCAGACTGTGTTGTTTTACCAGAACCATCTATTCCTTCGAAGGTTATGAACATAAGTTTTATAATTACAACGCTAAATGCAAACAGTATACATAGAAACCGTTTGACATTTAAGCAATAAGATCATAAGTTATATAAAGTAAAAAACTCTATAAGCTATGGTTGCACTGAATACTCCTGGGGTAGATTTTGGTTTTACTGCAAAGGATTTCAATCTCTTGGGAGTGGATAACAAATATTATGCATTAAGTGACTGCTGTGAGAAAAATGGTCTTATTGTAATGTTTATATGCAATCACTGTCCTTACGTTCAATCAATTATTAGCAATCTAATAAGCGATGTTAATTTATTGGAGAAAGATTATCAGGTAAATACATTTGCAATAATGCCAAATGATGTGAATGAGTACCCAGAAGACTCCTTTGAAAACATGATTAATTTTGCCAAGGAAAATAAGTTTACATTTCCATATTTGATTGACAGTAACCAAGAAGTAGCTAAAGAGTATGGTGCTGTTTGTACCCCTGATTTTTTTGGCTTTAATTCCAACCTAACCCTCTGCTATCGTGGACGTTTTAACAACGCAAAAAAAGAGAAAGTTCAAAATTACGAAATAGGAAGTAGTGATTTATTTCAAGCCATGAAATTTGTTGCAGAAACTAGCAATCCTCCAGTTGACCAAAAATCAAGTATTGGTTGCTCAATTAAATGGTCTAATTCTACAGGGTAAATATCATGCACAGTGGCTCTCAGCATTTGTTTGATATTATAATTTTACTCTCTGCTGCTGTATTCATAGTCATAGCGTTTTGGAAAATGAATATCAGCCCGGTGCTTGGTTACTTTGTTGCAGGCGCATTGATTGGTTCTCATGGATTTAATCTGATACATTCAGCTGAAGTAATGGATAATTTTGCAGAATTTGGTGTAGTTTTCCTATTGTTCATTATAGGTCTTGAATTGACATTTGAACGTCTTATTGCCATGCGTATGCATGTGTTCGGATTTGGTTCCCTTCAAGTTATAGTTACCATGATAGCAATATGGTGCATTGCTCTCGCCTTTGGAGTGAGTACAAACATGGCAGCAATTATTGGTGGCGGACTCACACTATCCTCAACAGCAATAGTGTTGCAGGTTCTGCAAGAAAAGGGTTCTCAAGCAAGCCAAGTTGGTAGATTGTCGATAGCAGTGCTACTAATGCAAGACTTTGCAGTGGTACCTCTGATAGTACTAGTGCCTCTCCTTACTGGCAATTCTGAGCACAGCTTAATAAGTTCGTTAACAGGCTCATTAATGCAAGCAGCTATTGCATTAGTGTTGATATTTGTAACTGGTAGGTTATTACTGAGGCCCTTATTTTCGGTTATTGCCAAAATGGATAGTAATGAAGTCTTTATATCAACAACACTTCTCATAATATTAGGATCAGCGTTTATTACTGAGCAATTTCATTTATCGATGGCATTAGGTGCATTTGTTGCTGGGTTGCTAGTTGCGGAAACAGAACACAGGCATTCAGTAGAACATGCGGTATTACCATTTAAAGACTTGTTTCTTGGCTTATTTTTTATGACCGTTGGCATGTCTATTGATATTGATCTTTTACTCAATAAGTTACCGCTCGTTACTTTATTATCAATTATTCTTATCGTTTTAAAGACGTCCATTATATATACATTGTGTAGATTTTTTGGGTTTAGAAGTGCGCCTGCAATACAAGCTGGGTTACTGCTTGCCCAAGGCGGTGAATTTGCATTTATCTTATTCCGTTTAGCAGATGAGTTAGATGTACTACCAAGTGAAATCGCTCAAGTACTTATGATGGTAACTACAGTAACTATGGCTTTTACTCCTCTTTTATCAGGAATTGGAGACTGGATAACAAATTCATTTAGCACTGAAAAAGTAATACTAGACGATGAAGCAATTGAAACAGACACACAAGACCTTTATAACCACGTAATAGTTGCTGGGTTTGGTAGAGTGGGATATATGGTAACAAAAATGCTTACTGCAGAGCACTTAAGTTATGTTGTTGTAGATATTCAATCAAAAATAGTGAAAGAAGGAAAAAATGACAGTTTTCCTATATATCTTGGAGATGCTACAAGACATGAAATTTTAAAATCAGTTGGAATAGAAAGAGCCCAAGCTCTTGTGGTTTCAATAAAGAACGAAGTTACTATAAAGAAAATAGTTTCTCTAGTTGCGGCAAATTTCCCGCATGTAAATATTATAATACGTTTACCAGATTTGAATAATGTGGAGATTTATAAAGATCTAGGGGCTAGTAAAATTATTCCCGAGACGTCTGAAATTGGATTGCAGCTAGGTGGAGCAGCATTAAGTTTAAGTGGAATTAGCGAAAGTGGAGTTACATCTTTAAAAGGTAAATTTAGAAAAGGTAACTACAGTATGTTAAAGGACCTTGATAAAGATGAATAGTCCTCTATCACTTTAATTAGTGACCAGAAAAAAACACATTTAATTAAACAACTATACTCTCTAGAAAGGTAAAAAATTGACCTTATTATAACTATGAACAAAATAATCATAAAAAAATTTGGTGGGACTTCGCTAACTGACTTAAATCGAGTTGCAAACCTGATAAAAAACGATATTGAGAAAGGTTGTAATGTAATCGCTGTTGTATCTGCTGCTGCAGGATTCACTGACCAAATGGCTTTTCAAGCTAGGCAAATTTCAAATTTAAATTGTAGACAAAAGTTATCAGAGTATGATGTCCTACTTTCAGCAGGAGAACAAATCTCTTGCGGGTTATTAGCTATCACTCTTCAATCTATCGGAGTTAATGCTAAATCATGGCTCGCCTGGCAATTACCAATTGTAACTGATAATTTTTATTCTGAGTCTAAAATAAAAACAATAAAAATTGACCATGTAAAAAGATCTTTTGCTGAGGGTTATACGGCTGCAATCATTGCTGGTTTTCAGGGTATACATGGTGATAGAATCACTACTTTTGGCAGAGGAGGATCTGACATATCAGCAATTGCCTTTGCGGTAGCCTTTGGTATTAGAACTTGTGAAATTTTTACTGATATTGACGGAATATATACAGCAGACCCAAAAATTGTTCCAAGGGCACGCAAGCTTAAATCTATCTCTTACAATGAAATATTGGAAATGTCATCATCTGGTGCTAAAATATTACATAATCGTTCAGTACAACTTGCAATGAAGCATAATATTAAGATGCAAGTGCTATCTACTTTTAAGAAAGTCGAAGGTACTACAGTACTTCACGAAAAGGATGTATTGGAAAAACACTTAATTACTGGAATAACTTATAGCACTAACAAAGCTCTTGTAACTTTTACTAACCCTGCAAATACCCTGAGTACTTTAAGAGATATGGCAGGAGCAAATATTAAAATTGGTATGATAAATGGATCAAGTTTTGCTATCTCTAAATTTGATATTGATTTAATGAAGAAGTTCCTGAATAAGAGTGAAAGTTATGCTATAAACGATAATGTGGCTAAAATTTCAATAATTGGTATTGGTGTTATGTCTGTGATGTACCGCACACTCAAGGTTTTAAGCGAAAAGAAGATAGAAATACTTGCTATCACAACGTCTGAAACCAAGATCAGTATAGTTGTTCAAAAAAAACACGCTGAGGCTTTAATTAGAGATTTACATACTGAATATGAGCTTGATGTATATCAGCACGCTTGAAATTTATTTACTTGATAATTCAAAAAACTTGAAAGAGCAAAGGTAGTTATTGAAATTATCTTGATTTATATCGGTTATCCAAGTTTGACATTGAATACTTAACACTTCCTCTATTAACGCCTTTCTATAATGTTTATCCAGATGCGACATTATATCGTCAAGCAGAAGAAGAGGTGCTTTATTGTGGTGAATACACCTTGCTTTTACACTGGATAAGATGATAGAAAGCAGTAATAATTTTTGTTCTCCAGTGGAGCACAGATTTATTGGCATGTCCCTTTTTTGGCAAGAAACCCGAAAATTATCGTTATGCACAGAAAAGGTTACTCTACCAGTTAATGAGTCTTTTTCTCTGTTTTTCTTTAGACGATTCTGAAAATATTCTGCAGTATCGTCCAAAGTTAGTTGGCTGCTGAATTTCAAACTTGCCTTCGGAAAAAACTCACAAGAATGGTTATCAATTGTGTACTTTAGTATTTTTAAAACAGACAACCGCATACGTAAAATATCAACTGCATTGGTAGCCATGACGTTTTCAAGACTAGAGAGCCAATTTTCGTCCAAAATATTCTCTCTAAGCAATTTACTTCGCTCATGTTTAGCTTTCCTGTATTTCATATAGCAATAAGTGTAATTTTCTTCAAACAGTGAGACGATACGGTCTAAAAATTTTAACCTGTCGCTTGGAGAATTAAGAAGAATATAGTCCATTTGTGGAATTAGCCATATTACATTAGATATTCTATACAGAGATGAGTAACTTGACTGCGTTTTCCCATTAATTTGTATTAGTTTCTTATTAAGATTCTTTCCTATACCAATTGAGTTAAGGTCTGCTCCATTGAAAAAATCATAGTACACTACCCAACCTTCATTACTGAGCCTATTTTGCATCTCACTAGTTTTTGCTTTTTTCATTCCGTTGCTTTTAGCAAGCAATGAGATTGCTTCAAGTATATTAGTTTTCCCAATACCATTTTTGCCAGTTACTACAACTGGTTTATCATCTAAATCCAGCTCAAAGTTTGAATGATTGCGAAAGTTATATAATTTCAGTTTTTTTATATAGCAATGGGTAGTCATTCTTTAATTTATATTTTCCTTACTTCTTCTAGAACCTCATCAACATGTCCACTAACTTTTACATTTTTCCAAATTTGTACTACTTTACCTTTTTTATCTATTAAAAAAGTAGTACGTTCTATTCCCATATACTTCTTGCCAAACATGTTCTTCTCTACCCAAACACCATATTTTCCCAACATTTCAGCATTTTCATCAGAAACCAAAGAAAATGGCAGAGAATATTTTGCTTTGAAGTTAGCGTGGCACTTAACGCTATCTTTTGATACACCAATTATCACTGTGTCAAGAGAAGAGAAATTTTCTATTTTGTCTCTAAAGCCCTTTGCCTCTATTGTACAGCCCGGAGTATCGTCTTTAGGATAAAAATAAAGGACTACATTTTTTTTATCAAAAAATTCACTCAGTGATAAAATCTCACCAGAATCTGTTGGCAAGCTAAAATCAGGTGCATTATTTCCTACTGTTAATTCCATACTTTGCTCCATTAATAACACTTTTATGGTACTATAGTATATTGTAATAGGAAGGGAGGATAAATGAAAGTAGCTTTTCAAATGGATGGAAGTATAAACTTCGAAACTGATACTACATTTGCATTAATAAAAGAAGCGCAGAGGAGAAAGCACGAAATTTTTGTCTATGTCCCTAATAATCTAGCACTCAGATTAAATCAGCCAATAGCCCTTGCTCAGAAAGTCAGCGTTGATGATTTTGGTTTTACTTCTAAAAGAGATGTAGACATCGATTTGAATGAAATGGACATCATACTTATCAGGCAGGACCCACCTTTTGATATGCGTTACATCACAACTACCTATATTTTAGAAAAAACCAGTGCATTGGTAATTAATAATCCAACGGAGATAAGAAATTGTCCTGAAAAGTTAATTACCTTACTATTTCCAGAACTAATTCCTTCAACTTTGATTACTGAAAATATATTGATGATCAGAGATTTTTACTGCAACAATCATAAGGATATTATTCTGAAGCCATTGTACAGTTATGGAGGAATTGACGTAATAAGAGTACAAGATGAAAATAGTATTCAAGTAGTAGTAGAGCTCATGATTGCAAAATATGAATGCCCTGTAATTGCGCAAGCATTTTGCAAAAACATAGACAGAGATAAGAGGATACTATTGCTAGATGGTAAACCAATAGGGATAATGAAACGAGTTCCAAAAACCAGCGGAGAAATTAGAACAAACGTGCGGCTTGGGGCAAGTTTTGAATCTGCTGAAATGAATGATAGAGACAATGAAATATGTAATAAAATTGGTCCTGAGCTGAAGAAAAGAGGGCTAATATTTGTTGGTATTGATATTATAGATGACTTCCTTCTTGAAATTAACACAACTTCACCTACGGGAGTAGTTTACATCAATAAATTATACAATATATCGCTGGAAAAAGACCTTTGGGATGCATTTGAAGAAAAGGTAAATTCAAGGGTATAGAGTTCAAAGAAAAAGTATGCTATTGCGTTAATTGTAGTTTAACCATGGTGTTATAATCTTTTTATAAAGATGTGAGGTAGTATATGCTTACAATTAAATTAAAAAATCCTGCAGCAGTAGAAGTTAAAAGCATTAAGGCAAGTAAACACGCGAATTCAACGCAAGTACATAACACAGCATTGTTAAGCATAGGTTATGATTGCGATGTAAAGCTAGAAAAAAGCATTTTATTTTTGTTGTCGATACAAGTTCAAGCATGAAAAGTAAGGATGTGATATCAGATGAAGGTGAAAATACCTCTAAAACTATGGCTGCTAAAAAATCTATTTTTGATATAGCATATGAAAGCGATAAAAAACATCTTAATAATACTTACAGTATGATTACCTTTAATAAGGAAGCTCAAGTCTTACTTGACGGAGGAGATATATACGATCTTGCAAAAAAGAAAGAAGATATAAAATTGGATGTAGGCACTTCAATTTACCATGGTATGCTCAAGATCAAAGAACTTAAATCTTTTAGTGAAGTGCCAAAAGATGACACTATTGTAATTTTATTGTCTGATGGTCATAGTAGCCGCATAAATGAAAAAGGTGAATGTTACCTACCACATGATGTAAAGAAGATTATTGAAGGAAAATTTCGACATATAGAATCATAAGTGTTGAAAGTATAACAAGTAGTATCACAGAAGGTGGTTAACGGCATGTAAATTTCCTCCTGATAATAGAACAATTGGATAGTACAAAAGAATCATTAAGATCTAGTGTGAATCGCAATAGTGCTATTTTAAATCTCTGTAAAAAGATTAGGGAGTGTTAAATAAACCATACGCGTCAAGTTAAGAGAATACGCCCAATATAGCAACCATTTAAGGTAGATATCTTATTTGTTGTATTTATTTTTTAAGAAATCTTGATCTAAAATAAGATAATTTTTTTAAAAGAGTCTATAAATTACTAATTTTATCGTTTAATATCTAAAATAATTTTTACCGCTTCTCTTCTTTCTTATGCCACTTTTCCTTAACTTGACGCCTATGGTTAAATAAACTGTGTCAAACCGAATTTTTAATTCAACTCGATTTTCAATCTACCAGGAAAGAAGATGTCAAGTTGAGACATAGTTAAAAGGCAAAGCTGTAGTCCACTTTTGCTCTACTTTTTTTATAGCACAATATACCTGCTTATACAAGGCATTTGTGTTGGTAAATGAACTCTTAGTCTTGGTAAATTTTCTGATCTGCCTATGCAGCCCCTCAATAGGATTAGTAGTATAAATTAGCTTCCTAACTGGCCCAGAATATTTGAAATAACTGGACAAATTTTCCCAGTTATTCTGCCAAAACTAGAGGATACTTTTCTCCCCATTTTTCTTCCAACTCAAGCAAATAATTCTCGGCAATTTCTCTACTTGCAGCACGGTATACTTTTTTCAGATCATTCATGAAAACTTTTACATCTTTGCTCGATACATATTTTAGAGAATTTCTTATCTGGTGTACTATACATTTCTGCTTTAGCTATTTATCGCTGTAGGAAAGCTTTTTAATACATGCAATCCTCTACTCCTCTCTCTTTAAGGTCATTTAGCACTCCCAACCAAAACTTCGCTTTCAGCCAAATAAAACTTCTTTTCTGCCATTTTGCTAATATGTTATACATACATTTACTTACGCAACTCCTTAAAAAACCATAAACACTATTGGATATACAGATTGCAGCGGACGACTGCGCCATTCATTGATTACTGGCAGTAGTAATGTTTGATATTTCTACTATAGCTAACCAGTGTCAGCTGACGTCATTCTTGATCTCTTATATCACACAATGTTCGTACAGTTATGGTGGTATGATATGGGTGCGCCAAGCAAAGTGCGTAAAATTCAGTTGGTCAACTTAGGCAAAGTCTAGCCAACAGCCTAGAACAAACCATTATGCTACATAAGGTAACGAGCGTAGTAAAGCTAATGGAATGGACAATGCAGGGTACAA
>NZ_QPIP01000063.1 GCF_003344345.1 Wolbachia endosymbiont of Cylisticus convexus | reverse complement strand
ATGGCTACAGACTTTGGGGAAATAGAACATGTTCAAATGACTCAAAATGGGCTTTTTTATCAGTGAGAAGGACTGCAGATTTAATCAATGATAGTTTACTTCGAGCTCATTTATGGGCAGTTGATCGCAATATCACTAAAACTTATATAGATGATGTGATTGAGGGGGTGAATTCTTATTTAGCCAATTTAAAAGCCCAAGGAGCTATTATCAGCGGAAAATGTTATGCAACACCAGAACTCAATACACCGGCAAATATTGCAAGCGGAAAAGTGTCTTTTGATTTTGAGTTTACACCGCCATATCCAGCTGAGCAAATAATATTCAGATCCCATCTTGTAAATATAAGTTAGGAGAAAGCGAAGTGTTACCAAAAATACTGAGAAATTTTAACGTATTCGTTGATGGTCGTGGTTATGCAGGAAAAATAGATGAAGTAACCTTGCCAAAGCTCACCATTAAAACTGAGGAATATAGAGCTGGTGGTATGGATATTCCAATAAATATTGACATGGGCATGGAAAAGCTTGAAGCAGAGTTTACGTTTTCAGAATATGATTCAGAGTTATTCAGGCTTTTTGGCCTCATAGATGGAAATTCGGTTTCTCTGACGCTAAGGGGCGGATTACAAGGCAGCGGAAACAATGATATTGAAGGAGTAATAATCAATTTAAGAGGCATTTTTAAAGAATTTGATTTTGGTAGCTGGAAACCTGCTGAAAAAGCAACGCTGAAGTGTACTGTAGCTGCTCATTACTATAAACTTACTATAGGTGGTAATGAATTAATAGAAATCGATGCAGAAAATATGATTAGGAAGATAAACGGAGTTGATCAGATGGCCTTGCTGCAAACGGTTTTAGGCATATGAAAACTTATTTGAAATTTTATTTTTTAGGAGAATTTTATGCAAACTATAACACTAAACAACCCAATTACAGTTGATGGTATTTCTGTCTCAGAATTATCGATGCGTGAACCTAAAGTAAGAGATTTACTTGCTATAGAACGTATAGAAGGAGAAGCCTTGAAAGAAGTAGCTTTAATTGCTAATCTAGCATCCGTGCCAAAAGAAGCAGTTGAAGATTTATGTATTAAAGATTATGTAGAAATACAAAAGGTGCTAAAAGATTTTTTGTCGCCGCTGGAACAGAGAACTTAAAGTATAATGTACTACTACTCAGTTCTATTTCAGGAAGTGGAATTGAGCAGATTACTAATATGGATATAAATGAATTTTTATCATGGGTAGAAATAAGTAAAGGAGTAGCAAAATGCTTTCAATAAAGATCGGTGCAACGTTAGATGGCAGTTTTAATAGTGCAATGACAGGTAGTGCAGCAAAGCTTTCTAAGTTGGGTGATAGTATAAAGCAGCTTGATTCGTCAATGAAATCTGTTTCCAAATTTAAGCAATTAAATCATGATGCCCTTGAAGCCATGAAGAATTGGAAGGAAGTGCAGAAAAAAGCAAAAGAATCAGCCGCAGCAATTGCTAAAGAAAAAAGGGAAAAAAGAGCCAAGCAAAGCACTGAGAAATGAATTCGAAAAATTGAAAGCATCGGCATCAAAGGCAAAAGAGGCTTATATCAAAAAGAGAGATGCACTACACACATTAAATGAAGAAATAAGGAAAAGTGGAAAGGATATTAAATCTTTAGTGAGGGATCAAACTAAACTTGGTTCTTCTATTGAAGTACTTAAAGGAAAATACAGTAAGTTAGGATCTGTAATACAAAAACAGCAAAATGCTTTGGCAAAAAAAGCGCATTATAGATCACAAGTAATGGAGACTATAGGGCTAGGGCTTTCACTTGCAGCGCCAATTAAAGTTGCGATTAACTTTGAAAGTGCTATGGCTGATGTTAAGAAGGTTGTAAAGTTTCAGAATGATGAGGAAATTAATAAGTTTAGTGAGAATATAAAGAAGTTATCCCATGAAATACCACTATCAGCTACAGAATTAGCACAAATAGCTTCAAGTGGTGGACAACTTGGGATTCAAAAAGATAAGTTAATTGGATTTACAACAACAGTAGCTAAAATGGCCACAGCATTTGATATGTCTGCAGAAGAAGCAGGTGATTCTATAGCTAAGCTTGCCAATGTTTATGGAATTGAGGTAGCAGGCATGGAAAGAGTAGGTAATATTATAAATCACCTTTCAGATAATAGTGCTGCTAAAGCAAAAGATATGGTCCAAGCACTTGCTATAGTTGGTGGTACTGCAAAACAGTTTGGTTTTGATATTAAACAGACAAGTAGTTTAGTAAATGCCTTTATTAGCCTAGGCAAACAACCTGCAAAAGCAGCAACTGCAATAAACGCTCTACTTAGTAAACTCCAGACCGCTGAAGGACAGGGGAAAAAGTTTAAAGCAGCATTGGAAGACGTGGGAATAACTGCAGAAGAGATGACACAAAGGATTAGCAGAAATGGCCAAGACGCACTACTTTACTTTTTTGAAACTCTGGAGAAGGTAGATAAACAGGAACGTTCGCAAATCCTTCTCGATCTCCTTGGTCAAGAATATCAAGATGATATTGCATTACTAGTTGGAAGCTTAAAGAATTATAAAGATGCCATAAATAATTTAGCTGATGAGGAAGAATTTAAACAGTCCATGCAAGAAGAGTTTAACAATCGTGCAGCAACTACAGCAAATAACTTACGATTACTGAGGAATACGATAGCAGAGGTGGGAATGAATCTGGGCTCAGTAATGCTACCTCCTTTAAAGTGGATAAGTAATCTTCTAAGAGAGATAACTAATCCCATAGCTTGGTTTGCAGAAAAATTTCCAGTTATTACTACAGGAATAATGAGCATAATTTCAGCGCTTATTATTGGTAAGATTGCAGTAGTAGGTTTTGGTTATGCATTTGCATTGGCTGGAGGTGGAATATTAACTTTTAAGGCTATTTTGCAGGGAACACTTTTGCCAGTATTAACTTCGTTATCAGCTCGAGTAATTCCAGCAGTGATCATGGGACTGAAAGCTTTAACGCTAACCAATCCTATAGGAGCTGCTATTGCTGGACTATCAGTTGGTGCAGCACTTGTAATTGCTAATTGGCAAAAGGTAAAGAACTTTTTCTCAAGTATCTGGAAATCAATTACAAAACCTATAGAAAATTGGATTGGTGTAGGAAAATTGTTTAATGATAATCCAATAAAAGCATTAGAGAAACCAGTAGAAGCAAAAATAGGCAGTACAACTAGTGAAAATAGAAGTATTTTTAGTAAAGGAAATCCTTTATTGAATAATAATGCTTTTAGTGGAATTTCGAATAATAGAACGAATATTATTGAAAGTGCTAGTGTGATTACAGAAAAAAGTTCTGTAGAAGATAATTCAGAGAAAGTTTTAAAAGACTGTGAAAAGTGTGAACAAAAAATTTTTAATCAAACTTTTACATTTAATATAAGTATAAAAGCAGAACCTAACCAAGATGTACGTAGTCTTGCTGATGCAGTAATAAAAAGAATAAGAGAAAAATCGCGTGACGTTCTGTTTGATTCAATAGAACCAATTTACTAATGCTATCACTTGGTCAGCATAAGCTTTCTCCAACAAGTTTAAGGTATAGTAAAGAAAATCGTTGGAGTACAATTGAGTGTATTGGTAAAATACCTTCATTACAAAATATTGGCCAAGGTACAGAAAATATAGACTTAGAAGGAATAATTTATTTCCATAATCTTAATGATTTAAATCAATTAAAAAGTATGAAAGAAGCTGAGGAAAATCAGGAACCAAGTATCTTAGTAGACAAATTAGGAAATGTTTTGGGAAGATTTGTTATTGTGCGGTTAAAAGAAAAGCAAACGTCGTATTTTCCATGTGGATTACCAAAAAAGATAGATTTAGCTTAAGTTTAAGGCGTTATGTATGATAGTACATTATATAACCCGAGAAAATGAAATGTTAGATTACATATGTTTTAAACACTATGGATATAGCTCTGGAGCAGTAGAAATAGTATTGGAGGAAAACTATGGACTTGCAGAGCATGGAAGTTTTTTGCCTGCAGGATTAAAAATTAGGTTACCTACAATACAAGAGCAATTAAAAAAATCGAAGTTAAAAGTGTGGGAATAAATGAAACCTGAATTTAGTATTCAAGGAATAAAAGATCATGTAATATCGGTGCACCTTACTGATGAATCTGGTACTATAGATGATGTCGCAGAGGTATGCGTTGATTATGGCAATGAAAATGTAGAAGTTCCAAATGAATTGAACATAGCACTAGGTTATAAGGAAACGGGAATCTTTCCAATGGGTATATATAAAGTCAACGAAGTTACGATACAAGGCCCACCTAAGACCCTACTAATCAAAGCTCATGCAACAAATTTAAGAATATCTTTGAAGGCAAAAGTATCAAAAGAATGGCATCAAATTACCATAGAAAACTTAGTAAAAGAAATAGCCCAAAAACATGGATATGGATACAAAGTCGCTGAGGAATTTAAAAACGTACTTATAACTCACATTAATCAAACTGAGGAGAGTGACATAAGCCTTCTAACGAAAATAGCAATAGAGCGTGAAGCAATGGTAAAATTAGCTGGTGGGTATATATTATTTATTTCAAAAAACATGGCAAAATCAGCCACAGGAAAAGCTTTAGGAACAACGACTATTAGACCTCAAGATACAATTAACTGGAAAGTGCATTTTACTGTACGTGATAAATACAATTCAGTAGTAGCAAAATGGCATAGCTATGAAAAGGGTAAAACTATTAAAGAAACAGTTGGTAGTAGCGAGCCAAGTTATATTATGCTAGAAATCTATCCAAATGCAGAGTCAGCACTAAGTGCAGCAAATGCCAAGTTAAAACAATTGAAGCGTAACAATGAAACTTTAGATATAACTATGCCTGGTAATCCAGAATTATTTGCAGAAGCTAAACTTAATCTTATAGGTTTTAATCAAGCGGTAGATGGTGAATGGATAGTTAATAGAGCAGAGCATAATTTAAATAGCTCAGGTTATCTTACTATATTATCAGCATCTTTAAGCAAATGAAAACGATGTTAAGGAAAAATAAGTATATAGTCTATTCAATGTAAAGAAACTACGGAATATGAGTCAACTAAAATGTAATGAAAAGGATAAAATACATTTTGTATGGTTTATAATATTAATGGTATGTGTTGTTATTACATATTGCTACCAAAAATCCAAAGCTAACGAGAATTACAGAAAGATACTACAAGTAGCTACTGTAAGTTGTAGTTTAGAAACAACGAGATTTTTAGTAAAAGATATAATACCAAACTTAAGCGAAACGGCATTACATTATGCAGCAAGAGAAGGATGCTTAGATACTATTAGATTTTTAATAGTAGAAGAGAAAGTAAATATAAATGCAATCGATAAGAATGCTTTTAAAAGGACAGCTTTACATCATGCTGCAGGTGAAGGACATTTAGGAATTGTAAGGTTCTTATTAGAAAAAGGTGCGAATCCTAACATAAAAGATAATGACGGAAAAGGAGCTAGAAAAATGGCTGTAATGGCATTGCGACACGATAAAAACAAACCTTATAAAGAAATAATAAAGTTACTGGCTAGAGCAGAGGAACAGTACAAATCAGAGAAGTAGTTACTATAAAGTAGCTATCCATAATAAATCCATATTTAAGTAATTATGCAAAATCAAAAAATCCCAATCGCAGTAATTGTAACGATGTTAATACAGACGGTAGCGGCGATTTGGTGGCTTGCCAAGCTAGATTTACGGGTTCACATTCATGATAAATTTATAGAGCAGAACAACGGATTGACCGTTACGGTATACCGGCTTGAGGAGAGAATAAAAAATCTTTCTGAGGAATTGGATGAGTTTAAATTACACGTTCTAAGCGGAAAAATCAAATCTTAACCTAAACTCACAATGATTAAATACATTTTATCCGTTGATGGAGGTGGAATTAGAGGCATCATACCAGCCATTATACTAGCAGAAATAGAAAAAAGAGCAAGAAGAACTATAGCTAAAATCTTTGATCTGATGGCTGGTACTTCAACAGGTGGTATTGTTGTTGCTGGGTTATGTAAAAAGGATGAACAAGGAAATCCTCAATACTCTGCCAATGATTTGGTTGAACTTTACCAAGAGTATGGACCATATATTTTTAAGTCTTCATTCTTTAGACGATCAATACTATCTTGGTTTAATTGTGCACAATACCCACACAAAAACATCGAATCGATATTAGAAAAATATTTTGGTGATGATACTCTACAAAACACTTTGAGTAATGTACTGCTTACCAGTTATGATATTCATAACAACCATCCTTTCTTTTTTAAGAGCTGGAAAGAAGATAGAAATTTTATCAAACTCAAAGATGCATTAAGAGCCACAACTGCAGCTCCAACATATTTTGCACCTAAGTATCTTAAGGTCAACCAAAAAGAAATGGTACTGGTGGATGGCGGAGTATTTGCGAATAATCCAGCTGCTTGTGCATATGCAAACAGTAAAAAACTTTTCCCTAACGAAGAAATCGTTCTGGTATCAATTGGCACAGGTCGGCTATCTAATCGAATCAAGTACAGGAAATTAGGGAAAATAGCTTGGATAAAACCGTTACTAGATGTGATGTTTGCTTCGAGCCTTGATGTAGTAAATTATCAGATGAGTAATGTAATGGACGAAAAGTATATAAGAATACAATCACAACTGACAATAGCGTCTGCTGAGATGGATAATGTAACACCTAAAAATATTAAATTTCTACAGCATGAGGCAAATGCAATGATAGAGGAAAATCAAAAAGTAGTCGATAAATTCTGTGATGTTTTATCTTGATACGTAGAAATGCCAAAAAAATTCTGCAGAGCTAAATAAGGGTTTAGAATAGATAATATATTAACCATTTTTACTTATATCTTAAACACAATTCAATTTTCACACTCACCTAACTCATCAACAGTTAGGCCACTTGCTCGCAAAATAACATCAGTAGAAACACCCGCCTTCACTAGATTTTTTGCAACCCTGATTTTCTCTGCTTTTTTAACTTTTTCCTTGCCACTTTTCATATCTTCAGATAGAGATTTGACTAATGCATCTAATGATTCTTGTTCTCTG
>NZ_QPIP01000062.1 GCF_003344345.1 Wolbachia endosymbiont of Cylisticus convexus | reverse complement strand
TCTGTGTCCAGCAAAGTAGAAAAGCTCCCTAAGAAGAAGTGTGTAAAAAATCCTGCTTTTCCTACAGAGTGTAAATAAGATGGAATCTGATCCACAAATGACTGAAATCTCGGTTCAAAAGACTTAAAGTCTTCATCTTGCCGGCTTATACCGACTTCTTTACCTGCTTCCTCTATTAATAACTGTATTAATTCAAAATCTTGTGGCTTTCCTTTACCCATGACTTTTTTTAAACCTTTCGCAAGCTCTACATCATTATCGACAATACCTCCCTCAAGACCAAAGTTATAATGATTTCGTTTACCTGGTGCGCCAACATGAAATAACTGTATTTGAATATTCCCGTTGTCATATTGACTTCTAGTTGCACCAGAAACACTAATCCTTGCGCTAAGCATCTCGCTCATTGCTCTTATTTCATGCTCGCCTCCCCAAGTATTGGGTTTCCTCATGTTTTCTAAATAATTCTCAAAACTGCCTGTAACAAAACCTCTAAACTCGTTCTCATGAGAACTTATATGATCAACTACTCGGTTGCGAAACACGTTTCTCACTAAGTTTGCAAATGTATCATCATAATTGGCAGTACTTAAATTCCGGAACTAGACCTCTAATATGATCTAAATTTTGGGTTACAGCTCCTTCATTTCCAAATAAAGCTTCATACCTTTGTCGAAATAGATCATCGTTGTCTCTGGCAGGTATTAAGTAAGCCATAGTAACAGACCAAAATAAGCAACTACCGTCTCCTGGAACATCGATTCTTTTAAATCTACTTTCACTTTCGGAATCAGACCTCCGATAACGCTTAAATTGAGGAAATTCTTTAACTTGTTCTATATATTGTATTTCATCCGATAATTCGGCAACTTTTGAATTAACACCTTCTTTTTTTAGGTGATCTGTTGGATATTGTATCTTGAACATAAAGCCCCCTTCATTATATTATACTAAACTCAGTATATCAAGCTTATTATCAGAGATATCAACAATATAAGCTGTTCTTATCTATATGCTAACTTACGTATATAACATTTGTATTATAATGCAACACCTTTTTGACAAAAGCAAAAGTAGTAACAAGAAACCATCACCTGTTTTATAGAATTGCCCTATCTAACCCTAATTGCTCACATGCTTTGCTTAATTTAACCTTAGTTAAGCCGGTACTTAAATCACCTCTATCAAGTTCTTCAGTTACAGACTTTCCATACGCTAGAAATTTATTTAATGAATCAACATCTCTTTTCTCTAATACAGATCGTATATACTCCGCTTGTCTAGAATCCATAAATTTCTTGATTTGATCACAATTAGCTATATCTAATATGGCCCATACTGGCTCCATATAATCCTTTTCCACTAAAGGTGTTAACAAAACTGTGCGAAAAAGAGGGGATTTATCCTCTAGTTCTTCTCTTATCACTAAAGCACGATGACTGTCAAACCCTTCCTTCATCCACATATGCATAAAAAGTTTTACAATTTCATTCACATAAGGTTCTGAATGTTTCTTGATCTCCATATCTAACCAGATATTATAATCATCTTCTGAGACAGAATTTGGACTTAAGAAGTCAAACAATTTTTGAAATTGATCAAAGCGGAGTGCATCCTGTAGCGTATTTAAACTACCATAATAACCATTTTTAGCTAAGTCTCTTTTTAGAAGTTCTGGGTATCTATCAGGACTTATTTGGCTGAAATAAAACTCGAATATTTCAGGATAACTATTACAACGGTTCCCTGCTGCATATACCGCTGTCTTCATGAAGATTTCATCCTTTTTCTGTTCGCTCATCTCACTTTCAGGTAATGATTTTATTTTATTCCAAAAGAACTCTACTGCCTCTGCTTGTTTCAAACTCATAGCACAGTCAAGACCATACTCATACGGATGACGACCATTTAAATTTAGTTTAGAAATGTGACCGCTAACAAAATGTGACCAAAACTGCGCTAAAAGACCTGATCCGCAACACCCAACTAAGTGCTCATACTCCAACAGACTGCTCTTACCTTGAGCTGATAACCTTTTTTTTCTTTCTTCAAATAAAATAATAATATCTTCCTCTAAACAGCACCGACAGGCAATGGCATACTTATTAAAGAGATTACCTGAATCTGGCGCAATCAACTTTTTACCTACCACTTGCCTATCAAGCTTAACTCCGTGTAAATTGTCTACTTTTTTCCAACAATCTTCACTGGATAGTACTTGTGCAAGAAAATTGTGCCCCTTTTTACCACTCCTTTTGTGCAAATCCCAATTTGCATAGCACCAGCGTTCAATTTGAAAAAGCTTAGATGTTCTATAGGGATCATCCTCTTTAATAGACGAAAATAAAACTTTTGGAATATCTGAACGCAGCATAATCACCCCTCTATGAATGGAAAAACATGGAAACTAGTACACTTAAGCATACACCATAGTAGTCTAATACCATTTTAGGCAAGATATCCTATCTCTAAATTTTGTCAACCCCTAATTTGAAAAAATTTTTTAATCTGAAGTAATTTTTAAAAAAGGCTCTTAATAGGCTTAATATAAGGTCTTTTTTAAATTCTGTTTTTTATAAATCTACCTTAATTCTAAAATAAACTAATATTAATCTAGCAATATATTTCATTAATAACTTAAATAATACAACCATTTCCAGCGCTCAAAACCAAGGGCGGTGAGAATCTTTCGTTTTGGGATGGAATGGTCTACCACGTGATACATTCGAACTTTTATTTATAATAATTTTACTATACGCTAAAATCAGCTATATTGGCTCACTTTCACTAAATCTACGTACGAACTGTTTTGCCTAATTTTGTTGCAAAGATTTCAAAATTCCATTTTCACAACCCTATTTTTACTTGGCTTGTTCTCACAAATATACGATCTATTTTCTTTTTAAACAAAGTAAACATTTAAAATTTTTATGACGCTGAGGAGTATGGTATTTCCTGTAAATTCCAATAGAATTTTTATATCTGTTCAATATAGAAAATGTTTTCCATGAAGTTTTTTTTATCCTCAGTAATTTTAGGTTGTTATTTAATTCTAACTTTTACATAATCCCATAAATATTTTTATATGGAGAGTGCAATGCCAAGAATAACAGAACGTCATGCTGCAGTACTTAATAAGTTACAAAGTGTTATTGAACATACAGATTCCCAAATTGCTGCTGAAAGGCGTTTAGCTATTGAAAGATGGGTGAAGACCTATATTAGGCAAGTGAAATCTCTCGAAGGTGATAAGCTACAATTCTTATACAACATGTTTCGCGATGAGAGTTGTTGGTCGGGTGCAAAGTTGAATAACACTAGCCTAGGACAAAGGCTAACTGAAGAAAGCATAAATGGGATAGAAAATCCGTTTTCTAGATATAAAATGGCATGTAGATATTGCGTGAAAGAAAAAATTAAAGACCTTTTTCAGGAAAAGTTCGACCTTCACAAGAGCAGGTTTTCTCCTGATGCAGTAGATGATGATGGTGGACCTGCGGCCAGCAACGATAAGTATATAAGAAGTGATCTGTTAGACTCTATGGAAAATTATGATCCTGTATCTAGTTTTTGGATTGATAGAGAATCTGAAGAATTAAAATTAAAAGAATACAGTGATATAGATGGATTCCGAGAAGCTGTAGATCTTAAATGGAGCGAGGGAGTGGAATATTTCTATAACCGCTTAAACGAGCAAGAAAGAGAAGAGGAAATTATTAATGCGGTTATTACCTTGTCCACTGTTCAATGTAACTACAATCGTGCTACCGTTTTAGATTTTTGCCTGTATAAAATGGATGATCCAGCAAAACATGAGCTGTTGCTTAAGTTGTTAGAAAAAGATCAAGGAGTATATTCACTTCTTAATGGTTTGATACGTTGGAGTTTTCTTGATACAGTTCAAGATATAATGAAGCGCTGGTGCTATGAAGAAGTTTCAGTACCTGCAGACAAAATACTTTCACATCATGATTATGGACTCCTCCTTTCCTCGTTTTCAAATGTGATATTGGAAAATCCTGAGTTAAGTGCCCAAGCTAGATCAATTACTATGGATATTTGGAGGTGCAATCGCTTTAATGAGCATAAAAAGGCTGCTGTTTTTTCGAATGGTAGAGTCCCAATCAAACGCATGCTTGCCGGATTAATTGTAGATTGGGAGCGCGGTCGTGCTTCAGGTGATACTGGAAAAAAAGACGAGGTGTTAGAGATTTTACAGTTTGCAAAAAAGTATTGTACACAGGAGGATTTTGTGAGTTTTAAAAATTATTTAATTAGCAACCTAAAAACAGTTGGTAGAACTGGTATGAAGAGTGGTGTTGATTATGGTAAGCTGGCAGAAGGATTGTTTTCTGAGTTAGATAAGGTACCTATTCCCCACAGTGGCTTTGGTGATCCGCAGTCCATGTTAGAAGCCCCTGGTATTAGTGGTTCGTCTGGTCATAGTAAGTAGAGGTGTTTTATGCATAACAATGGTGAAAATATCGGATTCATTAGAAATTTGTTAGATGGAAATTGTCGGGAGTTTACAGAAAGGTTTGAGTCTTTCTTGGATCAATGTCCATCTTTCTTGCACTCGGTTGGTAAGGGTCGCTTTTTCCCTGCATTCTTTTTTGGTATGTTTGCTACTGCGTTTGATTCTGATGTTGCAGATAATGAAAAAATTTATTTTCGTTTTGACAATGATCCAGGTAGACCTAGAAAAGGAAATTTAAAGGTTGCTGTATTAACTAATGACAGAGATAGAAGAGGTTACAGAATTGTAAGATGTTTTACTATTGCCGATAGACAAAATAGTTTTGGTTCAAGATTTAGTCAGCAAGAGAAATTGTGGATAGAGAATAATTTACAACAGCAGAATGTTGCATTACGGGCTAGGCGGTTTGCATGGGAAGAGTATAAAACATTTGCATGGGCAGAAAATCAAGGAGAAGAGGAAGAAATAAGATGTGTAAAAATTCGTGAGGGAAATGCATTTACTGGAAATTCAGCATCTCCATGCGATGGTGGTTTTGAAGAGATCACCAGGACCTTTGGTATACAACAAGGTTTCCTGTCAGGTCTATTAGGAGATCTGGCAAGTAATAATGCAGATGATGTTGTTGATACTATTGATGATGTTTTGCAGTACATAATTAATCTCTACAATAGGTACAATCAGGTACTAGATTTCAATGGCAAGGAGTCAGACTATCATGGTTTTCTGTCAGGATTTTTGATGAATTTTAGGTATCGTCATACAGCTGGTATTTACCTTGAGTTATTTGTGGGGGGTGGATATACAGATATTACTTTTCTTGTACGTGGTGTACAACGATTGATAGATTCTGTTCCTATTATAATTGAACTCAAGGCAGGGCAAACAAGAGACAGATGTGCTGATCGAGCGTTGGCACAGGCTGAAAATTACGTTACAAGATGTCCTGTTTCATCTATATCCATCCACACCTCATCGGATGATGCTGTTTGTGTAGGATTAAATTTTGATTTAGATAACAACGAACGTTTACAGCTTAGTACTCAAAGCTTTTTGGAAAGAGAATCTTCTTTAGTAGAAAGGCTGTTTAATGGATCTATGGCCGAAATTCAAGAGAGTGTTAGAAACTATTTACTATATCCATCTTTTGGTGTGCCTGCTGTGCCTGACACTAGAGGTACTAACAGCAGAGTATTTTCCTACACAACTAGATTTACTTTTGCAAGTGCTGCGTTTGCAAAAAGAAGAATTGAGTTGGAAGATGGAAGTGAGGTATATGTAGATAAGTACTTGTTTCAATACCATGATGATGATAGGATGCGAGGTCGACATGGAGGAGTAGCACAAGTAAATGTTGGGGATCGTGCCTTAACTATGGTTTTACGAGCGTTATGGGCAGGAGAAGAAGGAGTTTTTGTGCTTGATATTCGTCACGCGTTAGCTCACCAATTTCCCCTACAAGGCCTAGACTTGTCACGTTGGCCAGATGCTAGAGTATATGAAGTGGTGTGCACATTGAATCCAAGTAGAAGAGCTGAGGATGATCTTGGTTTAGCCGTTAATGTGACACAATTTCAATCACCTGCCGATTATCTACAGCATAAGGGCAATCAGTCTTTTCAAGGTGAGCTTTTACCAGTAGGTGGTGGTAGTAATGTACACAACACTGCAAATGTCATGATGAATACCGGTTGGCAAGATGTGAATAGGCACAAGGGATTATTTCAAGCAATTTCTAATGTGCTATTTCCGTTAAAGTGGGTAGTGAATAGAAATAACGCCCAAGAGGTTGGGTTTCATTCTGTGTTGCACGGATTGTTTTATACTTGTAATAATCCTGCTAGGGTAATTATAGAATTCCAGTTGGGAGGAGGAGAGAAGATAGATTTGGTGTTGTTACGGTCTGTAGAAAGTGGAGGTGGTGTTCATCCAATTGGGATAGAGTTAAAGTTTGCTGGCACGGGCGAACTACAGGATAAAAAACAAGAGGCAAATAATCAGTTAAATAGTTATTTGCAATGTAGAGGATATAAGCGTATTACCGATGGAGACACAGTAGTTTTATCGTACGCTATATGGAATGATCGTGCGCAGAGGCCAGATACTCTTATATCAGTTAAGGATGTTCTTCGTATAAGGGACAACTTAGGACACAGTTCTGCAGATGATCTTCCTGGCAGATGAGGGTTATTGAGAATTTACATATCAAATTAAGTGTATAATAGATTGTACTGGTAAAATGTATATGGCAGTTTGCCCTAACATTTTCGAAGTTGTCCGGAAACAGCCTTGTTGCATAGCTAATTAAGAAGATAGCAGGCTCAAAGTCATATGAAGTTACAGTAGGAGAACACAACTCTCTAAAAAACACGAAAATTAGAAAAGTTATGCTTGCATTAGCTTTTATTCATGCTAATTATTGTGCATAATATATTTATAGATTGAGGGAATATGGTGTTAGAATATATCTTAGAGAGTAAGCAGGTTTGTGCAAAAAAGCCATTTGGTGGATTAGCTACTGAAGAACAGCATGATGATGAGTTTTTTGGTGCGGAAGATAATAATAACAATTATGCAACTATTAGTGAGAGCGATGGTGAGTGGAGTCCTGTACATCATGCTGCTCTAGGGAATTACAGCTGTATAGTTGCACTTCTATCTGATACCACAGGATCTAAGTGGGATGACTCCTTTGCATTTAGATGCACTAAAAGTTCTACTAGATAACGGAGCAGACACTAGTATACAGGATAATAATGGAAATGTTGCTTTGCATTTTGCTAACCTTAATAACAGCCAAGCTCTATTGCAAGCTGCAGAACCCAATGGCAACATGAACAATGTGAACGTGGAGAACTTATACGGACCAGAAATGGGTAGATGAAACTATTAAGCTGGTAGACAGGATGTTTTTCTTGTTAATTTTCGCTTGCATGTTACAATAAACATCAAAGATGAGGTACATGCTATGAGTAGTGAGGTAAAAAACAAGCGATGTGTGGAATACGCAGAACAAACTAGCTCAAAAAGTTATTATTCTTCAGAGTATCGGGATTCACAGCCAAATACTGCTCTAAGCAATTTAAACTCAGGGGAAGACTCGAACTCAAGCTATGATTCAGATAACCCTTTGACTGATGAAGAGAGTTTATTGGTTGAAGAGTTTTATAAGGAAATGGAAAATAGACAGGAGAAAAGTAAGCAAAAGTATAAGGAAATTAAAGAAGAAATTACACAAAAGTATAAAAAAGATTGGACAAAGGATGATCTAATAGAAGAAATTATAAGAAAGTATGGAGAAGATTGGACAAAGAATGCTCTAAAGGATGATCTAATAGAAAAAGTTATACAAAAGTCTGGAAAAGATTGGACAAAGGATAATCTAATAGAAGAAATTGCAAGAAAGTATGGAAAAGATTGGACAGAGGATGTTCTAATGGAAGAAATTATACAAAAGTATGGAGAAGATTGGATAAAGGATGATCTAATAGAAGAAATTGCAAGAAAGTATGGAAAAGATTGGACAGAGGATGATCTAATAGAAGAAATTATACAAAGGTCTGGAGAAGATTGGACAAAGGATGATCTAATAGAAGAAATTATAAGAAAGTATGGAAAAGATTGGACAGAGGATGATCTAATAGAAGAAATTGCAAGAAAGTATGGAAAAGATTGGACAAAGGATGCTCTAATAGAAGAAATTATAAGAAAGTATGGAAAAGATTGGACAAAGAATGCTTTAAAGTATGCTCTAATAGAAGAAGTTACACAAAAGTATGGAGAAGGTAATACTCTAAGGGGTGTTCTAATAAAAGAAATTACACAAAAGTCTGAAGAAATTTGGGTAAGGGGTGCTCTAGAAGAAATTAGATGTGTAGTAAATAATTATCTTAAAAAGGGAATAAAGTTGAACTCATATTGTGGCGACAATGGAACAACTGTAGTGAATTTAATACTTAGGAGAGTGCTAGATGTTCTTGAAGAGGTTACAGAAGTAACCTCTGGCAAATTTATTTATTATAGTGAAGATCTAGCAACAGATGAAGAAAGTGTGAGTATTATACAAGATATTGTTAAAAATTTACTATTAAAAGGCGGGAAAGTGCAGCGAGATTTTTTCTATAACGATAGGATATCACATGCAACTATGGGATTTATAAATCCTCGTAGTAAAGGGTTTCATGAAGATGAAGAGAAAGAGTTTGATAAATGTCTTTTTGGTGAATGTAAATACATTATGGATCAGCTAAAAAGTGCTGCGTATGAAAGCATTGTGAACAAAAACAAACAAATTCAAGATGAGTTAGAAATAAGCATAGATAATATATATTCTCATATAAAGTATCCACAAGGTAGTATTGTTGAGGTTGTAAAAATTACAAATGAATTGGAGGTGGAAAATCTAGAATTAGAAGTCTGCGAGTTGGAGATAGGAGAAAGTAAAGTAATAGTTGAATTTGAAGAAAAAAGCAGAAATTACACTGACATTGCAGGTAGTGACGGTATAGTGTTAACTTTCTACACCAGCTTGGGGGAGTTAGAAGTTGAATTATATCTTGATGAGGAGGATGAAAATCTCATAGGGATAGAAGTAAGAGATCAAGAAAAGTTAGAGAAATTGAAAAGCTGTAACGAAGAAATAGGGGAAAATTGCTTATTAGGAGGTTTATCAGTTAATCAAGCTATAAAACAAGGGTATTTTGAACGATCTAGAGAGCTTTGTCAGTCTTCTGAAAGAGTTAGCTTATCTGAAAAAATTGAGGAAGCAGCATTGGAAGCAGTAAAAGATTTAGAGTATGGCGATATAGTAAACTCTTCGTCAAATTCCTGTAGAGAAGGTTATGCAGAAAATCAGGGCGCTAGTATCAACTCAAGTCACTCAGTGCAGCATAGCAAGTCAAGTGGAAATAGGAGAAGTACAAGTGCTCTAGGTTAAAATAACAGATTTTTAGGCAAGGCCAAGGGTTATAAATTACCTTTCTTCAAGCACCGATTTTCGAGATTACAATTTTATTTACCTCTTGTGAGTAGCTCTCTACAGTTGGAGTTACATTAAATTCTACTATGTTTTTATCCAAAGTTACATCATTTAC
>NZ_QPIP01000061.1 GCF_003344345.1 Wolbachia endosymbiont of Cylisticus convexus | reverse complement strand
CCACTTTATGCAGTTTATGTTGTTCTGTCCTCCTGAAGCAAGTCCGCTAGAGTGGATGCTTTTAACGAATCTTCCTGTCAATACTTTTGATGAGGCAGTTGAAAAGGTTAGTTGGTATTGTCTTAGATGGAAGATAGAGATACTTCATAAAATTTTAAAATCTGGCCTTAAAGTTGAAGAATGTAGACTTGAAACAGCAGAAAGATTAATGAGGTATTTAACGGTTATGAGTGTTATTGCTTGGAGAATTTTTTTTATTACAACAATTGCAAGAACCAATCCAACACTACCGTGCACTACTTTATTAGCTGAAGAAGAGTGGAAAGTTTTATACGCGAAAATACACAAATGCCCAAATGTAACTCCTACTATAAAAGAGGTTGTTTCATGGATTGCTCAGCTTGGAGGCCACTTAGCCAGAAAAAATGACCCAGAACCTGGACCTATTACCCTTTGGAAAGGATGGAGACGTCTCTTTGATTTATCAGAAGGATGGAGGCTTGCTACTGAACTTTATACTTATGGGTAATAGTAAGGATATCAAACATCACAGACCAGTTTGTGGAAGGGGGATTTAGAAAAAATATAAAGATACTCTTAAAGTTGATATTTAAAGGAGAGCTTAATATTTACTATAACCCGCAAGGCTTTATTGCATAGCTAGTGTTATATTGTAAGGAGAAAAGCTTTTCAATATATGGTTAGTAACGCATTTTGTTGTAAAATAAGCATTTTTCAAACAAGTATAACTTATGCCGCAAAAAATGAGAGTAAGTAACCAAAGAGAATATAACGAGTTTCTCAAAAAAAGAGGAAATGTTTTTCATTTTGTTAATAGAAAATTGGTATGAAAATAGTCCAAAAGTTGCAGGTACACTTATAGTGATAAAGTTAATACACATATCTTTTTAGAATTGGCTTGAGACAAGCTGTAGGTTTTGTAAAAGGTTATATGGTACAAATAGGCAAAAAACTTAAGGTTATCACTATACACAAGCTTCCAGAAGATTTAAAAAGCTTAATTTGAAGATTGATGACCATAGAACCAATAAAGATGATTTGGAAAATATTGAAATT
>NZ_QPIP01000060.1 GCF_003344345.1 Wolbachia endosymbiont of Cylisticus convexus | reverse complement strand
AAGGGGGTGTTATGCAAGCAGCCCTTTCGATCAGCGCGTGACACTAGAATCTAGAAAGTTTATATTAACAAGTTGTCATTCCAGTGCGTGACACTGGAATCCAGAAGGTTTATATTAACAAGTTGTCATGCCAGTGTCAAGCACACAGCTGTACGAACATTGCTTATGGAAAAGAAGAAAGGTAATAATCGTAGACTTTTTCTGAATCACCACCGCAATATTCAATGACAGATTTCGAGTCTAAGTTCGTTCATAAAAGCTCTCCTTGTAAACTTGTAACTCTTGATTTCGCTGCGTTTCCTGTATTCCGTTAATAGAACAGAGGCAATGAGAATCATGTACAACGTGACCAAAATTGTATTTTTACTATACCCGAGAAAATGTTTTGCATTGAGCTCCTGCTTGATCAATCTAAAAAAAATTTCTATCGATCAGCGCTTTTTGTAAAGAGTGCAAATCTCTTCAGCAGACATTTCGTAAATATTGGTTAAAAATGTGAGAATCTCACCACTTTCTTGGTTTTTTGCTTTAATGAGCCTGATTTCAAACGACAAAAATCTTGAACCATCTTGCCCTAACTGGACTACCATATCTTCTATCAGTTCGAGCGTTTCTGTTTGTATACCTGCAATTTTTGTGTGAATACGAACTATTTTATAACGAATATTGTCGTTGCCACGAGTGACAAAATGTATATCTTTTTTTAAAAATTCTTCAAAAGCTGCACGTTTTTGTAGCCCACGGTCGAATATACAAATTGACTCTTGACCATGATTTAAAATCATTTCCCGGAACGATTTATGATCCGAAAATCCTTCTGCCTGAGTACATAAATTAAGCAATTTTGCGAATCTTCCATCTGTTGAAATAGTGCATTTTATCATATTTTTCTCACAATATTTTGCGTTTCTGCAGGGAATACCAAGATGTAGTAATTTACTTGATAGCTGAAGTGTAGTTATCAGCAACTTTCGTTGATTTTCCGGAACTCTGCAACACGAACGAAAAAATCTTCTCAAAATACTTGACAGGTTAAGCGGCTTGCTACCGATGAATGGCGAGTATCTATATTGAACATTCTATGATAATTTTCCTCGATTGTCCTCAAACTCAGCTCATTTTTCTCCAGTATGCTATAGAGCAACAAATTGAAAACGTTTTCTCCAGTCAGCTTGCTAACCCTATACCAACTGCCTCACCTATTTTCTCTAGCTCTTTTCTAGGCAATTTTGATATTATTTCTTTGTAGTAGAACATCACATATCCCAAATTTCCACAATATTCTACTACTTTTTCAATGTTCGTACAGCTGTGTGCTTGACACTGGGATCCAGTTAAATTTACGAGTATAAAAGTAATGTTAAAATACAACGTTTCTGATGATTATGGAAATCAGTGTCAAGCACTGGCTCGCTAAAATTACTTTAGCCATAAACATTAAGAAATTTACCAAATAGAAAAAAGGCAAAAGAATCCCCGAGTAGTGAGTTTTGACCCTGTAATAATTTAAATTGGCATTGTAATAATGTGCTAACGCTTAAAATAAGCGCGTTTTGGCTGAATGTAGAAAAAATAAAAAAGACATGCAGCCGCTATAATTTTATGTAATTTGCCAATAAATATCTGAGTTTTTTACTGAATTTTGTCGTTGAAACCGCGCGTATCAAAAACAAGGATAAATACTCTTATTGATATAATAAGGAAAGTGGGAAAGTTTGTCAAGGAGTTTTCATGGCCTAACGTTACGGCGCTGCATACAAATTTCCTCCGAATTACAACACACGTGCACTCTACTTGATTGACAAATACTCTTTTATTAGAATCTCCAAAATCTGCACTATATTTAGTGCTGCACCTTTGCGCAGATTATCAGCCACTATCCACATATTTAATCCATGCTTAACAGTGTTGTCTCTTCTAATACGCGATACATATACAGCATCCTCCTGTACAGTATCAATTTGTGTTTTATATCCACCATCTTCGCGTCTATCGTGTACTAAAACCCCACTATCTTCGGCCTCACTGAGCATTTCACGAGCTTCTTCTTCAGTTATATGCTGATCAAATTCTACATTTACTGCAATAGCGTGACCGACAAAGACAGGTACCCTTACACAAGTTGCAATCACTCTTATATCCTCCCCTAAAATTTTTTTTGTTTCCTCTTGCATTTTCCATTCCTCTTTTGTAGAGCCGTCTTCCATGAATTCTCCTATATGAGGAATGCAATTAAATGCTATTTGCTTAGGAAATATTTCAGGTTTTTTAGCTTCGTTCATAAAGATTTTTTTTGTCTGGTTGTAGAGTTCATCCATTGCTGCTTTACCTGCACCAGAAGTTGATTGATAAGTTGAAGCAACGATTCTCTTTATTTTTGCTTTTTGGTGCAATAAATGCAATGCCAGTAACATCTGTATTGTAGTGCAGTTTGGATTAGAGATTATGTTATAGTTTTTATATTCTTTGATTTCATCTTTGTTGATCTCTGGAATAACTAGTGGCACGCCTTCTTTCATTCTAAAATGGGAAGTGTTATCTATTATGATGCACCCAGCCTTAGTTGCAATCGGTACGTATCTCTCAGAAACATGAGATCCAGCACAGAAAATGGCTATATCAATTCCAACAAAGTCGTGATCCTCGAGGCCTAAGACAGTTAATTCCTCATCACCGAAACTCACCTTTTTCCTCTCTGATTTTTTTGATGCAAGTGCAATTACAGAACCTATTGAAATCTTTCCTTCGTTTTGAAACTCAGCGAGTATGCTCAGCACTTCACGTCCTACTCTTCCGCTTGCTCCAATAACCGCAATTTTATATCCCATATAGATAAACCTCTGACTTTAAAGCTATATTATATTTTTACTGATAAATTTACAATTATTTTAATATTTTTACCTTGCAATTAACCATAATTTAGTTATAATTATATTATGTTGATAATATTGCATGAGAGATGAATAAAGAATATAGTGACACTAAGGTTAAGCCTTCAGTATCTACATTTCAAAAGCCCGAAGAAGTCAATAGGTCAGAGGCTCAAAATGTTCTTTCGAAAAAAAGCAAGCCAGCAATAAATTTTGATGATAAAAAGTATGGTGTAAAAATTCCTAAGATAGACCAACATTCCTCAAATAAAAAGCAAGAACCTTTTGGGTTAAGAGTTTTTTTTAAGTCAATACCCATTATAGGGGAATTCTTAGCAAAAATTTTCACACCTGAAAAAGAGGCATATAAAAAACCGCAATCGCAAGTAGGTGACTCTAGCAAAGCAAAGGATGAGGCTTGCGTAGATAATAAATATACAGAAGAAGTGAGTAGCAAACTTAAGAAGAGTAATGTTGAACAGGTGGACAAAGAGGAGAAAAACCTTGGTCCATAGATATCGATTATTTAAAGAAATCTCCAGCTATAATATTCACTGCATAGAACCTCTGCGATACCAAAGTAAATAAACGGGTATGCCGCTTGCAGTAAACAAACTTGCAGTTAGCAAGGTATTTATAGGAGTTTCAAGTATCACCCAACAACAAAAGATTGTTGCTATGCTACCAATTAAAAATTTGCAATAATTTTTCTCCTTTATAATTACCTTTAAAAAAACAAGGCTGCATGTGAGGTAGACAAATAAAAATGAAATTACAGAAAAGTCAATAATTGATTTAATCTGCTGAGCAAAATTGTTTCTTGAAGTGAGAATTAATAAAACTACAGTGCCAACTGAGCTAATTGTTATTCCCCAAAAGGGAGAGCCATGCTTATTCCTTTTAGCAAAGAATTGTGGCATTAGTTTATCTTCTGCAAGACCAAAAGCAACCTGTCCACTAGACAAAACCCAAGCGTTTAGACTACCAACACAAAAAATGAATGCAATTATAGAAATAATTAAATGCCAATTACCAGAAAACATAATTTTTATCGCATCAACATATGGTGCTCTTGAACTTGCTAAATTATTGCCATTAATCAATCCCATAATCGCGAAATTGTTGATAAAATATATAACAGCAACACAAATTGTGCCAAGCACTACAGCTTTTGGTATAGTTTTAGCTGGATTATCAACTGACCCTGCAGGTGCTGTTGCCAATTCAAGTCCAATAAAACACCATAGAGTAAGGAGTGTAGAGCGAGCAAGAATTTGCGATGTTGTAAGACTTAATACTTCTTCACTTGTGATAAAATTATTTCTATCGAAAAAAAACAACGCTGCTACAGGTATTGCAAGCAATACAGCAACCTTCACAACCGTGAGTAGAAACTCAACGCGCCCTGCAGTAGCTATTCCTCTTAAGTTTACTAACGTAATGACTGTAAATAGCAGTAACTCTAAAAGCAAACGCATGCTTTGGATATCTTCATGGAAAAATGGTGTAAGATAGCCAACACCCACAACTATTAAAGCTGTTGTACTAACCCATGAGATTACCCAATATGTCCAACCAACAAAGAAAGCTGCGGTAGGACCAAAAGCATGTTTTACATAAACGTGAGGACCTCCAGTTTCTGGAAATTTTGCACATAGTGTAGCAAAGACTAGTGCAAGAGATATGGCGCCAAAACCTGATATTACCCAGCTTATAAGGCTATAAGCACCATATGGAGCAAGGCTAATTGGAAGCATGAAAACCCCAGAGCCGATCTGACTACTAATAACTAAAGCAAAAACAGCCAAAAAACCTATTTTATTTGACACAATACCTCTTAATTCTATTAATGTAAACCAGTAGTATAGCTTAAGAATTTTAGCAAATAAAAAATTTAAGTTAAGTTTTTAGTTTATGATACCAAAGTAGATAAATAAGTGTTCCGCTTAAAGGGAATAGGCTTGATATTAACAATGTTTTTATAGAAGTCTCGTATACTATCCAGCAGCAAAAAGACACAGCCACACCTCCAATTAAAAATTTGCAGTAGTTTTTCTCTTGTATATTAACTTTGAAAAAAGCAAGGCTACATGCTAAGTAGATAAACAAAAATGACATTACAGAGATATCAATTATTGAAGTCACTTGCTCAGCAAAACTTTTGTTTGATGTTAGGACAAGTAGAGCTAATACCCCCAAAGTACTGAGTATTATTCCCCAGAATGGAGCATCGTGCTTATTTTTTTTGACAAAAAATTGCGGCATTAACTTGTCTTTTGCAAGGCCTAAGGTGACCTGTCCATCAGCTAAAAACCAAGCGTTTAAATTACTTATGGAAACGATAAAAGCAACAACAGAAATAATCAAATGCCAATTACCTGGAAACATAATTTTTACTGCATCAACATATGGTGCTTTTGAACCGGCTAGGTCGTGACCGCTTATTAACCCCATGATTGAAAGGCTATTGATGAAATATATCACAGCAACACAAACTGTTCCAAGCACAATGGCTCTTGGTATTGTCTTAGCTGGATTATTAACCGATCCTGCAGGTGCTGTTGCTGATTCAAGTCCGATAAAACACCATAGAGTAAGGAGTGTAGAACGAGCAAGAGTTTGCGATATTGTAAAGTTTGATACTTCCTCACTTACAATAAAATTATTTCTATCAAAGAAAAATAGCCCTGCTATGGGTATTGCAAGAAGTGCAATAATTTTAACAATGGTTAGCAGAAGCTCAACACGGCCAGCAGTAGTTACTCCTCTTAAGTTTATTAGCATAATAGCTAAAATTAATATTATTTCTAAAAGCAAGCGTATACCTTGTATATCATCATGAAAAAGTGGAGCTAAATAACCAATACTTGCAATCGTTACAGCTGTTGAACTAACCCATGAGCTTACCCAATATGTCCAGCCAACAAAAAAAGCTGCGGTAGGACCAAAAGCATGTTTTACATAGACATGAGGACCTCCCGTTTCTGGAAATTTTGCACACAATGCAGCAAAGACTAAAGCAAGAGATATAGCGCCAAATCCTGATATCACCCAGCTTATAAGGCTATAAGCGCCATATGGAGCAAGGCTAATTGGGAGCATAAAAATTCCAGAGCCAATTTGGCTACTAATCACCAAGGCGAAAATAGCCAAAAAGCCTATTTTATTTGACACGATAATTTTTAATTTTTATCTGAATATATTAACAATATAGCTGAAGCTCAGAAATTTCAATCGGTCTTTGTAAAATTTGCATTTTTTTAATTTAAGTATATAATTAAAAGTATATTAATAGATCATTAAGAGGAGGGTATGAATCCAAGGTTAAAAGAATTTTTGGTTATTTGCGGTCTTATTTTATTCTTACTTGCTATTTATTATTATTTAAGTCTTTTTGTTAACTATGTCCTCGATCCAATTCTAGTTCGCCCTTGTGGTGACTTAATTAGTAACCTTTATACCTACTTATCTACAAGTACCTCTAGTCCTGCACTAGTGTTCTTTGCTACAGGTTTTATTGTTATCGCTGCATTTATTTGCCTGAATAAAATGCTCCTTCCTTTGCAGGAGAAAATCATCAACAACTATAACTCGTTTAAAAATGACAACATTGATAGTAACAACATGTTATTTGAGGTTTATAAAGATCCGACAATAAAACTAAAGGACAAAATCTTATTCTTCAATATACACTTAATATATTACCTACAGCTTCCATTTTTGTACATTGCATCAAAGGTATCAGCTCTACGTAGATTTTTTATACTCAATACTGGTTTATTATTGTTAAATTATGCATTGCTAGCTCCAGTAGCACTTCTCGAATTAATAAAGTATCCATTAATAAAGTTTTTCTCACCTTTGGGTTTGAATGTAAAGCAACTTAGCTTTTTGTTTAATGTAAGTGATGTAGGTACTGGCAATCAGACTGTTCATACTAGAAGTTTTGAGCAAAGCGTTATTGAGTGTGCCAAAAAATTAAAGGAAGAACATGGTACTCCGTCAAATGAGTTGGATGAAGAGTTTAAAAGTTATATAAGCGGTTTGACAAATCGGCAGAAAGAATTGATAGCACCTTATTTGAAGCTAGATGGTTATAGAGAAGGAGAATGGGTAAGGTGGGTAGATTCTAAAACTGGATTGACATTAACTCAGGCTATAAATTTAGTTTTAATTGCAGCAAGAAAGCAAAATGCAGATGTAGAGTTGTTGAAATCCATATTGCAGGTTCGTTTTGAGGAAAGTAATCGCCAATGTGGTCCTGGAATGCTTAATCGTATCATTTATGCATTAAGTGGCCTTGAAGCAGAAAATAATTTTGCAGCTCAACTAGAGCCTCAGATAATAGGAGAGTTGGCCGGTAATGCTACTAAAAGATTTCTTGAGAGATCTGTAGATAAGCACTACTTTAAAATAAAAATTTTAAAAGAAAATTTTGATGACTTATATTCGCCAGGTTCTGAAGTGGATTTGAGCAATGCAAATGATGAAGTAAAGGATGGAATTTCTCATATGAGAAGTGCTATAAAAGAATTTGTATTTAAAGAGTTATATGTGAAGTTTTATAATGACTATGGAGAACATATTCGTAGAGGGCAGGTAAAACAAAAGCTAAGGGAATTAATAACAGGTGAAGTCGTAGATGCAGCAATATGTGGTAAGATAGATGAGGTAGCAATACCTGCAAAACCATCTACTTATCTTGAAAAAGTGAAAGCATTTTTGGGAAACGTGGCAAGATTTTCTGCTGCTTAGTAGCTCTTAATTTTTCCTTATTGATTTGTAGCAGGTTCTTTGTTACAGTTCATGGTTATAAAAAGAAACTTAAAACTTCATCAGTGTACTTTGATAGCTGAATATTGAATATGATAATATTGATAACAAACGATGATGGTTTTGAAAGTGAGGGAATAAAATTACTCAAAGAGATTGCGCAGAATTTTGCATCAGAAATATGGATAGTGGCACCAGATGCTGATAGGAGTGGAGCTGCAAGATCTCTTGATTATCCAGTCAAACAATCTATTAAAATAAACCAACATAGCGAAAGGGAGTTTAGTGTATCTGGTACCCCTGCAGACTGTGTCATCATTGCACTAAATAAGATTATGAATAAAAAACCAGACCTAATATTGTCTGGAATAAATATTGGATCAAATGTCGGAGATGATATTTGTTATTCAGGAACAGTTGGTGCTGCAATGGAAGGTGCTGCAAGGTTTATACCTTCTATCGCGCTAAGCCAAGCTTATCGTAATGAAATAAACTGGCACAATACAAAGATTTTTGCACCAAAGACTATCAGCAAGCTAGTTAAAGTTAATTGGCCTAAAAATATAGTGATGAGTGTAAATTTTCCTGCTACAGAAAAAGTGAAAGGAGTAGAATTTGCTGAACAAGGTGAATATAACATTGATGGAGATCTCACTTTTACTGAAAATTTAAATGGCTCTTTTAGCTTAAATTGGTCTCGAGAACACTCAGGCAGTGGTAGTGTAGATAAAATAAAAGAAGGATTTATTACTATTACACCGGTAAAATTAGATTTTACAGATTATGATACATTGAATGCTATGAAAAATTCTTACGCAGACGAATTTTCTTCTATAGCTAACACTTATATTGCTCCTTAGAACCTGTTAAGAATCTCTAGATGATGAGGTAAAATAGGCATAGATTAAGAATGAGGTATATCTATGCAAAACAAGTGATATAAGTCGAGAGCAATTTGAAAAAATCAGGCTAATACTGGAGAGCAGCAGGAAGAAAACAAGACCAAGAAAAGTTGATTTGTATGGCATATTTTGTGGAGTGCTATACATTCTAAAAAGTGGTTGTCAGTGGACCAAAAGATGGGTTATTTTTTGCTTGGTTGGAAAAATGTAGAAGACTGTGGCGAGCGAAAACTTAAGAGATTATCTTGAAAGTAGGATAAGGTATAGTATAAGAAATGTAAAAGTGAGGTAAGAAATGAGAAAAAAGTATCCAACAGATCTAAGTAAAAGGCCGAATAGAAAAATATTTCAGAGTATGATACAAGAAAGGAGGAAAACCGCCAAAGTATAGTAAAAGAGAAATATTAGAGGCGATTTTCTATGTATTGCGTACAGGATGCCAATGGCGGGAATGCTATGGAAGACTGTGTATGAGCAGTTTAGGCAATGGAAAAAGCAGGAAATTTTTGAGAAAATGAATTGCCAAATATAGCAGGAGAAAAATAGGAAGAAATGAGGAGCCAAGCGCTTGACAGTCAATCTGTGAAAACTACAGAAAAAGGGGGGTCAAAGGTTATGATGGAAATAAAAAAGTAAAAGGTAGAAAAAGGCATATAAAGGAAGAATATGACATAGATATTGAAATTGTTAAAAGACCTCCATGTAGATTTTGGGTACATAACGCTTGAGCTGCTGCCAGCGAGAGAACAGGGATTTAAAGTACAGCCAAGAAGGTGGGTTGTAGAAAGGACTTTTGCTTGAGGAATAGAAGGCTATCAAAGGAATATGATTTGCTTACAACATCTACTGAAAATTTCATATGTCTTGCTATGAATAGGGTTATGTTAACGAGGAAATATGCCTAAGTTTTCTAGTTTCAGGACAACCT
>NZ_QPIP01000059.1 GCF_003344345.1 Wolbachia endosymbiont of Cylisticus convexus | reverse complement strand
TGGATTGTATATTAAATCAAAGTCGCAAGGCTATAATGAGCAAGGAGTGATACTGTCAATTGGATTGATTGATAGAAATCGTAGGAATCTCAGTACACTCCTTGCTTAAAAAATGTAGTACGAACGGTAGGGGGATCTAAAAGATCGAATCACAATCCTGTACATCATTTATATTGTTATTTGATTATAATTTATAGGTGCAAAAATGGCTAGAACAGTTTTTATGGGTATTGATGTTTCAAAAGAGACACTTGATATTTCAATCAACAATAAACATCAGCGTATAGAAAATGCAGAAAAAGCTATATCTGAGTTTATAAAGTCAAAAATAGTTAATGTATTTGTTGAATTATGTGTAGTAGAATCAACAGGCGGTTATGAAAAACTTGTCGTAAAATTGTTACAAGAACATAGTATAGTTGTGCATAGAGCTCACCCAAACCGGGTATATGCGTTTGCGAAAGCTTGTAACCATTTTGCAAAAACAGACAAATTAGATGCAAAATTGCTAGAAAAGTATGCTGAATTTATCACAAAAAACGATGAGGTAGTAGAATGTATAGTTTCACAAAAACAAGAAGAACTAAAAGAACTAAGAGCAATTGAGCGTAATCTAAGCGATGATGTTCACGCAAATATGTGTCGTTTACATAATGTGACAGGAAAAGCCAGAGAATATATAGTAAAGCAGATAGAATTTGCCAAAAAACAATTAGAGCAAGTTAGGCAAGACATAGAAGACATAATAGACTCTGACCCTGGTTTGAAGGAAAAAAGCAAACTTCTAACTAGCTATAAAGGTATTGGACGCAAAATTGCGAGTATCCTACTCATAGAAGTACCTGAGCTTGGTAGATTAGATAATAAAGAAATAGCCTGTCTAATTGGAGTTGCACCAAAAACTAATGAAAGCGGAAGAAAGGTAAGCAAAGCTCAAATCATAGGTGGCAGGTTTTATGCTCGAAAAGCATTATACATGTCTGCTGTGGTCGCAATGCGTCATAACAGGAAAATGAAAGCTCTTTATCAGCGCTTAGTTGCTTCTGGCAAAGCCGCTAAAGTTGCATTAGTTGCTGTCATGAGAAAAATCATTATTTGTTTAAATGCCATGGTAAAAAACAATAGTTTTTATCTTGACGCTTAAG
The DNA here is from genome assembly GCF_003344345.1 of Wolbachia endosymbiont of Cylisticus convexus. Next base: position 9,055 of record NZ_QPIP01000059.1, on the reverse strand, counting down.
ACGGTAGATTCCTAATCCGAAGGCCGTGCGTTCGAATCGCACTAGTCCCACTTAATCTTAAAGTGGTTTAAAATCAAGAAACTAGGCTCTCCTAATAAACTCCATCAATCAACTCTTCTTGTTGAACTAGTGTGTAGCCAAATCCCTGCGCTTTTTTGATCAAATTTTTCACAACTTTCTCTTTGTAGCGTGTTTCATAATAACTCATTCCTTTTTCCACATACTCTTGTCCATATTTCAACATTTGGTAAAGGATACATGCTAATTTTCTTGCTGTGGCGGTAATTGCTTTTATTGCTCCTAGCCGTTTTTTTAATCTCCTACAATATGCACCTAATGCACTTTTGCTATTTCCCACAGCATAAGCAGCCATTCGCAAGGCATCTGTAGCGCGATTAATAACTTTACGAGTTTTTGTTCCAAATACTTTTTCTTCTGTGATCTTGTTAGCAGGGCTAAGTCCTAACCATGAAGTAAAGTGCTTTTCTGATCGCCACTTATTATGGTTAATGCCAACTTCTGAAATAATAGTTTGCACAGTCAGTATATCAAGTCCAGGAATTTTAGTAAAATCTATGCCAGTTACCCGATATAATTCCTCACGCAAGGTGAAGTTCGGTCTGCCTCTTCTAGATTTGTTTTTTTCCTTACCTAACTCTTTACTCTCATCAGACTTTGTTTCAAATATTTTATAGCAATTTTCTATGCTTTTATCACATTCGGTTTGAAAAAAAGTATATGCTGTATATTCTTGTTTCAGTACAAATAAATGTTCTTCTCTATAATCGCCTGTTAATGCTTTTGCTATAGTATGTTTATCGTTCTTCATATTCGAACTTCTAAATTCAGCTAGTTTTTCAGGGTTCCTCTCTCCTTCAATTACTTCTTCTGATTGTGCTTAGCATGAATATCTACTGGAATAATATTACACCTCAATTTTGTATCAGTTAAAATCCTCATATCATCCTTATTTAGCTGTTCTCTTACGATCTCAAGTAGCTCTTCTGAATGAATGACTTTCTCTTTGGTGTAACCAGCAATTTGTTGCTTGGCTGCTGTGTAGTAGATAAATTTATATAGAAATACAATCGAGTTCACAAGTTAATAGTTTACAATTGAACATTCATAAAAACTCCATATACTTAAAAAATATGAGCTTAAAACATAAGAATGAACGATGATTTAGATAATACCGCAAAACAAGAAGCACTTAAGTATCATAATAGGGGTGGTAAGCCTGGTAAAGTGTCGATTATACCAACAAAAACCTTATGTACACAGTATGATCTATCACTTGCTTATTCTCCTGGTGTTGCAGCTCCATGCCTTGAAATAGCTAAAAATCCTGAAGCTGTTTATGATTACACGGCAAAAAGCAATTATGTAGCTGTTATTTCAAATGGCACTGCAGTGCTTGGGCTTGGTAATATCGGTCCTCTTGCTTCAAAACCCGTCATGGAAGGCAAAGCTGTTTTATTTAAGCGTTTTGCTGACATTGATGCAGTCGATATAGAAGTTGACACAGAAAATATAGAAGATTTCATCAATGCAGTAAGGTATCTTGGACCAAGTTGGGGGGGAATAAATCTAGAAGATATAAGATCTCCTGATTGTTTCATAATAGAGAAACGTCTAAATGAATTGATGGATATTCCAGTGTTCCACGATGATCAACACGGAACTGCAGTGGTTGTTGCAGCTGGTATAGAAAATGCCCTCGATATTGCTGGAAAGAAATTAGAGAATGTCAAGATCATCATGAATGGAGCTGGAGCAGCTGGTATTGCGTGTTTGGAAATACTAAAGTCCATGGGTGCTAAGAACATAGTATTATGTGACAAACAAGGAGTAATACACAAAGACAGAAAAGAGGACATGAATGAGTGGAAGGAAAAATATGCAATTGACACTAAAGAATGTTCTCTACTTGATGCAATAAAAGGCGCTGATGTATTCATCGGACTATCTGCAAAAAATGTGCTTAACGAAGAGATGTTAAAAAGCATGGGTAAAGACCCGATCATTTTTGCTCTTGCTAATCCTGATCCAGAAGTAAGGCCTGAATTTGCAAAGTCTGTAAGGCCAGATGCAATAATTGCAACTGGTAGGTCAGACTATAACAACCAAGTCAATAACGTAATGGGATTTCCTTACATATTCAGAGGAGCACTCGATGTATATGCAACAACAATAAATAATGAGATGAAAATTGCCGCTGCAGATGCAATAGCAAAGCTTGCCCGTGAATCAGTGCCGAATGAGATATCTGCAGCCTATGGCGGTCGTAAAATGAGCTATGGTCGTGAATATATAATACCTACCCCATTTGACCCAAGATTAATTTCTATAGTACCTCCTGCTGTTGCAAAAGCTGCGATTGACTCAGGTGTTGCAAGAAAGAAAATTCAAGATTGGAGTGAATATGAAGATCAATTAAAATCTCGTCTTGCTAGTGTTCTTAATACGCTGGATCTATTGTCTTCACAATAATCAATTGCATATTTTAGACTTATAATTAAAAGATTTAAAACAAACTGATGACTATTACAATTCATGAATTAGAGAAAATTATCAAACAGTCATTTCCTGATGCTGATATAAAGATTAAGGACCTTGCTGGAGATGATGATCATTACCATTTAAAAATAACTTCCAAGTGTTTTTCCGGCAAGACAAAAATAGAACAACATAGAATGGTATATAAAGCTCTTGAAGGTCAGTCTATACATGCATTGCAACTAGAAACTAGCGCTTAAAATTAAGGTGATATTTATGAATAACTTTGAAGAAATAAAAAAAGACATAGCAGAAAATGATGTAGTGCTGTATATGAAAGGCACCTTTGATTTTCCTCAATGCGGATTCTCTGGACTCGTGGTGTCAATTCTCAAAAAGTTGAATGTAAAGTTTAAATGCATCAACGTGCTCGAGAATGATGAAATACGTCAGTCTATAAAAAGTTTTTCTGATTGGCCAACAATTCCACAATTATATATAAAGGGAGAGTTTGTTGGTGGCTGTGACATAACCCGCGAGATGTATGAAAAAGGTGAATTACAAAATTTATTAAAGGAAAAAAAGATTATTTCGGAATAAGTTCCCAAACTTAAACCTTATCACCAGGCTTAACAAATAGATGGCCCAATGTTATTAACTTTATAGGCTTATTTTCGTTATTTACTACTATCCAAACCCCATCGTTTTCATGATCAACAATTTCTATTGGTGTAAATACTACATAATTATTGTCATCAACAATCTTTATTCCAAGAACACCATCATCACTTAAGCTCAAGGCTGAAGAAGGAATTTTATATGCAAACCTTTCGCCTGAAGGTAGACTTACACTAGCAGTAAGTCCTTGCAAGGATATAATCTCATTATCAGTTACCTTTACCTCTACTCTATAGGATCCAGTTTTAGGCTCAATAATTTTAGTAATAAAACTTACTTCACCTGCCAATTCTTTTCCGTCTAGTAAATTAATTTGAGCTGTGCTGCCTAGCTCTATTTTATTTACTTCATTCTCCGAAACGTATAACACTACAAGAATTTGATCGAAATTAACCACGTCAGCTATTTTTTGCCCAGCATTAACAAAATCCCCTTCGTTTGCATTGATTTTATCAATATAACCATCAATAGGAGATTTAACTGCAGTATTTTCTAAATCCAATTCTAGCCTTTTTAGGTCAGCTTTTGCACTCTGCAATGCAGTAAAAGTTGCTTCCACTTGTATTTGTGCTCCATAGCCTTTTTTATTCAATTTTTGAGAGGAATAATACTCAAATTCACGCTGCTTTAATAAGGCTTTGGCTTTTTCAACTTGCTCAACTCTGTCATAATCTTCTATCTTTAAAATTACATTACCTCTCTTTACCTTTTCACCATCAGAGAAATAAACAGCAATAACTTGACCACTTGTTCTTGAGATAAGATTGGTCCTATGCAAGGGATTTACTGTACCAGAAAAATTCAAATATATAGTACGGTTTTGCGGTGTATATTCCTGAGTTTTTACTGAAAAGCTATTAGTTGTATTATCACTATGAACTGTTTGATTTTTCCTCAAAAACACATTATTGACAACAAATAGTAAAATAAGAATGGCACTAGTAATAATAATAACTTTGTTTCTCATCTTTAAACAATAAAACTTGTTGACTAATCTTGTTAGAAACAACTGCATAAATTTCCGAACCAGAAATGTAAGTATAATACATCCATTATCACTCCATAAATAGCTTTATGTGAGAACAAACACAAGTTTTCCTACAATAAATAAGTTTTTTATTGCTAAAATGCAATTTTTAATCAAATAAAAATGTAAATAAAGTCGTGCATAAGACTGAAAATTTCCATCAAATGATATGATGGAAATAAGAATATTGTAACAAAAATAAATATATGTTTAAATAGGGGTTCCAAAATTTTCAACGTTCATATCGTTATAGGCAGTACTAAATCATCCATGATTGATATGCTTGAATTATTCTTAGTAAATAAATCAAGCATAATGTTAGGTATTCTACCATTAACTATGTGAACAACTCCAGCACATTCTTCCACCATTTTAGTATATGCCATAAGCCTTTCAACAAGTTTTTCTCCTTTAATTTCGCCACGATCAATTGATGCATTTAAACTTTTAATCAAGACTCTTCCATTGCCAATTGCGTTTATTTCTTCATCCGTATCACTCAAGATTATCATTTTAGACGCGGAAACTGCAATTGCAATTGCACTTGCAGTTCTATCGGCATCAATATGATATGTTTCTCCATTTTTTCCATAACCGATAGGTGCAATAACTGGTATAGAATCTGATTCTTCAATAAAAAATAATATATCAGGATTGATCTCAGTTGGTCTACCGATAAATCCCATGTCTAGTATTTTTTCAATATTATTTAATCTGTTTTCCCTAAGCGTAGTGCTTGTCTTTTCAGCTTTTATGAGGTTGCCATCTTTTCCACATAATCCAATAGCTGAACCACCGGCAGAATTTATATGCTGAACAATTTTTTTATTAACTGAACCACATAGTGCCATTTCAATGATTTTCATAGTGCTTTTGTCTGTGAGTCTGACACCATTTACAAGCTTATTGTTCATACCTAGCATTTTTAACACTGAGTTAATTTCATATTCTCCGTCATGAACTATCACCGGATTTATACCAAGCTGTTTCAACAGGACGATATTATGCACAAAAGCATTAAGCAGCATTTTATCTGAGATTGTTACACTGCTGCATTTGATGATAAAAGTTTCGCCTACAAAGCTAGGTATGCTAGACAACACTTCAAGTAATATTTCTGCTTTTTGCTTAAATGGTATCTCACCATTTGAAAATTCATCGCTCTTCACTTTTTTATCTTGTAAACTTGAAAAACTCATCTCTTACCTTGGTTATTTTATGCTTAACACAGATGCTTATTTGATGAATTGACACATGCTCATTATTAATCCACTTTTGAGTGCTTTCTAGAATAGCATCTAGGCTTTCCTGACTCACTTTATCTATTTTTGTTAGCACAATGTTAAAGTTAATGTTATTACATATTAACCAATAAATAAAGTCTTTGTCTATTTCTTTTAATCCTACCTTGCTATCTATAAGCACAAACACTCTTCTTAGATTTCTCCTTTGAATTAGATAATACTCAATTAGGTTTAAGTATTGTATTGCTTCTTCCCTGCTTGCACGAGAATAGCCATATCCCGGTAGGTCGACAATCCTGAACTTATCATTGTACATAGAGTAAAAATTTATTTGTCTAGTGCATCCAGGCTTAGAGGAAACTCTTGCAGCTTTTTTGCTATTTATCAGTAAGTTGATCAAACTCGATTTTCCTACATTTGATCTACCAGCAAACGCAATCTCTGGAGCTGATTCATCTGGTAATGATTTTTTGTCTGAAGCTCCAAATATGAAGCTGCAGCTTGATGTTATCTGTCTTGCCATTATGTTAAGGTAGAAATATCCTGGGTAATTATAGTGTTATTGCTTGATATAAGAAATTTTTTATTTCAGTATATATTACTTACTTAAACAGTTGAAACTGTACTATATGGATATAGAGAATAATTTACAAGACTTAAAGAAAAAGTTTAATGATATAGAGAGGAATTTGGAAAGTCCTACCAATTTGAGTCAAAAAGAATTCATTAGTCTTTCAAAGGAATACTCTGAACTCAGACCAATCATCGAGATAATCGATGAATATAATACACTGAAAGAGGAAATTTCAGATTTAGAAGAAATAATGAAAGATGAAAACAGCGAAAATGATATAAAAGAGTTAGCAAAAGAAGAACTTTTTGAGAAGCAAAAGATGCTATTACCAAAAGTAAAAGCCAAGCTAAAGTTAGCGCTATTGCCAAAAGATGAAGATGACTCAAGAAACGCAATATTAGAAATCAGAGCAGGCACAGGAGGAGAAGAAGCAGCGCTATTTGCAGCGATATTATTTCGTATGTACCAAAAATATGCAGAAAGAAGAAATTGGAAATTCGAGCCAATAAGCATTTCTAACACAGGTATAGGTGGTTATAAGGAAGCTTCTGCACTTATTAACGGAACAGAAGTTTTTGCAAGGCTAAAATTTGAGTCAGGAGTACACAGAGTACAGCGAGTACCAGAAACTGAATCCTCAGGAAGGCTACATACCTCGGCAGCCACCGTTGCAATACTACCTGAAGTTGAAGAGGTTGACTTTAAAATAGAAGAGAAAGACTTACGAATAGATGTTTACAGATCTAGTGGCCCTGGAGGGCAATCAGTGAATACGACTGATAGTGCAGTAAGGGTAACCCACTTGCCAACAGGAATAGTTGTAATACAGCAAGACGAAAAATCGCAGCACAAAAATAAAGCTAAAGCACTGAAAGTCTTGAGAGCAAGGCTATATGAAATTGAAAGACAAAAAAAAGAAATGGAAAGGTCAACAATGAGAAAAAGTCAAATTGGCTCTGGAGATCGCTCTGAACGTATAAGAACTTATAACTTTCCACAATCAAGAATTACAGATCATAGAATTAATCTAACTTCACATCGATTAGAGCAGATTATAAAAGAAGGTGAACTAGATGAATTTATTGAGGCATTGATTTCACGTAATGAAGCAGAAAGGTTGGCCGGAGGGGGTTAGCATTAAAGAATATTAATCTTCCAAATATTACTGAGTGTAAATTAACTTCTAGCATTATTGGTGAAGAAGGTTCAATAGCAATCACTAAATTGTTAAAGAATGATAACTTTCCAAATCTTGTTAAACTTGATTTAATTTCTAATGATATTGATATTGAAAGTGGAGTAATATTAATGAATGCGCTAAAGGATGGTAGTTTTTCAAATATTAAAGAATTTAATTTACTTTATGACGATATCTGCAACGAAGGTATAGCAGCATTACGTGAATCATGGAACAACAATATGCTTCCAAATCTTATTAAGTTTAGTTTTCCCTTGAGTATTACTAATGATAATGAAGGCATAGAAACGTCAAGCAAATATCTATTCGGCTAACAGTGTTATATAGAGAAAAAAATAAGTTATATTATTTGTTGCTACTTATAGAGCGCTCAAATTCAACTATAGACCTGCTAAAAGGTGTAGGACATCTGACTGCTATTGACGTTATTGCGAAAATCCATCAGTTGATAGTTTTGATCATGCTAGTCTGTGTGAACAAAAAATAAGATAAGAAAGATACCGTCTTGCTAGTCAACAAAAAAATTACTCAAGCTGTATCATAAAATCAAAAAATACTTCTGATTGTGTAACAGTACACAGATTACAGTTAGTGAATATGTTGAATGGATTGGAAGCATTTTTTGATTTTAAACTACAGTCAACATCCTAGTTCTGTAATTCTTGATATGATTTGGATCAAAAGCACTTTTGGATGTCAGGATACCGAAAATGATATGGAGTAGCTTACGCATTGCAGCTCCCACAATTGCCATATTATGCTTACCCTTCTTCTTTAGTCTTTGGCAAAAACTCACAATGATAGGATTGTGATTCTTGGCTACTATGGCAGGAAAGAAAAGGGCCTTACGTAATGTTTGTGAACCTGATTTACTTAATCTTGGTTTAGAATGTACAGATGAACCTGATGTTATATTTTTCGGTATAACTCCTGTATATGCTGCCAATTGCCTGGCATCTCTAAAAGCTTTTATGTCAGGGATTTCAGCTAAAATAGCCATTGCTGATTCCTCTCCTATTCCTGGAATAGTCAATAGAAGCTGAAAATTTTCCAACAATTCTTTGTGCTGCTTTAATAGTTTGCGTATGGAGTTTTTTATTATTTCTATTTTTTTAACTATATTCGTTGCAACAAGCATTTGCAACTTCTTTAGGCAGTCTCTCTTTTTTTTCTAGGTGGTTATTTACTAATTCTTTTAACGCAACTGAGCAACGATAAAGATGTTTTAATTTTTTCATTTCAGAAGAAGGTGGTGTCCAACGAGTTGGTTCCTGTCTTTGGCAATAATCAGCAATAATTTCTGCATCAGTCTGATCATTCTTTTGTCTTACGAGCTTACTCCTTGTATAAGATTTAATACAATAAGGATTTACAACACTAACAAAATGTCCAGCATTGTGCAGAAATTCAGCCAAAGCTTCGCTATAACAACCACATGCATGACTTTACTTCTTCCACATTATGCTTTTGTAGAAAACTCAGCAGACCTTGAAACCCAAGATCATCGTTCTTAAAGCTCCTTTTCCTAGTTTCACGCTTTTCTTTTTTACTTATGAATGAAAGAAAAACATCAAAGCGATCTTTTGATACATCAATTCCAAGAAAGTTGTTGATCATATATAACCCCATACGTTACCATTTAAAACGAAAAGTAAGGCTAACCTTGTGGATACAGAATTAGAGCCATTTAGGTCTTTCTACGATACCGTCCAGCCTATACTTTTGAGGAGGGAACTCTTATCTTTCTTACAGATTTTATATCTAAGAGGAGAAACAGAGTTCTTCCCTCCTCCACCTAATGCTTAAGCTTAAAACATTAGATGCTTTTTACAAGATAC
>NZ_QPIP01000058.1 GCF_003344345.1 Wolbachia endosymbiont of Cylisticus convexus | reverse complement strand
GAACGAGTAAGAGTTTAGTGGACTGAGATATTTTCCACTAAACTCTCCTCTAGGAACCGTACTTGAAAGTTTCCCTTCATACGGCTCGAGCCATCTTAAGTCCTTTTCTCGAGAACCGGCAACAGCTTCCTTCAAATATTCTGGCATTTCAAATTCCTTACTAGGATTAACATTAATCATATCTTATCATCCTCATAAAGAGAAGGATTATTTGATCTACGTTTTTCAAAGTAGGCATACCATTCTTTATCGTAGGGATTTGCCTCAGCTTGAATTTTCTTGTGGCGACGAATTGGTACGCTTGTTGCTTGAAAGAGTTCCTTCCACTCAACTGTACCTTTATTCTTAGTCAGCGCTGCAAAGCACCATCTTCTGGCTTCTTTTGTTTTAAAGTATTTCTCCTTAATCCAGCGTAAGCCTTTATTAGGGTGTCTGCGTTTTGACCATTGCCATAAGGCTTTAAAAATCTCAGAATCCACTTTCTCATAAGCTTTTCTTGCGCATATTCCCCTGTGGTAATAGACCCACCCTCGAATTTGAGGTGTGAGCAGTTCTATTACTTTTTCTTGGGTTGCTGCGCAGTTCTTACGAATCAAGCACCGGATGCGCTTCAGAAGTCGGTTTGTACTTTCTGCTGAAGGTTTGATGATTATCTTCCTTTCGTACTTACGTACTGTCTGACCTAGAAAATCAAATCCCTGTTCTACGTGTGTGATCTTGGTTTTTCCTGTGGATAGAGTTAACCCTCTGTCGCTGAGGAAATCCTCTACTAGCCTTTTAACTTTAGTCTCAAGAATTTCTTTTGATTTTCCAGTGTTACTATGAAGTCATCCGCGTAGCGAATCACGTGCACACCATATTTCTTGCGTTTTCTTGTTCCCTTCTTCCCGAAATGTTTACTGATAACATTTTCGAAACCATCAAGGGTCAAGTTAGCAAGTACAGGGGAGATAATTCCTCCTTGTGGAGTCCCTGCTATTGTGAAGCGGAACATTTGTTTTTCTATGAACCCAGATTTTAACCATTTGCTGAGAATATTCTTTTCTATTGGAATTGAGCTTTCTAACCAGCAATGGTCTATTTCATCAAAACACTTCTTAATATCCGCCTCTAGGATCCATTGCGATCTGTCGCGTCCCGCCAAAGTTTTGTGGATCTGGCTTATCGCATCAGCAGCTGAGCGATGTTTCCTAAATCCGTATGAGTGTCTATCTCCTATTGTTTCTGCAACAGGATCAAGTCCCATAAGATATAAGGCCTGCATCGCTCGATCTTTCATAGTGGGAATACTAAGAGGTCGCTTGCTGCCTGTAGGTTTGGGGATATAGACTCGTCTCAAAGGTTGAGAGCGATATCCTCGTTGCCTCAGGTTTGCAATTCCTTGAGATTTTGCTGAAGGGCTCTGCCACAACTGGTTGTCAACACCAGCTGTACATTTTCCTTTATTTGAAGTTACGCGTTTTACTGCCAACGCTTTAGCACTAAAACTACGTGTGAGGAGGCGTTGTAAAGTTTTCACTTTATTCCATCTCCTAGCTTTTGTTGCCTGAACAATACGAGCTTGTAGCCTTCTGGTATTTTTTTTACACTGAAACCAGTTAATTTGATTCCAGTGTTCTGCTGTACCGAAAGGTGCACTTACAATTTTACCTGTAACCATCTGCTTTCCTCACTTAAAAGGTTTTACAAACAATCTTGTTCAAGATGACCGTAGTGGACGTCAGTTCTCTTTCGAGCCAGATAACGTTTAAACCTGTATCTCATCCATTACAGATGAGCATTCACTTTTTCCACACTCCCAATCCCACATATCCATCAGTCTTTCTCATGATCAACCTTACTGAGTAAAGAAATTACCCAGAGATATATGGGGTTTCCGTGTTCCACCTATCAAACAACGAGCGGGTTAGGATTGATCTATACACCGGTGGTGTTTATGTTTGCGTATCAGATGCGTTCACGCTGATAACCTACCACATACCTTTTGGTCCAAGCCTGTCAGTGTCTTTGGCTTGTTCGATTTAACGATGCTTACGATCATTCACTTCTGTTATCCATACCGTTCACCCTAGCCCCCGTGCCAACTTGACACTTATAGCATCGTTCCTTCTTCACAGACCGAACTTCTCCTTTTCGGGCGGGTTCATTGTCCTAAACGCTTTGCATAAGACATTACTGTACTTATACAGTTTAGTAGGGTACGAGTGGCAAAACACTCGGTTTAGTCAGTGCTAAACAGTTTAATAGACGACTTTCACGTCACACAAAGGCAATATCGTTATGAGACCACATTTTTTATTTAGAACTGCTACTAATTCACTTAGTATAAGGTTAAATCTAATGGTGTCATTCCAGTGCTTGACACTGGAATCTAGCTGAGCTATTTCAACAAAAATACTACATTTTAGATGAACTCTTATTCTCACCAAGACCATTATCCATTACACTTATTTACAAGTATAACAATCAAAGTCTGGATTCCAGTGTCAAGCACTGGAATGACGCTGCTCTTGCTTCAATATTTGCGATGCCCATGAACAGATTTTAAATTATATTAACACCTACAGCATAGTAGTAATTGCATCTGATGTTTTTATTTTCATAGCTTGATTATATACTATAATCAGTATATAATCTTAAAAATTGGAGAACATTATGAATAACACGTCGATATTACAAAAAATACTATATAGGATTGATAATGATGACAAAGTAAGCTCATCTAACATAATTGAAAAATTTAAAAGTGAGCTGCAGCAACATGATGTTGATATGTATAATGCATGGGAAGAAAATGGATTTGATATAAATGCTAATTCATTTGGTGGAAGTAACTTACTATGTTTAGCATCTGAAAATGGCTGTGCAAAAGTAGTAGAGCTTCTTATAGAAAAGGATGCGAATGTTAATATACGAGATAATGAAGGAAAGGCTCCTTTACATTATGCTGTTATTATTCCAGGACAGAACACATGGATAGTAGAGAGACTGCTAAACAAAGGTGCAGAAATTAATATACAAGATAACGAAGGAAAGACTCCATTGCATCTTGCTGCTTCTGACATAGTTTCATCTTTCTGGGGTACAAAAGAGACAAAAGAAGAAAACGTAAAAATGCTGCTAGACAAAGGTGCGGAAGTTAATATACAAGATAATGAAGGAAGAACACCTTTACATCTTGCTGTTTCTACTCCAGGACAGAGCATATGGATGGCAGAGAGGCTACTAAACAAAGGTGTAGAAGTTGATATACGAGATAATGAAGGGAAGACACCTTTCCATCTTGCTGCTTCTTGCTCAAATTCCCTGTGCAAATACTTCGTAGAAATGCTACTAAAAAACGGTGCAGAAATTAATATACGTGATAATGAAGGAAAGACCCCTTTGGATTATGCTATTTCTAGTAAAAAGGAAGAAGTAATAGAAATTCTTACAGGAAAAATTCTTTTATCTGATGAAGGACTGACATCACAGATGTCATCAGAGCAAGAAGTAGAGATTGATTCACAAGATCAATACGAAAATCCTCTTTCATATTACTTTTTTTCTTAAAAATATTCCGTTAGAAAGTGCAGCTGAATTGATTTAATTCTTGAGAAGAAAAACTAATTTGTAGTCTAGTTACGCAGGCAATTTTCCACAATTGTCTGCATTTTTTGTTCCACAACTCATCTTTTTTCGATTTATGTTACTTCTCATACTGTCTCTTACTTTCTTGAATTCAGTAAATTCAATAGCTACACAAGCATTTGAGCAGTTTTTGTTAAGAATTAGGCATAGAACCCCCCATGTTAATAAAGAACAGAAAAAATGCAACGCACATACGACAGAGATTAAGCATATGTGTGCACCCATGTGCGCTGAAGAAGATACGCTACATTTTTTACTTAGTTTGATTATTTAATAGAAAAGTCTGCAGACGAAGATAGATTTTGAGCTCTAAAAATACCTCTACTGTGATTATACTAAGATTAGATAAATAGGCGAAGTAATTTTTATATTAGTTTTTTAGCTACCAATCAATTTGGAGTTCAATAACTTGACATTTATTCAATACTACTGTATAATAAGCATGTGTGTGTTTTTTATGCACTATGGCAATAAAATTACCTTGTAATAGGTGTATTGGACCCGAGGGCAGTACTCGGCGCCTCCACCATATTTTTTGATTGATACGGGGGCGAGTAAGGATCGACATGCATAGTAAAGATGGTAGCTTTGCTCGGTTAGATACCACCGCTAAGAGTTCATAATTTAGATGCAAACGATAACTTTGCTGCTGAAGACAATGTTGCATTAGCTGCTTAATTTAAGCACTATAACTTCATTGTGAAAAGCACGGTTTAGGGAACGCCGGGTAACAGAAGTTCCCTAAAAATTTACACATGTAAGGGTTATATGGATAAAACAGATTATCAGAAGTCGCTTAATTCTAGCAAATTTCAAGTTGTCAAAAAGGCTTTAGATACTATATCAGGTAGTGGTTTCACTCCTCACTTAGAAATACTATTTTCTACGCGCTTTAATGGTGTTGTCATACCAGACTCCTTGAAAGAATCATACCCTACTCAAATGCTTGTTATATTACAGCATCAATTTTATGGTCTAAAAGTTCTTGAGGATAAGTTTAGCGTCAGTTTGAGTTTTCATGGAAAACAAGAACAAGTCACTGTACCGTTTTTTGCTATTAGTGAGTTTCATGATAAAATTTCAGGAGATATTTTAGTATTTAGCGTTGATTCTAATAAAGAATACGAAAATGAAAAATCTGCTAAAAAATCATCAAATGGTAGTATTATATCTATAGATCAACTTTACGATAAGTAGTTTTATAATATCAATTAAAAGAAATGATCTCATTAAGTAATGGGGTAGACCATATATTAAAGTAAGGAAAATGGTCCTGAACACGTATTCGTTCATCAGGATGGCAAAATAAGATAGACAAAAACATAGGAACAAATGGTCAGTGTGCAGACACACAACTATACGAACATTGTGGCAATTTGCATAACAAATAGTGTCATCCCAGTGCTTGACACTGGGATGACAACAAAGGGGCTACTTAGGAACAAGAGGTGACAAGAAAAGAAGCGCTGGTTTCACATGTACCTGAACACTTATCCTGCATGTAATAAACATGATCAAAAAGCTATTCATACAGTACACATCTCTCCGTTAATTTATCAATAAATTTTTTATCCACTTGGAATCAAAGATTACAATATCATATAGGTTATTGTTTATTTTAGCATAAAAATGATTGGACTTCTTGCATAACCATATGAAAAATTAGCGGCTCACTCTTCTTTGTCATTCCAGCGCGTGACCAGAAAAAAAAGAACCAGTGTCAAGCACTGGGATGACAGGAGGTTATGCAAGAAATCTATTGTAAGACTTGATTTTATACATATCACTACACATAATAGGTTTTAGTGTAAATCAGTAATATGCATCCAATCATATACTTACTTAACCTACTACTAGACCTCTACAGCTTCATTCTAATATGCTCAGTTATTCTCGATTTGTTGATTAAACTTAATGTGGTTAACATGTATAATGAAGTTGTAAGCAACATAATGCAAACTTTAAATCGACTCACCTATCCTCCACTAAAGGTTATCAGAAGGTATATACAACCGTTCAATGGATTGGATTTATCCGTAATGATATTGATAATAGCAATTCACTTTGTAAAATATACAATTACTTACTACTTTAAGTAGATGTTAAAAAAACACCTAAAATCAGCGATATACCTGTCGCTCTTAATATATATATGTATATCAGTTTTTAGCTATAAATATAAAGATCCATCCTTAAATACAGCTACAAATGAGGAAGTAACAAATTTAGGTGGAATAGTAGGTTCATATTTAGCTGATATATTAGTTCAATTTTTTGGACTCACTAGTATTACAATAGCTACAACCATAGTTTACTTTTTGATATCAAAAAGGTTGCTAAAAATTCTCTACCTAATGTTAATCAATGTAGCAATATGCGCTGTATTAACACAATTTTCGCTTGGTATCACTGCTAGGTACATGCACGGTGGAATAATAGGAAATGCACTAATTAATAACTTCCAATTTTACATATTTGCAGTAGTAGCATCAGTAGGTATTGTAGGACTGATTGGTTGGAAGAGAGTGATTTATTCTCTACTCTTCTTATGTAAAAAAATGATTTACCTTTTTGCAAAGGTTTTGTTTTTCAGGTTACGTAAAACTGCTGAGTATTCAATGGCACCATTAGTAGTAGAAGAAAAATATAGAACTAAAATCACTACTAAACAACAACCAAAAGAAAGACAGAAAAAAGCCACCGAAGAAATTTTTAAACCTTCCAGTGAATTCGAGTTTCCAAGCATCCATTTACTTTCTAAAGCAGAGGAGTCTTTGCAGAGAAAGCAGCTGAATGAAATAGAGAGCAATAAGAATTTATCTTTGCTGGAGCAGGTCCTGAGTGATTTTGGTGTGCAAGGAAAAATTATAAGTGTATGTTATGGACCGGTTGTGACTTTATACAAACTTGAGCCACAAGCTGGCACAAAATCTGCAAGAGTGATTGGCCTTGCAGATGATATTGCACGTTCAATGAGTGCACTTTCTGCACGTATTTCAATAATTCGTGGACAAAATGCCATGGGAATAGAATTGCCAAACAAAGAACGAGAAATTGTTATGCTGCGTGATTTACTTGAATCACCAGAATACCAAAATGCAAACTTAAATCTTCCAATTGCGCTTGGCAAGGAAATAAGTGGAAAACCAGTTATTGCAGATCTGACTAAAATGCCCCACTTGCTTGTTGCTGGAACCACAGGTTCAGGTAAATCAGTTGCAATTAACACTATGATTCTGTCGCTCGTTTATCGATTAAGTCCTGATGAATGCAAGATGATAATGATTGACCCAAAAATGCTTGAGCTTTCAATATATGATGCAATACCGCATCTAATAACGCCAGTGGTAACAGAGCCAAAAAAAGCTGTTATTGCTCTTAAGTGGATAGTAAAAGAGATGGAAAATCGCTATCGTATGATGTCATATTTAAATG
Organism: Wolbachia endosymbiont of Cylisticus convexus; assembly: GCF_003344345.1. The sequence continues at coordinate 10,481 of NZ_QPIP01000058.1, read as the reverse complement.
TGCGCAATGTAATAAACTATAATCAAAAAATCATAGAAGCGATGAATAGTGGAATAGAGTTGGAACGTGTTGTGCAAATAGGATTTAATTCAACAACAGGTAAACCTTTGTTTGAAAAAATACCGATTAAAATGGAGACATTTCCATATATTGTGGTGATTGTGGATGAAATGGCAGATTTGATGCTTGTTGCTGGCAAAGATATAGAATGCTCTATTCAACGTTTAGCTCAAATGGCTCGTGCTGCAGGAATACACATCATAATGGCAACACAACGCCCATCTGTAGATGTGATAACAGGCGTCATCAAGGCAAACTTTCCAACAAGGATCAGTTTTGCTGTAACTTCTAAAATAGATAGCCGTACAATACTAGGTGAACAAGGAGCTGAACAATTGCTAGGTATGGGTGATATGCTTTATATGGCTTCTGGTGGTAAGATTATTCGAGTTCATGGTCCATTTGTGAGCGATGATGAGGTGCAAAATATAGTTGATCATCTGAAAACGCAAGGTGAGCCAAACTACATGGAGGAAATCACTAAAGAAGATGAAAATTCTTTCGCAGAATCAGAAGGTAAAACAGAAGATGAAGAGAACGATCTATACAAGCAAGCGGTGGCCATCATTCAGAGGGATCAAAAGGTTTCGACTAGTTACATTCAAAGGCAGCTTAGAATAGGCTATAACAGAGCTGCAAATATTGTTGAAAGAATGGAGAAAGAAGGTATTGTCAGCACTCCAAGTTACTCAGGAAAGAGAGAGATATTGGTAGAATAATCGCTAACTTAAACCTTCAGGTCGAGGAAAGTTATTTTAAGATCAATGTATAATGATAGTTAATTTAATAATAATTTAAACATTGGGAATGTAAAATTATAATATATTAATTAGCTAGGGGGTTAAAAATGGGTATAACTAAATTTGTGTTCGGTTTTGATAAATCAGATGTAACAGCATTGCAGGAAAGTCAAAAGATAGATGCTGAGCAGTTTGAAAAAGTTTTTTGTGCATTAAAAGAATGGCAAGAAGCTCAAAATATTGATGCTAAACAGTTTGAAGAGGTATTTGGTGCATTAAAAGAATGGCAAGAAGCTCAAAAGATAGACGTTGAGCAGTTTGAAAAAGTTTTTGGTGCATTAGAAGAAAAGATTGGTATTGAGAAGTTTCAAGGTATGCAAGAGCACTTAAACGGCCTGCAAGAAAAATTTACAGGCTTAGAAGAAAAAGTAGAGACATTTGCAGAGATAGTAGGGGGGCAAGAACAAGCAATAATAATTTGCACCATAGCCACTGCTTTTGCTGTAACAGCGATAGCTAGTTTTGTTGCATTCTGTATCTATCAAGGAGTTAAGCTCGATAAAGAAAAGAAAAGCGACTTATCTCAAGATAAACCAAATGGGAAGTTTAGTAATGTGGGTGATACCGAAAAACTGAATAATAACTTACAACAAAGAAAAGCATAATGCTCTTCTTGAAAAGGTGTTACGTAAAATTTGTAACACCTTAAACTTCCTTTAGATTATGTAGGTTTTGATAGTAAATTTTTTAGAAAAATGTTTGTATTATAAAGTTAGTAAAGATTCAGGTTTACTTAAAGTTTGTTAATTGCTATCTTTTAAGGCACGATATTCACTATGGTATGTTCAAGTTCTTTTCTAAAATTTTCTTTATATTAATGTTTCTAGTTTCTAGTTCCTTTATTGTGCATGATGCTGAAGCTAAGTCTAAAGTAAAGCTCAGTAAGAGGTACATACCTCCTGGTAACCCTGGTGGTACAAATTTTCATATAGATGAGGATTTTGCTGAGTCGTATAAATTATATGAAAAGCGTAGGGAGATTCTCAAGAAAAAAAAGTTACAAGGTCAATCTAATGCTAACGTGAATAAAGAAGATCTAATCAAAAAATTAAAAGAAAAAAAAATTGCTAGCCTTGATAATGAGCCAAACGACGTGAGAGCCTGCATAGTTGAAGATGAAGAGGATGCTATGATAAATCAGCATGGTATTAATCTTGCCCGTTTAAAGGGTGCTGTATTTATAGATCAAGAGCCAGTTTCTTATTATGAAAGCGAGCAACATAAAAGTGAACAACAAAAAGAGAAAAAAGTTAGTTCAACGCGAGAAAAAAAAATTTCCCCTATAAATGTCACTATAAAAGAAACTCCGTCAAGAAGAACATGCTCACATGATTCTATCACTGATTTGAATAACGTAGATTCTAATACACATTATAGTTTTAATGGTTCAAGTTCATTTGGCAGTGTAGCTGACGCAGTAAAATAGTATCACAATATTGGCCGACTAATGATATGCTAGATAAAGACCTGATATTGAGTGATGATGCATATGAATTATCGCCAATTTCCAGGCATAAAACTCATACTGTAAAAGTTGGACAAGTGAAGATAGGTGGAAATAACCCTATAGTCGTTCAATCTATGGCGCTTGGTGTACATATAGATCCTGACAACATAAAAAGCAGTGCTAAGCAATATGCGAAAGAAATAATAGAACTAGTGCATGCAGGTTCAGAGTTGGTGCGAATTGCTTTGAATTCAGAGGAGGTAGCAAAAGCAATACCTTATATAGTAGAGGAAATAAATAAAGAGGGTTTTGATGATAAGATATTAGTAGGCTGCGGACAATATGAGTTGTACAGGCTAGTTCAGAATTATCCAGACAACATTAAGATGCTGGGTAAAATTAGGATGAATCCAGGCAATGTAGGCTTTGGCGACAAACGTGATGAAAAATTTGAAAAAGTTATAGAGTACGCAATAACGCATGATCTTCCTGTCAGAATTGGAGTAAATTGGGGTAGTTTTGATAAGTACCTTTCACAAAAACTAATGGATGAAAACTCCTTGTCCAGTGATCCAAAACCTTCTGATGTTATATTGCGTAAGGCGCTTGTAATGTCTGCTCTTGGCAGTGCAAAAAAAAGCTGAAGAAATTGGCCTTAGTGCAGATAAAATAATCATTTCGTGTAAAATCAGTAGAGTGCAAGATTTAATTTTAGTTTATACGGCACTTGCAAAATCTTCCAATTATGCGCTGCATTTGGGTTTAACTGAGGCTGGTATGGGCGATAAAGGCGTGATAAATACCACAGCAGGGCTTACTTATTTATTGCAAAATGGTATTGGAGACACTATACGAGCTTCTTTAACTCAGCGTCCTGGTGAATCACGCACTAATGAGGTGGTAGTGTGTCAGGAAATACTACAGTCTGTAGGCTTGCGCTACTTTAACCCTCAGGTTAGTTCATGTCCTGGTTGTGGGCGCACAAGTAGCGATCGTTTTCGTATATTAACTGAGGAAGTAAATGGCCACATAAAAATTCATATGCCGATATGGAAGAAAAAGAATCCAGGTGTAGAGCATATGAGCATCGCTGTTATGGGATGCATAGTAAATGGTCCCGGAGAGAGCAAACATGCAAATCTGGGGATCAGCCTGCCTGGATATGGGGAAAAACCTGTTTCAGCAGTCTACAAAGACGGCAAATATTTCAAAACTTTACAAGGTAATAATATTTTTGAAGAATTTAAGGCAATTATTAGTGATTATGTGGAAGAACATTACACGTAACAGGTTCACGCTTATTGTAAATTAAATGCAAAAAATAGTATCTGTTTAGTGGAGCGCGGCTTTGTTGCATAGCTCCTTAATTTATTAAGAATAATAAAACTTTACATAACTATCTCAAATTTAGCAGTACCAATTTTAGTAAATTCATTTATTAAATAGCACTTGATTGACACACGATTTATTTCAGACTTATTTTTTAAACTAAATCCAAATGTTTTTTTAAGTCTAAAGAAAAAGCTTTCAACGTAGGACCTCACACCATTTCTTCTTCCAATTTGCTATGCCATCTTTATAATTCTCACTCAACCTTATTATACTAATATTTTCATTTCTTTCTGACATGTAGATTTTTGCATCTTTTCTTGGCCGTATTATAGGCTTTATATTATATTCTTTACATATTTTATACACATTCGTTGCATCATAAAATGCATCTGCGTAGAGGGATAAGATATTGTACTTATTCTCTATTTTTTTTAGCATGTTATATGCTAATGTACTATCACGTGAAATAGCATTAGTGTATTCCGTAGCTATTACTTCTTTATTTTTTATATTTTAAACAACATGTACCTGATCAAGTTGATTATTTCCTTAAACTATTACAACTTAAGAGAAGAGAACCTTGCTGCAAGACGGTCCCTATGACCAAGGTTGTCTTCTCTACACATCTTTATACTACCACTTTGTAATACTTATAAAGACTTATTTTTAACATATAAAGTACAAAATAAAGAGGTCATCAAAGCTCTATTTATAGGAAAAATGCTTGTATGGGATCGCTCAAATAGTGACCAGAAATACGAAATTAAAGTTGAGGGAGTGGAAGAGTTTGTAGATAACAAAACTGGAAAAGTGATTAAGGCTAAGTCTCTATCCGGAGTGTGTATAGCATTGGTTGGTGGTGGAAGTTATAGTGGTTGGGAAGAATTGGAAGTATGTCTTAACCCTAAAGAGGGGTTCTGAAGTACCACCGTAAAAAGTTCTTCTTAGATAAAAATAGATCATAGCCAACCCACGCTGTCCGTCAAAGCTTTAAAACAGGTCTTAGTTTACTTACTCCATTATTTTCTTTATTATCAGACATTGCTTTAAATAATATGGAGGAGCACATTGTCAGCAATTGCCATTATTGATTTTGGTTCACAATTTACACAGCTGATCGCAAGACAAATCAGGGAAATGGGCGTTTACTGTGAGATATTTCCAAGCAACATCAATTTTGAAACAGTATCAAAATTCAATGGATTTATTTTTTCTGGAGGGCCGCAATCTGTAAATGATAATTGCTCTGAAGTAAGTGAAGTAGCACATAAAATTATAAAACTTAACGAGACAATAAACGCTCCTATACTTGGAATATGTTATGGACAGCAACTTATTTGTCATTATTTCGGGGCAAAGGTAAGAAAAGGATTCAATCAGGAATTTGGCAAAACTAAAATCAAGATACTAAAAGAATCTCTAATTATAAAGGACACTTGGGAAGTTAATTCCGAAGTCGGTGTGCTGATGAACCATGCAGACAGTGTCGAAACTATACCGCAAGGATTTACTGTTATTGCCTCAGGTGTAATAAATCAAACAATCGCAATAATTGCCAACGAAAAGCGGAAGATTTACTGTACTCAGTTCCACCCTGAAGTTAAACCTACGACAAATGGTAGTAAACTTCTCTCTAATTTCTTAGATATTGCAAATTGTGAGAGAGATTGGACAATGAGGTCATTTGTTGAAAAGCAGAAGGAAAAAATTAAAAACTTAGTAGGGGCGAAAAAAGTAATTGCTGCAGTAAGTGGGGGAGTTGATTCGAGTGTTGCAGCAGTTCTCACACATAAAGCTATAGGAAAACAATTAAACTGTATTTTTATCGATACTGGGTTATTACGCAAGAGCCAGACCACTGCTATGTTAAAAGAGATTTCGATAAATTACGTTGATAAATCAAACTTGTTTTTAAGTAAGCTAAAGGGAATAACTGATCCAGAAGAAAAGCGAAAGATTATTGGCAATACTTTTATTGAAGTATTTGAAGAAGAGGCGAAAAAAATAGGTGATGTGGATTTTTTAATGCAAGGCACAATCTACTCCGATGTAATTGAATCAGGGCACGCTTCAGGAAATACTAGTACAATTAAATCTCATCACAATGTTGGTGGGTTGCCAGAAAAAATGAATCTGAAACTAGTAGAACCTTTACGCTATCTCTTTAAAGATGAAGTCAGGCTGCTTGGAAAAGAAATTGGGCTTTTAGACGAGATAGTATTTCAACATCCGTTTCCTGGACCTGGGCTTGCAGTAAGGATCATAGGTGAGGTCGATAAAGAAAAGGTGCAAATATTGCAAGAAATAGATTCAATATATATCAATACAATGAAAAATTACGATCTATACGATAAGATATGGCAGGCTTTTGCTGTACTGTTACCAATAAAAACTGTGGGGGTTATGGGAGATAATCGTACATATGGATATGTTTGTGCTTTGAGAGCTATAACATCATCCGATGGTATGACGGCAGATGCATTTCCATTTGAAAATAAAAGTCAACATTCGTTAGTATTTTGGGATTTTTTGCAAAATGTTAGCAACATAATCGTTAATAACGTTTCCGGAGTAAATAGGGTTGTATATGACTTAACTTCCAAGCCACCAGCAACTATTGAGTGGGAGTAGCGAATAAGATGTCATCCCAGTGTCACACGCATAACTGTACACACATTGCAATTTGCAGGAGGGTTCATGAAAGTAGCTGACACTGGTTCCTTTATGATGGCAGTACTGGGATCCAGCTCTTTCATAGTCATCGAAACGTTGTATTTCAACATTACTTTTATGCTTACCAACTTCCAGTGCCAGCTACTTTCATGACACCACAGAGGCCTGGGATGACAATAGGGACACTGGAATGAAAGGAAAAGGGGCTACTTAGTTGTGCTGAATTTTACAAAATTTATTACTCTCGCCTGACAAATTTATTAGAATAGTATGTATATTAGTGAAAATCTGGAAAGAAAATGAAAGAAAAGTCAGTATATTACTTTAGCCGAGGCAAGTGTGAAGGCAGTGCAGCAATGAGAAATCTACTAGGAGGGAAGGGAGCAAATCTAGCAGAAATGTGTAACATTGGCATTCCTGTGCCACCTGGTTTCACAATTTCCACTGCTGTTTGTCAGGCCTATTGCCAGGATAATGAATTGTCTAATGACCTACGTAACGAGATCAAAAACTACATGGCGATGCTCGAAAATGACGTCGGTTGTAAATTCGAGGATTCAAATAATCCTTTATTAGTTTCCATACGCTCTGGTGGTGTGAATTCAATGCCAGGCATGCTCGATACAATCTTAAATGTTGGTCTAAATGATGCAACCGTTGTTGGTCTTGCAAAAAAAAGTGGAGAACGTTTTGCCTATGATAGTTACTGTCGTTTCATCATGATGTACTCGAATGTTGTACTACAGCTTGACCATAATCTATTTCAAGACATTATTGATATTGAACAGCAAACAAGTGGAGCAAAAAGCTTAGCTGGTCTTGATATTGATGTTTTAAAGGGTATTGTTAATAATTTCAAAAAGATAGTATATGAAAAAACTGGAAAGTATTTCCCGCAGAATATTGAAGAACAGTTGCTCAGTTCAGTGAATGCAGTGCTTTCTTCTTGGAAGAATGATAGAGCTGTTTCCTATAGAAAAATAAATAATATTTCTGAAAGTCTTGGAACTGCAGTTAATGTACAGGCAATGGTTTTTGGCAATCTGAACGATAATTCTGCAACTGGCGTGATATTTACACGTAATCCTTCAACTGGAGAAAAAAAATACTTTGGTGAATTTCTGATTAATGCTCAGGGTGAGGATGTGGTTTCTGGTGTTTATACTCCTATGCCAGTTAATGGGGAGCAAGAAAATACCATGGAGAAGTTGCTACCAAGCATCTACCTAGAATTATGCGCGGTATGTGAAAAACTTGAAAGGCACAATAAGGACATGCAGGATATCGAATTTACTGTACAGGACGGTAAGTTATGGATTTTGCAGACTAGATCTGGCAAGCGCACAGCTGAAGCTGCTATTCGCATAGTAGTTGATATGGTAAACGAAGGAAAGATTACAAAAGAAGAAGGAATATTGAGAATTGACCCAAAAACCTTTGACAATTTATTACATCCAGTTCTTGATGTTAAAATTGATCAAGAAGTAGTAGGAAAAGGACTGCCAGCTTCTCCAGGTGTTGCTTCTGGGTATGTAGTATTTAGTGCAAGTGATGCTGAAAAAGCTGCAGAACAGGGTAAAAAAGTAATTTTGGTAAGATCAGAGACGAGCCCTGAAGATATTAATGGAATGAATGCTGCAAGTGGAATAGTAACAGCGCGGGGAGGTATGACCTCGCATGCCGCTGTTGTAACTCGTGGAATGGGTAAGCCATGCATCTGCAGTGTGAGTGGACTTTATATCGATAAAGATGGAACTTTCCTTTCTATAGGGGATATAAAAGTAAATAAAGGTGAACCGATTACCATCAACGGAGGAACAGGGGAGGTTATGCTTGGCATTCTTCCTACAATTTCACCTGAATTATCACAAGAATTCAAAACGATAATCAACTGGATAGATGAAATCAAAACGGTCAAAGTGAGAGCGAACGCTGATACTCCAAAAGATGCAAAAATTGCAAAAGGATTCGGTGCAGAAGGTATAGGCTTATGTCGCACAGAACATATGTTTTTCGCTAGTGATAGAATCGAATTCATTCAAAAGTTGATAATAGCTGACGATGAAAATGAAAGGACAAATGCATTAAATAAACTCGAAGAAATGCAAAAGTCTGATTTCAAAGAAATATTTTCTATTATGGAGGGCAGGGAAGTCACTATACGGTTGCTTGATCCGCCTTTGCATGAGTTTTTGCCCCATAATCAATCTATTATAGAGAAAATTGCCAAATCACTGAATAAGTCAGTTGAATCAGTAAAAAATAAAATAGCACAGTTATCAGAAAAAAATCCAATGCTTGGCCACCGAGGGTGTAGACTTGCCATTTCTCATCCTGAAATATATAGCATGCAGATTAGGGCAATACTTAGTGCTGCAAGTGAATTAAGGAAAGAAAAGAAGATAGAAGTCAAACCTGAAATTATGGTTCCTTTTATCATGGGTGAGAAAGAGTTTATTCTGATATGCGAGCTAGCAAAGAAAGAATCCTCTGTCATCTCACAGACGCAGATTCCAGCGTCACGCGCTGGAATGACATCAGACAAGGCTTATTCAATTGGAACTATGATAGAACTGCCAAGAGCAGCACTGATTGCTGATAAACTGGCAAAACACGCAGAATTTTTTAGTTTTGGCACTAATGATTTAACGCAAACAACCATGGGACTCTCAAGAGATGATTCAGTTAATTTCCTCGATTCCTATAAGGAAAACAACATATTCGAAAGCGATCCATTTGAAGTGCTAGATGTCGAAGGGGTAGGGGAGTTAGTCAAGATAGCCATTGAAAGAGGCAGAAAAACCCGAAAAGAAATTAAACTCGGTATATGTGGAGAGCATGGAGCGAATCCACAGTCCATAGAATTTTTTATCAAATCAGGGGTCGATTATGTGTCATGCTCACCCTATAGAGTGCCGGTTGCAAAGTTAGTGGCAGCACAGCTTAGCATAAGTTTGTTGGGTAAGTAGGCGATAACTGGTGTCATGAAAGTAGCTGAAACAGGTTCCTTTATAACGTTGTCATGCCAGTGCCCAGACACTGGTTTTTGACCGAAAATGTTGTCTTGTTTGTGATCAATTTTCTGGATTCCAGTGGCTTTGTTGCATCACTCAAGAGAAAAGAACTGGCAGTTACTGACAAAATTCATTATAGAATAGCCATTTAACCATTGAAGAAAAAATATGCCACAGCAAATGAAAGTCAGTAACTGCAATGAATATAACAAATTTCTCCAAGAAAGAGGAAATATTTTTCATTTTATTAATAGAAAATTGGTACGAACATGGTCCAAAAGTGTTCGGTGGCAACAATATTTACAGTGATAAAGTTGTGATTTTAGTGCATATAGTCGCTAGTCTCTTTAGAATTGGCTTAAGACAAACGGTAGGGTTTATAAAAGGATATTTGCAGCAAGTAGGAAAAGGCTTAGCAGTCATTAGCTATTCGCAGGCTTCAAGAAGGTTTAAAAAACTCAATATTAAGATCAATGATTGCAGAGTTGACAAAAACAATATGGAAGATATTGAAATTGCCATAGACAGTACAAGTATCAGTATTTATAATAATACCCCTGGTCACAGTAAGGAAAATAGTAAAGATAGAAAGTATCGCAGCTATGAACAGACAAGAAAATTGCATGTAATGTTGAATATAAATAGCAAAAACGCCATAGCTGTAAAATACAGTAACGGTGTCTACTCTGATCACTTGTGATCTGCTAAAAAAAGTTGATTTTCAGCATGTCGTAAAAGTACTATATGCCGATAGGGCGTACGATAGGCATAAGCTTTATAAATTATGCAAAGAATATAATATAAAAGCAAAAATTCTACCAAAAACCTGTGCAGCAGAGCATTTAAAAATAGACTACATGTCTGATAGGAACACTGCTATTAGGTTAATCAAATTACATAATGAAGATGGTATGAAGAAGTGGAAAGAAAAAGTAAATTATGGAAAGAGGTCATATATTGAGGTTTTTTTTTCGCGACTAAAACAAACATTTGGGTTTAGCTTTAGAAATAAATCCGAAGTAAATCGTGAAAAAGAATTGCTAATAAAATGCTACTTACTCAATAAATTTATTGAAATTGGCGTCGCTAAATTTGAGATAGCTTCATGAATTTATTATACATTATCTACTATCCAAAGAGCGATGCAACAAAGCC
>NZ_QPIP01000057.1 GCF_003344345.1 Wolbachia endosymbiont of Cylisticus convexus | reverse complement strand
GTGTGACGTGAAAGTCGTCTATTAAACTGTTTAGCACTGACTAAACCGAGTGTTTTGCCACTCGTACCCTACTAAACTGTATAAGTACAGTAATGTCTTATGCAAAGCGTTTAGGACAATGAACCCGCCCGAAAAGGAGAAGTTCGGTCTGTGAAGAAGGAACGATGCTATAAGTGTCAAGTTGGCACGGGGGCTAGGGTGAACGGTATGGATAACAGAAGTGAATGATCGTAAGCATCGTTAAATCGAACAAGCCAAAGACACTGACAGGCTTGGACCAAAAGGTATGTGGTAGGTTATCAGCGTGAACGCATCTGATACGCAAACATAAACACCACCGGTGTATAGATCAATCCTAACCCGCTCGTTGTTTGATAGGTGGAACACGGAAACCCCATATATCTCTGGGTAATTTCTTTACTCAGTAAGGTTGATCATGAGAAAGACTGATGGATATGTGGGATTGGGAGTGTGGAAAAAGTGAATGCTCATCTGTAATGGATGAGATACAGGTTTAAACGTTATCTGGCTCGAAAGAGAACTGACGTCCACTACGGTCATCTTGAACAAGATTGTTTGTAAAACCTTTTAAGTGAGGAAAGCAGATGGTTACAGGTAAAATTGTAAGTGCACCTTTCGGTACAGCAGAACACTGGAATCAAATTAACTGGTTTCAGTGTAAAAAAAATACCAGAAGGCTACAAGCTCGTATTGTTCAGGCAACAAAAGCTAGGAGATGGAATAAAGTGAAAACTTTACAACGCCTCCTCACACGTAGTTTTAGTGCTAAAGCGTTGGCAGTAAAACGCGTAACTTCAAATAAAGGAAAATGTACAGCTGGTGTTGACAACCAGTTGTGGCAGAGCCCTTCAGCAAAATCTCAAGGAATTGCAAACCTGAGGCAACGAGGATATCGCTCTCAACCTTTGAGACGAGTCTATATCCCCAAACCTACAGGCAGCAAGCGACCTCTTAGTATTCCCACTATGAAAGATCGAGCGATGCAGGCCTTATATCTTATGGGACTTGATCCTGTTGCAGAAACAATAGGAGATAGACACTCATACGGATTTAGGAAACATCGCTCAGCTGCTGATGCGATAAGCCAGATCCACAAAACTTTGGCGGGACGCGACAGATCGCAATGGATCCTAGAGGCGGATATTAAGAAGTGTTTTGATGAAATAGACCATTGCTGGTTAGAAAGCTCAATTCCAATAGAAAAGAATATTCTCAGCAAATGGTTAAAATCTGGGTTCATAGAAAAACAAATGTTCCGCTTCACAATAGCAGGGACTCCACAAGGAGGAATTATCTCCCCTGTACTTGCTAACTTGACCCTTGATGGTTTCGAAAATGTTATCAGTAAACATTTCGGGAAGAAGGGAACAAGAAAACGCAAGAAATATGGTGTGCACGTGATTCGCTACGCGGATGACTTCATAGTAACACTGGAAAATCAAAAGAAATTCTTGAGACTAAAGTTAAAAGGCTAGTAGAGGATTTCCTCAGCGACAGAGGGTTAACTCTATCCACAGGAAAAACCAAGATCACACACGTAGAACAGGGATTTGATTTTCTAGGTCAGACAGTACGTAAGTACGAAAGGAAGATAATCATCAAACCTTCAGCAGAAAGTACAAACCGACTTCTGAAGCGCATCCGGTGCTTGATTCGTAAGAACTGCGCAGCAACCCAAGAAAAAGTAATAGAACTGCTCACACCTCAAATTCGAGGGTGGGTCTATTACCACAGGGGAATATGCGCAAGAAAAGCTTATGAGAAAGTGGATTCTGAGATTTTTAAAGCCTTATGGCAATGGTCAAAACGCAGACACCCTAATAAAGGCTTACGCTGGATTAAGGAGAAATACTTTAAAACAAAAGAAGCCAGAAGATGGTGCTTTGCAGCGCTGACTAAGAATAAAGGTACAGTTGAGTGGAAGGAACTCTTTCAAGCAACAAGCGTACCAATTCGTCGCCACAAGAAAATTCAAGCTGAGGCAAATCCCTACGATAAAGAATGGTATGCCTACTTTGAAAAACGTAGATCAAATAATCCTTCTCTTTATGAGGATGATAAGATATGATTAATGTTAATCCTAGTAAGGAATTTGAAATGCCAGAATATTTGAAGGAAGCTGTTGCCGGTTCTCGAGAAAAGGACTTAAGATGGCTCGAGCCGTATGAAGGGAAACTTTCAAGTACGGTTCCTAGAGGAGAGTTTAGTGGAAAATATCTCAGTCCACTAAACTCTTACTCGTTCATTGACAATACGAAGTTCTTAAAGAAAATTCAAGGTTACCCAAGTCAAGAATTTACATCTACAAATGTGAATATAGCTAAGGCTGGTATAAAGGTCGTTTGCAGTGGTTAATATACTAAGAGAATCGGATTTACCTTAAGTAAGCTATTCACCAACTGTCAAATAAAAAATTCATATCTTAAAAGGATCATACATATTAATTTCCTTAATTTTCACTTTCTCATTTAATAACCTTAAGATGGGCTGTAAATCATCGTCGATTGATAAGCACAGTACTTCTCTATCAAGATAATTGGCTAAATGATTCTTCTTCTCAAGAATTTCTGCTTCTTCCAATAAGTCGCATTTGTTTAATACTACAATTTCTTCCTTCTTAATAAGGTCGCTATTGTAAAGCTTCAGCTCATTATGTGTACAATTATAAGCTGAGATAATGTCATCGTGAGTTACATCGATTAAATGTAGCAAAATTCTACATCTTTCTATGTGCTTTAAAAACTTGTGCCCGAGCCCAACTCCAAGATGAGCATCAGCGATTATCCCAGGAATATCTGCTATGACAATTTCACTATAATCCACTTTTGCTACACCTAAATGTGGTCTTATAGTAGTAAATGCATAATCGCCTACTTTCGTATCAGAATTTGAGCAGCGGGTTAAAAATTTCGATTTACCTGCATTCGGCATACCAATAATGCCAACATCAGATAAAACTTTTAGCTTTAATATTACATCTCTCTCTTCGCCAGGCTGACCATGAGTAAAATATCTTGGCGCCCTATTAGTAGAAGATTTAAAGTTAGTATTTCCAAGCCCACCTTTTCCACCTTGCACTACTTGAGATTCCATGTCGGGTTTATCAAGATCTACTATCACTTCCTCACTTGCTTCATCGATTATTTGTGTACCAACTGGAACTTTAAGTATAACATCTTTTCCTGCTGTGCCAGATCTATCTCTGCTTGCACCACTTTTTCCACTACCGGCTTTAATGTGCCTCATGCAACAAAAGTTAAGCAAAGTGTTGAGATTTGCATCACTGATGAAAATTATGTCTCCTCCCCTGCCCCCATTACCACCATTTGGACCACCAAACTCAACGAATTTTTCTCGACGAAAACTCGCGCAGCCATCGCCACCATCACCTGCTTTTAAATATAATTTTACTTCATCTATGAAGTCCATGCCAACCCACGATAATATTTAGCATTTCCTCCTAATGAACTTTCTATTCTGATTAATTCATTATACTTTGCAAGCCTATCAGAGCGCGACAGGGAGCCAGTCTTTATTTGTCCACAATTTGATGCAACTGCTATGTGGGATATCGTTGTGTCTTCTGTTTCACCTGAGCGGTGCGAAATAATAGCTTTATAGCCATTTGATTTTGCCATTTCAATAGCAGCAAAAGTTTCCGTAAGTGTTCCTATCTGATTTGGCTTGATTAGTACAGCATTTGCCATTTTTTCCTCTACTCCTTTATGTATTAGGTCACAATTTGTAACAAATAAATCATCTCCAACTAATTGAACTTTATTTCCTAGTCTTGCAGTAAGTAATTTCCAACCTTCATAATCGTCTTCACTCATTGCATCTTCTATAGAAATTATTGGATATTTTCCCACAAGGTCACAATAGTACTGAGCCAATTCCTCTGAAGTGAGCTCTCTGTTTTCAAATTTGTAAATTCCATCTTCATAAAAAGTAGATGAAGCAACATCAAGACCCAGTGCAAAATGATTTTTCATCGAATAACCGGCAGATTCCACAGCCTGAATTATCAAATTAAGAGTTTCTTCAGTGCTCTCAATGTTTGGTGCAAAACCACCTTCATCCCCTACATTTGTACTATAACCTTTTTTCTTAAGAATGCTGCGCAAGTTATGAAATACTTCTGCAGACATTCTGATTGCTTCACTGAAAGTTTCAGCACCAACCGGAAGAATCATGAACTCTTGAAAGTCAAGTTTATTGTCCGCATGTACTCCACCATTAATTACATTAATGAGTGGAACTGGCATCTGCTCTTCCCCTACTCTCAAATATCTATATAGCAGCATTTTAAAGCTGTTTGCCGCTGCTTTTGCAACTGCAAGAGACACACCCAAAGTTGCATTTGCTCCAAGTTTAGATTTATTTTTTGTTCCATCTAGCTCAATTAACGCTTTATCAATTGCACCTTGGTTTGCTGCATCCATGCCAATGATTTCATTTGCTATCACTCCACTCACAGATTGAACAGCTTTCAGCACTCCCTTACCACAATACCTTTTTTCATCTTGATCTCTCAGCTCCAATGCTTCTAGTTTACCGGTTGAAGCCCCAGAAGGCACAGCTGCTCTACCTATTGCTCCATCACAGAGCTCAATTTCTACCTCAACAGTTGGGTAACCCCTGCTATCTAAAATTTCTCTTGCAAATACGCTGCTGATTGTCTTTTTCATCATGCTAAACCTCTACTAGATTCACAATTGTGTGCACGTTCGGGAAATACCCCAGCGCTGTAACATTTCAGTGTACAAACATTGCAACCTACAGATAAACAGATAATTTGAGTAGCAGATGGTGTCATCCCAGTGCTCCGACACTGGGATCCAGGAAAATTGATTGTAAACAAGCGCACTATGTAATATTTTCAATGAAATTACTAGAAAGCTGGATTCCAGTGTCAAGCACTGACCACCTGCAAATTGCAATACCCGTACAGTTGTTTGCCTAGGTACTGGTTTACTACACAATTTTACCATATAAATTCTCCCAGTCCGGATTATCTTTTTCGATTAAATTTATTTTCCATATATATAATTTTCCAGTATCAGCTACTTGCATGACACCGGTGCTTGCGTTTATTCTATAGCTTAACTAAACATTTGTATAGTTTCTGTTATGAGCTTTGCAGTTTCTCTTGCTAGTTTAGCTATATTACTACCAGCACCAATAAATAATACTACATCACCGAAATTTGTCGAATCACTAATAAAATGTGAAATGAGCAGAGCATCATTCATAATCTTTACATTATTAAACCCATTACTAATTAAAGCTTTTTGTATATCATCAATTCTACAACCAGGAATAGGCTTATCTTCTGGAGGATGGACAGGAGTGAGAATTACATAATCAAACATCATGAAAATTCGTACGAACTCATCAAAAAAATTACGAATACGAGCAAAACGAAGCGGCTCGATAATTCCTATTACCTTTTTTTTAGCAATCGAACGTGCTGCTGCCAGGGTTGCCTGTATTTCGTTTGGATGATGAGCATAATCCTCAATTAACTTAACACCTTTAATATCGGCAATTAAAGCAAATCTCCTTGCTACTCCTTTAAATTCCAAAAGACCTTTTTTAATGTCCTCATCGCTAATTCTGAGTTTTACTGCAACCGATATTGCAGCTAGGGCGTTGCTGACTTTATGCATTCCTATTGCATTTGATAGCACTATGTTTTCTATAATTCTGGTACAAGGTTGAACATTTTCTTTTTGTCTTTCAAAAGCGAGTTCTTTTAATTGAAACACTATATGTACATTATCATCATCAACTTCAATGCGTTGAACTAATTTTCTAATTATATCACCCCAATCTGCCTCTGATAAATCATACTTCTCCTTCGCTATGTGCCCTCTTACCATCTTAACTTCTTTCCATACCACCTTTTCTAGTATATCCGCGCGTATTGATTTGCTATTACATTCACCAAAACGATTTCCAGAACAACGATAGTAACTTTTTCCTCCCTTAGCATTACTAATTCCATAATAAATGGATTTACAATACTGACATACAATTAATTCTTGTAATAAGTATTTTCTTCCACTTTGTTGCATTTTTTCTATTTGTAGCTTTTCTTTTTCCACACTGCATCTCTACGACTTATATCTATTTTGCCTATAGTAAAATACGCACATAACGAGCCAAATCAAGGAAAGTGCAAACCAAGTAATTGCGTATTCAAGGTGCTTTATTGGCTGTACGGTGAATTTACCACTGAAACCTTGCTGCCACAATATACATTTCTCTAGCTTAATACCTAGCTCATTGGAAATTTCTTCTGTACTTAGGGTAAACCATGTATTTGAAGCAATATCATTTTTGATAAACCAATTTTTGCTACCATCACAATACAAAACTCCACTCAAAGCTACTTTTTCAATTTTTGCTTTTTCTGCTTTTTTTTCTCTGACTATTCCTTTATTTATTAACATGTAATGTCCAGTGGTAAGCAACATAGGAGACAGCACGTGATAGCCACGTTGCCCCGCAAAAACATATAGTTCTATGTCACTTAAAATTCCGTCGATTTTGACGTGTCTGTAATTAAATTGTGCAAGATCATCACTAGGTAATAGATGAATAACTGGAAGATCCATATTTTTGATAATATTATTCTTCCAGCTCAATCTAAATAATTGCCATAACCCTAGTGAAAAAAAAAGTAGAAAAGGTATAATGAAAACAAATACTGTTTTTCTTAACACTCTATATTTGTGTTCTTAAGTAATTTTCAACACCCATAAGCTCAATGAGGTCAATTTGTCCTTCGATCCAATGTAAATGCTCTTCCTCATTTTTCAGTAGCTCTTCTAATAACATTACACTAACGCAATCCTTTTCTTTTTCAGCAACGGAAATTGCCTCTTTGATACCCTTGATACCTTCTTCTTCTAATTTTAAATTATCTTCTAAGATTTTCTGTATTGTACCTTTTGTGAACTTTCCTTCATACTTTGAGATTTTATTTGTATCTTGAAAATTTGGCATGCCCTTAAGCAGTAAAATTCTTTCTGCTAGCCTATTTGCATGTTCAAGCTCTTCATTAAGCTCGTTTTTCATCTTTTCTGCAAATCTATTGATCTTTCTATCTTTGAGAATTGCAGAATGCAAAAGGTACTGACGCACGGAAGTTAATTCATGAGTCAGTAATTTATTCAAATGTTCTACTATTTCTTTATTCATAATCTTTCTTTAGCTAATATACCAATGTAATCTACATAACAATCAAGGCTACATCAATTCATTTTTCTCACAACAACCGTACCAAATAGCACATCATGATATGTCTGTTTCTTCTGAGAGAAGCAAGCAACTAAATACCAACAGAGGGTAAGTATAACTATAATTGCTTCTAGTGTACTTAAAACATTTACTAACGTATGAAAAAGTTTGATAAGGGTGATAATAAAATTATGTAGCAGGGGAAGAAAAAACTGAGAGATACTGCGATCAAATGCTAAGCTCAAACCTATTTTAGAATTATCTAAATTTTTGGTATATATATTTAGTAACTGTTGACCTGGAGTTGCTTGGGCTGTTGAAGATATGAAGTATGTAAAGTAACTACAATTTTTACACATGTATGACACGTGTAAAATTAATGGAAAATCCCCTAGTAACAATACAATTAGTAAGCTTGGAATTAATAAAATTGCTACATCTATTAAATATGCGCAGAAGCGTCTTTGTATACTAGCAATTTCTGTCATTATCTGTCTTTCAAATATTTTATTATGAATTCTGTAAGTCTATCAAAATGTTGAAAACATAACAAATCTTCATAACCGCTTATCGATTGACCGTATATAATAGGTAAGCAATTGGCATTTTGTGCACATAGAATATCTGTGATGCTGTCACCAACAAAAAACACATTTTCTCTATTTACAAGTAACGTACTTTCCTCCAGTGCAAATAGCAGTGGAGTTGCAGATGGCTTATCTTCTGCAGTATCACATGAACCAACTATTCTTTCAAAGTAAGAATCTAGTTTAAAATAGGCAACTTCTTGACGTAAATTAGTATTTTTCTTATTGCTAACTATCGCTAGATAGATATTGTGATTTTTCAGTGTCTGCAGCATTCTCTTTACTCCTTGGTTTAGAGTAATGTTTTGCAGTAGTGCATTATCTAAGTATTTTTGATATATCTGATTTGCTTTTTTCCACTGATCACCAAACAAATTGACCATGTAGCTCTTTCTTGATTCATGAGAGTTTCTATCAGCAACTTTGTTGCTGCACCCCATTGAATTCAAGGTGTGCTGAATAGCATTAGAAATATTATCTTGAGTGTCAACTAAGGTATTATCCCAATCGAATACTACTGCTAATGGGCTATTTTTCATTTTTATATTGTTACGTATTTTAAGTTAATAAGTAAATGATATTTTGATGAAAAAAGCATAAAGAGTTGGTCTTTATTGCAAGTTATGTTAACCATTTTTACATAATAGCCTAATACACTGGTTATATGATATGTTTTAATAGGTAACAGGTATGGCGCAGACATCTAAAGAAAGTGTTGAAAAAAAGTTTAAAGATGTTTTTGAACGTTCTCCGGGTGCTTTTCCAGAGGGTACGTCGCTGGAAGAGAAGGTTGATCGTATAGCAAAAGGAACAAAGGCTCTGAAGGCTGCAAGAAGTCAAGAACTCGAAGGCAAGATGAAGAATGTCGCTGAATTAAACAAAGAGCTTCAAAGACGACAAAGGCAAGAAAATGAGGAAATAGATAAACTTAGACGATCAACACAAGAGTTAAGGAAAGAGTTTGGTACAAGTAAAAGAAGTAGATCAGGTGCAATACTGCAAGAAGCTAGGCAAGATACGCAACTATCAAGGATTGAAGGGTTGCGTGATAGTAAAGAATTTCAAGAAGTGACTAACACTCTTAGAGAAATTATAGCAGAAGGTAAAAGCGTTGAACAGAGTGGACAAAAAAAGACTTCTGAAGCTTCTGCGCAAACAGATACACAGCCATCAAAGCACATCGTTAGTCCCTCAGTGAGCAAGAGTTCTGTAAAAGAGAAGCTCAACACTGAGCCGGACAAAAAAGATAACACACCTCAACTACAAGAAAATCAAAAAGAAGAAGGGTTTTTGAGTCTTCTGAAGCGCTTTGTTAAGAAAATATTAGAAAAACTTTTAGGTGAGGATAAAAAGAGTGTGGAAAATGCTCAAAGAGATACGTCAAATAACGAAGAGCAACAAAAGAGTAAGCACTTTGATAAAATTTTAAATCAGGACCAAAGTATAAGCAAGGGCTTAGAGCAAGCAACACAACTTGAAAACC
Source organism: Wolbachia endosymbiont of Cylisticus convexus (assembly GCF_003344345.1). The sequence goes on along the minus strand of NZ_QPIP01000057.1, from coordinate 2,279 downwards.
CAACGATAACACCTGTTAATACTCCTGAAGTGAATGAGGTGCAAACAGGACGTGAGAGATAATTCACCTTAAAATAAAAGGAGAATGTGAAACAAAGCATAGAAGCCAAGTTGAGAAGAAAGTTGGAAAGAAAAAGAAGATAAAATCTCAATCTGGAATAAAGTTACAATTAGTTTTTGGTTACCTAAATTAGGTATAACAGATAGGAAGCAAATAACTAAACAGGAATAAGTTGTATTAAACAAGACTTACTTTAAAAAAGTAAGTTATAAAATAATAAAAGAAAGGAGTGTTAGAAATGAGAAACAAAAATATTAAAACCAAAGCTAGAGAACTAGCAAAGCAATTAGGTAACGTATCACAAGCATGTAAAGTGATGACGTGATACATTTTATAGGTTCAAGGAGTTATATGAAAATGGGGGAGAAACATGAAATAAGTAAGAAAAAACCGCTATTAGCAAACAGAGTTTCCGAAGATATAGAAAGAACAATAATTGGCATAGCTACAGAATTTCCAGCATATGGACAAGAAAGAGCTGCAAATGAGCTTAGAAAAGGGGAATGTTCAAAAAAGTGTGTCAAACCGCATTTTTAATTCAACTCAATTTTCAATCTACCAGGAAAGAAAATGTCAAGTTGAGACATAGTTAAAAGGCAAAGCCATAATCCATTTTTGCTCCACTTTTTTTATAGCACAATATACCAACTTGTACAAGGCATTTGTACTGGTAAATGAACCCTTGGTTTTAGTGAATTTTCTGATCTGTCTGTGCAGTCCTTCAATAGGATTTGTAGTATAAATTAGCTTTCTAACAGGACCAGAATACTTGAAATAACCCGACAAATTTTCCCAATTGTTCTGCCAAGATTTCACGACCAACGGATACTTTTCTCCCCATCTTTCCTCTAGCTCAAGCAAATAATTCTCAGCAATTTCTTTGCTTGAAGTACGATATATTTTTTTTAAATCATTCATAAAAACTTTCACATCTTTGCTCGATACATATTTCAATGAATTCCTTATTTGATGCACTATACATTTCCGCATTAGGAAACACACTATTTATAGCTGTAGGAAAGCTTTTTAGTCCATCTACGCAAGCTATCAGAATGTCCTCTACTCCTCTCTCTTTAAGATCATTTAGCACTCCTAACCAAAAGTTAGCACCCTCACTTTCTGCTAAGTAAAACCCAGTACTTCTTTTTTGCCATTTTGGTCTATACCCAATATATTGTACATACATTTACTTACACAATGCCCGTTCTCTTTGACTTTAAAAAACATGCCATCCATGAACACTATTGGATATACAGATTGCAGCGGACGACTACGCCATTCGTTGATTATCGGTAGCAGTTTGTCAGTAATACTTGATATTTCTGCTGCAGATATTTTGTGGTCATACATCTCCTCTACATGCGATGCTATACCCCATGCCACTAGCGTATGTGCTTAAAACCTTTGCTTCAAGTTCAGTTGTTTGTCTTTTTTTGACTATTTGTGGCTCAAAACTTCCCTCTCTATCTCTTGGTGTTAACAGCTCAAATGAGTTGTACGTAGAGTTTTTGCATTCCTCCCATTTCTTCGATTATTTTCTTCATCTTCATTTGATAAGTGATTTTCTATTTCACCTTCTAGACTTGCTTCTAGTAGCTTTTTTATCAAAGGCATCAGTGCTCCATTTTTGCCAGTTAGAGCTCTACCTTCTCTTATTGATGATAAAATATTTGACTCTAATTCTTTATAATCCACTAATCCAACGTATTTGTTCGCTGTTTTTTGATTCATATGGAGAGTAGACCAGTGGAACTTCCCCACCAGTCTCTCGCAAAACTGTACGTAAACCTCTCAGCTTATACAGCTTCCATTATTCAGCCTTTTGATCTAACCCTAGTGTCCAGTGATAGAAAATATCCGGAGACCTCTTTCTCACCTTTCCTAGAAATTGTCTTGCTAGTCTTCCGTGACCCCTGAGTCTCTTATATTTCCTTTTGACCCACTTTTCTAGATGCCGCTCTACATTCTTTAGAGATTTGTAGACCTCAGTTCTGTAAAATTTGCCATAGTACTGATACCAGCCTCTGACTATTGGATTTACTTTCTCTGACATCCCCTCTAATGTTATATGCGTATTTCTTAGCATTTTCCATGATCTTATGGTTGTAGTAATCTTTTTCTTGGCCTTGTTGCTAATTGCTGGGAGAAATGAAACAAAATGCTTCCCTATTTTATTTCTTGCTAACCTGGGTCTGAATGTGTAACCCAGAAAATCAAAA
>NZ_QPIP01000056.1 GCF_003344345.1 Wolbachia endosymbiont of Cylisticus convexus | reverse complement strand
CATCAACTATGTTTTTTAAAATTTTTTGAATTTAGTCTTATTACAACTCTTATTTATAGTTTTGTATTCTTATTCAATTGAAAAACGTATTTTTGGCAATAAAAACCCTAGTTCATTACAGAAAGAAATTTATATCAAACAACTACCACTGCTTAGATCTTATGATTAATGAATATGTGCTTTAAATTTGTGTGGCGCGCATATTCATTAACCTATTTTCTTATGCAGATTTTAAAAATTTGCGTTAATTGCTTCTTTAAGCCTTGCATTAGCAATCACTATAATTTTGCGCATTAGAGCTGTTATGACTACCATCTTCTTTTTACCTCTACCAATGAGAGCAGAATAAAAAGCACCAAGTGCAGATTTAGTCCTTGAAGCAGCCATCGCAGATGTAAAAAGCTTTTCACGAACGTTCCTTCTGCCACCACTTATTCTGCGATAACCAATAGCTTTACCACTTTCTTTTGGATGCGGGGCAACTCCAGCAAGACTAGCAACTTCTTGCCTGCTTAAGTAGCCAAGTTCTGGCATCAAGCATACAAAATCTTGTGATAACTTTTTACCTATTCCTGGTACTGTTCTTATGATTTTTTGGCGCTTTTTTAACTCTGGATTCTCATCGATAATTTTTTGTATGGCATCATTGAGCTCATCTATTTGACTGTTAAAAAAGTCAATAGTTTTTTGGCAACTTTCTTTTATATAGTCGTTTTCAGGTGCTTTCAGTCTACATTTCTCTTGAGCTCTTATTTGTGTAAGGTCATCACGACGTTGACAAAGTGCAGCTAAGGCTGTTTGTTCTTTTGACATAGGCACAAATAGAGATAGAGTACTATAACGCTCAAATCCATATTGAGCAAGGGCTCTTGCATCTGATTGATCAGACTTTGCTAAAATTCCATGAGATAAGGTAAAGCTTTTTACTTTGCGAGTATTAGCTCGATGTACAGCAACATTCTTATCAACCAGAAAGTGTGCTAAGCCAAGCTCATATTTTCCTGTATTTTCCAAAGTTACAAAAGAATTAGGTAGAATATTTGAAAAATTTTGAAACAATTGTTGCCAACCAGCAGCATTATTATCAAACTTGATAGTGTTCTTTTGGTTGTGAACTGCAGCAACATTTTTAAATTTTCCGATATCAATGCCAATAAAATTTTGATAAGATGTAATCATAATAACCTCGATTAGTTTTAGTTAATTTAAGATTGTAAACGGGTGCATATGTATGTCCCACACAACTATTCAAACGTATCGAGAGATAGGGCTAGTGTACCTTGATGAGCACGGTTGTATAGCCATTATTCTAGCGGTCGCACACGCCCGTGATAACTCCATTCCTATAGTGAGTGGAGTTATCTTCCCTCTTATCTCCTTTATATCATATTTTTAACTTACAATATTCTACTGTTAATAGGAGTGGTTAAGAAAGAGGTAATTGAGTGGTTCATTATTCGTAAAAGCTATAATTTGGGGTAAGGTCAGTACAAGTGATTTATCGAAGGAGAGCTCAGTACATGTATAATTTAATCGATCATACCGTGTTGTTGGAAATACTGAGTGAAAACTTCTAAGATGAGCGTTTTATTCAACTAATTAATCAATTGCTAAAAACAGGTTATATGGACAATTCAAAGTATAATACGAGTCATAGTAGCATACCACAAGGTTCTATTATAAGATAGAGTCTTATCATTTTGAAAGTGTAATCGCTAACAATAAATTAACAGGTCAGTCCTAACTTTAATTTGTTTTAAGTTTAAAGTCTTTCATTAGGTTTGCAGAATACATTTCCTTATTATCTTGATTATAGAAAGTAAATTTGTGATCATCTAAACTTAATATTGCAAAGCCAAAGCCGAAAAAGTTTCTAACCTCGTGTGCTAAGTAATTTCTACCGTTTGGATAGTCAAATTCTACATTTTGATAAACAGGTTCTTGATCTTGAGCGTGTAATAATGCACCACCGTTTCCAACTATAATCTGGTCTGGAACATTATCCATTAATAAAATCTGGGCTATATGAATGTGACCAGAAACTATGGTAGTAACATTGCTTGGAAACTTATCTCCAAAAGCTTCGATTTGTGTAAGATTACCATGGCTTTTTAATGTCAAAAATTCTTTTTTTGGAGATCTCCAAAGCGGTTTATGAGTTAAAAACCACGTGGGCTTATCTTGTATCAATTTATCAAATTGTCTCTCAAAAGCATCAATTGTGCTTTGGGTTGTAAAAATGTCTTCACCGGATGAAGAATCAAAAATAAAAAATGTAATCGGTCCAGCATCTAAAGACCAACTAGAAACAAGATCTTCACATTTTTTAGGGGAAAAAGGGTATGAATCTAAGTATCTGAACCATCCTTCATAAGCTCTATTACAACTCTCATGATTTCCACGAACAAAAAGAAAAGGAGATTGTGTTAAAATATCTTTTGCAGGCTCAAACCAATCAGCGTACCACGCTTCTTTGCTATATCCATAAATATCGCCGCACTTTTGTGTGTTTCTACATTTTGTTTGTCTATAATGATAATCACCAACATGGATGATTAAATCTGGTTTATGAAAAGCAATTGAATCTAAATTTTTTTTTAAAGGCCAGCTATCTATAGAATTACATTCTTGCTGAAATAACATATTTATTCTACATCCTGTATCACCAATGAAAGCAATTTTACTGATCTTTTCCGCTAATACGGGAACCTTTATATTGTCAATACTAATGTTTTGAGCATTTGTTTCTACTATCAATTCACAAACTGTTTCGGTATTGTTGATTGAGCTGCGACTTAGCATTTCTACTTTCTTATCATCGACGTAAGCAATAGGACACATATTATTGTCTATAATTGCACGTATGCTTAATTTATTTTCTGGAATGACTTGAGACCATGTGTATAATATTTGTGCATGGACGAAATGAGGGCTAGTTATAAGAGCTAAAAAAATAAAGATATTAGCTATATTCATTTGTATAAAAACCTAAGTTAAAAATTAGTAGTAAGGTTATCTTAAATGATTAAAATTTATAATCACAAAATTCATAATCAAATTATATAGGTAATTTCTAAATTATTCTAGTATCAGATTGACACTCTAGATGAAAAATTCTAAAATGATTAAGTAATTTAAAATAATTATATAAAAACTAGAATATAGTGCGGCCGTGGTGGAATTGGTAGACACGCAGCGTTGAGGTCGCTGTGGCTCATAAGGCCTTGGAAGTTCAAGTCTTCTCGGCCGCACCAGTTTTTTATCGCTGTTTAATATGAGTAAAAATGTTTATAGAAAATCGGAATAGCAATAAGGTAGAAAGAGCTATCAGCGAAATTAGAAGTGGCCGGCCAATTGTAATATATGATGAAAGTAATTACCTATTGTTTGCTGCTGTTGAGGCTTTAGAAAGAGATTTATTTAATCAATACAAGCTTATATCAAGTAATGTATATGTTACTTTAACTTCAAGTAAGGTAAAATACATATCTCAAAATAAAGAACATAACAGCAAACGTCTGTTGGTGAATAATTTTGATGAACTACTCTATTTAATAAACTGTTCAAAGGAAGATTGCATAAAAGAGTTGCAATGCTCAAAGACAATAGATGAATGTGCTATTGCCTTGCTTAAATTCTCAGAATTATTGCCATACGCATTAGTGGCTGATATGACTTTTGAGAATAACCATGAAATGCAAAATTGGTGCGAGAAAAATGACGTTATTGCACTGGACACGTCATTCATAAATAATTTTCAAGAAAATCAGGATGTATATGAAGTGTGCAAAACATCATTATTTTTAAAACAGACTCAAGAAGTAGATATCATATCTTATAGAACCGAAAGTGGCGGAAGAGAACATCATGCAATCATCATTGGCAATCCAGATAAAGATGACGAACCATTAGTGAGAATTCATTCTTCGTGCTATACGGGTGACTTGTTAGATAGCTTATCATGCGATTGTAGAAGTCAGTTACATCAAGCAATTCAAATGATAGCTGATTTTGGAAGTGGTATTATATTGTATTTGATGCAAGATGGAAGAGGCATTGGTTTAACTAATAAGTTAAGAGCGTACAGTATGCAAAGAAGACATAATCTTGATACTGTTGATGCAAATAGAGTATTGGGTTTTGAAGATGATGAAAGAAGCTTTGCTGTTGCAGCTGAAATACTCAAGAAATTAGACATCAAAAAGATCCAATTACTTACAAATAACGGTAGGAAGTTATCGGAGTTGAAAAACAATGGTATAGAGGTTACAAAGTGTCTACCACTTATTATGGAACGTAATGAATATAATGATTCATATATGGAAACAAAATTTGGTAGGCTAGGCCATGGATTAAGGGTTTTTTAGTTTTTTTGTTATAATTACTTTGTTAATTTGCTATGCTCATTAATATAAGTTAAGATTTTTAAGAATGTTAAGATGCTAAGATTTTTTAAGCGAGAAAAAAATACTGAATCCTTAGATAAGGATATAAATTGGAATTCAAACCGCTACAGCACAGTTATTGCTCAAAGGAATATTCTACTTTTGTTTGCGTTAATATTATTAGTGGCAATTTCTGTAAGCATATTAGCTATATTTAAAATTAGCACAAGCAGCACTATTGAGCCATTCGTTATAGAAATTGACAAAAAGTCAGGAATAGTGCAATTGGTTGATCCTGTTACAGTAAAACAATATTCTGCGGATGAAGTATTAAACGGTTATTTTATTTCAGAGTATATAAAAGCAAGGGAGGTTTTTGACCCGTATAATTATAATTATAATTATTATACAAAGGTAAGGTTATTTTCTTCACCTAATGTATATAGTGAATTTAGAAATTATATAAAATCGCAGAGTATGCATGACCTTTTTAATTTACATTCAGATGCTAAAGGTGAGTTGAAAATTCATTCAATTCAAAAATTAGGTAATGATGCTCTTCAAGTGAGGTTTTCTATAAAATTTACACGAAAAGATGGAAGTTCCTCAAAGAAAAACAAGATAGTTGTGATGTCATATAAATATGCATCGCTTGAAATGAATGATCAGCAAAGATATATTAACCCGTTAGGGTTTCAAGTTATTTCATATAGAGTAGATGATGAATATGTGTAGGATATTGTTAGTTTTAGCTTTACTAATAAGTGGCAGTTTAAATGCATCTATTAATAATAAACCTATTTCTGTAGATAGTAGAATAAAGACTTTTGTATATAGCCCTAACGAGGTATTTACGGTAGTTTTTAGTCAAGGTTACTATTCTTATATTGAATTTGCAGAAGGGGAAAAAGTCAAGAATATCGCTGTTGGTGATGCATCAAGTTGGAAAATTAGCCCTTATGATAATAAACTGCTTGTCATGCCATTTGAAGTCAGTAGTCGCACTAACATGATTATTACAACAACTAAAAAAAGAAATTACATTTTTGATCTAATTTCAAGACCAAATTACGATAAATATTCATATACTGATGCTAAAAAAGTGGATCACGATTATTCCGTTGAAAAGGATATATCTTACGTAATACGTTTTTATTATCCTCAAGAAGAAGATGAATTTGATGTTGATTTAGATGAGGTTTCTTTACCTACTCAAATGCAATATACTACAGAAAATTCAGAAAAAATAATACAAGAAAATAATACGAGATACAATTATACATATATTGATGAAGGTAATAATGCAGATATAGTTCCGATTGAGTTATTTGATGATGGTTATTTAACCTATTTAAAATTTAGAAATAATAATAAAATTCCTCAGATTTTTATAGAAGAGAATGATAAACCCTGTAAAAGGCTGTTATTTAATGATTATGTTGTAATAAAAGGAGTGCATAAAAAGCTATTCATGCGTTATGAAGGTAGTGAAGTTGAAGTTATAAATAGGTCTCTTTAGCTGTGGTACATGCAATATGAATAAAGAAAGGCGTAACAATTCAGAAGATGAATCAGAAATAGAGAATAAGGTGGTAACGGTTGGCTCTAATCAAGGTCATAGGGCATTGATGATCATGGTTTTAGTGCTTCTGGCTGGTGGAGTGTATTATTTCTATTTTAGTCCTTCTCATAAAGAGGATTTAGGAGTTGTTAAAAAAGAGGAAATAAAGCAAAACGTTCAAGAATTAAAAGAAAAGTTGGAGCAGGTCCCAGATAATGTAATGGTTCCTGAAAGAATAATAACTGATCCCTTGCCACCCTTACCTCCTCTTCCTACTCCACAAATCATACCAGAAGTAAAACAAATTAAAAAAGAAGAAGTGACAAAAAAAGAAGAGCAACTAAAAGAAATTCCTGTGTCAAGTATACCTATTTTGCCAAAGCAAAATTTTCCTTCTAGCAATGTTATTAGTAATTTACCTACTTCATTCCCTACAATAGGAGGTGTAGGTTATCCTCGAGAAAGACGTAATACACAAATGTTAATAATTTCAGGTAGTAGTGGAGAGAACAAGGCTGCTGATGCTATTTTATCCGACACTTCAGCACAGTCGAGCAAAGCTACTAGAGTAGGAAAGCTTGGTTTAATGATTACTCAAGGTAAAATTATTGATGCTGTTCTTGAAACTGCAATAAACTCTGATCTACAAGGAATGCTGCGTGCTATGGTGAGTAGAGATGTTTATGCAGAGACTGGTGATACAGTTTTAATACCTAAAGGCTCAAGATTGATAGGTAGTTATTCATTTGACTCGAATGTTGCTAAATCTCGTGTAAATATAAATTGGAACAGAGTGATTATGCCACATGGAATAGATATTGCTATCTTATCACTTAGTACTGACGAGCTTGGTAGAGCAGGGATAGCAGGAATAGTTGATAATAAAATAGTAAGTGCATTATTCTCTTCAGTGGCACTTGCTGGTGTTTCAATTGGTTCGGCTGTTATAGGGCAAAAGGCCTCTAATCTTATTGATACGTTAACTCCTATGGATGCGGTGAGATCCATCACTGCAACTGAAATAGATATCTCTTCCCTTAAGGATATTATTGGTAAGAAGAGCATGTCTAATGAAGATGAAGAGAATGCAAAGAATGATAAGTGGAAACTTGGGCTTGGAGCTATTAGGAAAATTAAGAATGCGTCTAATGAAAAGAGCTTAGTTGAGACATTTAAGCAAGTAGTAAAAGACCTAAGCTTGGTCTCAATTGATAGTAGTAAGGTTGATGAAATAACTTTGGAAGATATAAAGGGATTATTGCGGAAACAAGGGAGCAAGTCCGTCTATGATGAAGCAATTGGAAAATCAATCGAGGATTTTTCTAAAGATATGCGGGATATAGTAGGCAGATACACAGATAAAAAACCAACTATTTATGTTGATCAAGGCACTGCATTGAAAGTATTTGTTAACCAAGATATAGTATTTCCTCCACAGGCAATATTAAATAATTGAGATGAACTATGCTGCACTTGAAACATATTTGGAGCCATTGCAAGGTATCTTTCAAGAGGAAGGCGTAAATGAAATATCAATAAATAAGCCTAAGGAAGTCTGGGTTGAAAATCGTGGTGAAATAAGATGCGAAAAGCTAGAAATATTTGATCTTAATCACTTAAAGTCTCTTGGCAGGCTGATTGCTCAAGCCACAGAACAAAAACTTAGCGAAGAAGCACCACTACTTTCAGCTACATTACCAAATGGTTATCGTATACAGATAGTCTTTCCACCAGCATGTGAGCCCGACAAAGTAGTTATGTCAATTCGTAAGCCCTCTAGCATGCAATTATCATTGGATGATTATGAAAAGATGGGAGCTTTTTCTGAAACTGTTATAGAAGTAATCGATGATCCAGTGAATCGTCATTTGAACTTGCTATTGAAACAAAAGAAAATAAAAGAATTTTTAGAATGTGCTGTAATAAATAAGAAAAATATTATAATCAGTGGTGGAACTTCTACCGGTAAGACCACTTTTACTAATGCTACTTTGCGTGCTATTCCATCTAAAGAAAGAATCATTACTGTTGAAGATGCGAGGGAGATAGTTTTGAACGATCACCCTAATAGAGTGCATCTGATTGCTTCTAAAGGAGGGCAAAGCAGAGCAAAAGTGACCACTCAGGATTTGATAGAGGCGTGTTTACGTTTAAGGCCAGATAGAATAATAGTTGGTGAGCTCCGTGGAGCGGAAGCTTTTAGCTTTCTTAGAGCAATAAATACTGGTCACCCAGGATCAATATCAACCCTTCATGCAGATAGTCCAGCAATGGCCCTTGAGCAAATAAAACTGATGGTCATGCAAGCAAATCTTGGCATTCCCCCAGATCAGATCATACCATACATCAGAAATGTAATCGATACTGTTATTCAGCTAAAAAGAACTTGTGGGGGCAGAAGAATCGTTTCTGAGGTATTATTTACTAGATCTTCAAATGAAAATGCTTAAATTTATACGTAAGTTAAGAAAAAGTAGTTTATGAGTAATGGAAATCACCTACGCAATATTCTCATAGGAGGTGTGGTATCTTTTAGCATACTTGAATTTTGCTTCTATTTGTCTGGTATATTATTCTACTTGTTTGTTGACGGTCCAGATAGTGTGGATTTTAGAGCAATTAACCCTAGCTTGACGCCTTTTCCTCAAGCTCTCTGGCCGACAATTTTTGATCATATACAATATTGCTGGCATCATCCAGAGTTATATAGCCTTGAGCTCAAAATTAAATTAATTGTATCTTCTGCACTGCCTATAATTGTTTTGATGATTATTTTATGGAATGTGAGAGAAAGATTAATTGAGTGGCGACCATTTAAAAGGAAAGAATCACTTCATGGAGATTCACAGTGGGCATCAGAGAAAGACTTGCGAAAAGCAGGATTAAGAAGCAAAAAAGGGCTATTGCTCGGTAAAGATAAGAGAGGATATTTTATTGCTGATGGGTTTCAGCATGCATTGCTCTTTGCGCCTACAGGTTCTGGTAAAGGTGTTGGTTTTGTGATTCCTAATTTATTATTTTGGACTGACTCGGTAATTGTGCACGACATAAAATTAGAAAACTATGAAATAACAAGTGGTTGGCGAGAACGACAAGGGCAAAAAGTATATGTATGGAATCCAGCGCAGCCAGATGGAGTAAGCCATTGTTATAATCCACTGGAATGGATTAGTGAAAAACCTGGACAGATGGTTGATGATGTGCAAAAAATAGCTAACCTAATTATGCCTGAACAAGATTTTTGGCAAAACGAAGCAAGAAGCTTATTTGTTGGGGTGGTACTATATTTACTTGCTGCACCAGAGAAAGTTAAATCTTTTGGTGAGGTTGTGCGTACGATGCGTAGCGATGACGTAGTTTACAATCTTGCTGTAGTTTTGGACACAATGGGTAAAATAATACATCCGGTAGCGTATATGAACATTGCAGCTTTTTTGCAAAAGGCTGACAAAGAAAGATCAGGTGTTGTGTCAACTATGAACTCGTCGCTTGAATTGTGGGCAAACCCATTGATCGATACTGCAACTGCATCAAGTGATTTTAATATTTTGGATTTTAAAAAGAAGAAAACTACAGTTTATGTTGGTTTAACTCCTGATAACTTAACTAGGCTCAGGCCTTTAATGCAGGTTTTTTACCAACAGGCAACTGAGTTTTTATGTAGAAAATTGCCATCGGATGACGAGCCTTACGGCGTATTATTTTTAATGGATGAGTTTCCAACACTTGGAAAAATGGAGCAATTTCAAACGGGCATCGCATACTTTCGTGGCTATCGAGTAAGGTTATTTTTAATTGTTCAAGATACTGAACAGCTTAAAGGAATATATGAAGAAGCAGGAATGAACTCCTTTTTATCAAACTCAACCTATAGAATAACTTTTGCAGCCAATAATATTGAAACGGCTAATTTGATATCTCAGCTTATAGGAAACAAAACTGTACAACAAGAATCATTAAACAAACCTAAATTTTTAGACTTGAATCCTGCATCAAGATCATTGCATATCTCTGAAACACAGAGAGCATTGCTCTTACCTCAAGAAATTATTATGCTGCCACGTGATGATCAGATAATTTTGATAGAATCGACTTATCCAATTAAGTCAAAGAAAATTTTGTACTATAGTGATAGCACATTCACAAGAAGGCTAATTAAACCAACACGTGTGCCTACACAAGAGCCATATGATCCAAACAAGGTCTTTTCTGCTGCTAACAAAGATAAGATTAGTAATGAAGAAGAGAGTAATGCTATTGAAGCTGCTGATTATCCTGTTGAAGCTAAAACTGAAAATGCAATATATAATGAGCCAGAGGTCAACGATGAATTTGAGGACAAAGGTATTGGTGATAAATTTGAAGATGGTGATGGATTTGATGATGAAGAAGATGAGGATGAGTTTGATGACGAGGAAGAAGATGATGATGGGTTTGATGATAAAGGTGTGTCGTAGAGACATGAGAAGTGTTGAAGCTGCACAATAGAGGGAACGTTCAAAGAAGCATAGGCGTCAAGTTAAGGAAAAGTGGCATAAGAAAGAAGAGAAGCGGTAAAAATTATTTTAGATATTAAATGATAAAATTAGTAATTTATAGACTCTTTTAAAAAAATTATCTTATTTTAGATCAAGATTTCTTAAAAAATAAATATAATAAATAAACCTTAAATGGTTGCTATATTGGGCGTATTCTCTTAACTTGACGCGTATGGTTCAAAGAAGTGTGTCAAACCGAAGAAAAAGTAATAAATTGATAAAAAAATGGAGGTTTGACATGAGTCAAAAAATAGCAAATAGAACTGCCGGGTTGGTAGATTATAAAGAATTAGAAACCTGTCGTCTATACGAGAAGGAAGACCACTAACAGGAAGAGACGGAGCATTAACACCATTTATAAAAAAGCTGCTGGAAGCGAGTCTGGAAGGTGAAATAGAAAGCCACTTGTTAGCTGAAAGCGAAGAAAACAACCGAAGAAA
>NZ_QPIP01000055.1 GCF_003344345.1 Wolbachia endosymbiont of Cylisticus convexus | reverse complement strand
GGCTTTGTTGCATCGCTCTTTGGATAGTAGATAATGTATAATAAATTCATGAAGCTATCTCAAATTTAGCGACGCCAATTTCAATAAATTTATTGAGTAAGTAGCATTTTATTAGCAATTCTTTTTCACGATTTACTTCGGATTTATTTCTAAAGCTAAACCCAAATGTTTGTTTTAGTCGCGAAAAAAAAACCTCAATATATGACCTCTTTCCATAATTTACTTTTTCTTTCCACTTCTTCATACCATCTTCATTATGTAATTTGATTAACCTAATAGCAGTGTTCCTATCAGACATGTAGTCTATTTTTAAATGCTCTGCTGCACAGGTTTTTGGTAGAATTTTTGCTTTTATATTATATTCTTTGCATAATTTATAAAGCTTATGCCTATCGTACGCCCTATCGGCATATAGTACTTTTACGACATGCTGAAAATCAACTTTTTTTAGCAGATCACAAGTGATCAGAGTAGACACCGTTACTGTATTTTACAGCTATGGCGTTTTTGCTATTTATATTCAACATTACATGCAATTTTCTTGTCTGTTCATAGCTGCGATACTTTCTATCTTTACTATTTTCCTTACTGTGACCAGGGGTATTATTATAAATACTGATACTTGTACTGTCTATGGCAATTTCAATATCTTCCATATTGTTTTTGTCAACTCTGCAATCATTGATCTTAATATTGAGTTTTTTAAACCTTCTTGAAGCCTGCGAATAGCTAATGACTGCTAAGCCTTTTCCTACTTGCTGCAAATATCCTTTTATAAACCCTACCGTTTGTCTTAAGCCAATTCTAAAGAGACTAGCGACTATATGCACTAAAATCACAACTTTATCACTGTAAATATTGTTGCCACCGAACACTTTTGGACCATGTTCGTACCAATTTTCTATTAATAAAATGAAAAATATTTCCTCTTTCTTGGAGAAATTTGTTATATTCATTGCAGTTACTGACTTTCATTTGCTGTGGCATATTTTTTCTTCAATGGTTAAATGGCTATTCTATAATGAATTTTGTCAGTAACTGCCAGTTCTTTTCTCTTGAGTGATGCAACAAAGCCATCCCAGTGTCACGCACTGGGATGACAAGAGGAGGGCTACTTGGATTGGAGGCAAGAAGAGAATACTGCACGGCGACCAACAACGTTTGTATAATTGTATGTTTGACATAGGTTTTATTGTGAAATTTCATCATACAAATCCTTCCATTTTTCTGTTACTCGTTCAATCACTTTCATTTTCTCTTCCATCTCTTAAAAAATTTTTCTCTAGCAAAAGTAAGTTACATGGATCCAAGTGTCAAGCTACTTGGATGACAGAAGGCAATGAAAGGAGCCATTTCTACCTAAACTGATCTCATGAGGTAATAATCAATATAGATACGATTCTCAAAACCACCTCTCTCTTGTTTTTTAGAAATACGTTTTTCTTCAACTTGTTCTATTGATAGTCCACTTTCTTTGCCTAACGCATGTATGACCTCAAAGCTAACTCTTCAAGGTTTTCATCTGAGGTTTTAGAGGCAATAACTTTCTTTACTTCTTGTAAAAGTTTATCTTTGAGACGTTCAATGTATTCATCTTTTTCCATCACCCTCTCATAAACAATAATTCCATGGAAACGTATAATTTCAATTGTATGATCACGAACAAGTTTATTAATTTTGAAACAATATTTTTTATTCATAATGTTTCCTTTGATAGATATAAGAATTTCATTCAGTAAAATTAAACTGTGACTTTCGATTTAACCCAATGGTATAATTTACTTATTTTGCCATCATGACCGAGCATTCCAGAATTACTTTTATAAAAAGTGTCAATTATTAGCTTTATAGAACCTATGGCAGCAGAAAATACAGGATTTTTATCATATTCGCCATCAAGACCGCTACAAGACTCAGGGCATCCAATACGGACTTGTTTATTGAGTATATAGCTTGCAATCTCTTTCATGCTTGCCAACCGGCTAGTACCACCTGTGATAACTACTTTATTGATTGGATCTTTTTGTTTTTGAAATTGCTCTCTTACTAGTTCAAATATCTCCTCAACCCGAGGTCTTATGATGTCAATAAGTTCGGACTTGAGTACTCGAGTCGGTTCATCATTTTCATTGTTTTGCAGTGTAATATATTCATTCTCATCTATTGAAGTTACGATAGTGCTACCGTATAGTATTTTTATGCGTTCAGCATGCTCTATACTTGTGCATAGTCCATAAGCTATATCTCGAGTGATGTGAATGCCACCAATTGGAATGCTGCTTGCGTATATAAGCTTTCCTCTCTTAAAAATTCCAATTGCAGTGCACCCACCCCCTATGTCAACAACGGCAGTTCCTAGCTCTTTTTCATCTTCACTTAGACAGGCAAGGCCTGCAGAATATGCAGAAGCAATACAACCGGCCATGCTTATCCCGCTATTATTAGTTATACAATTTTCAATATTGGTAAGCGCTGGACGCGAAGCAGTGACGACATTAACGTCAGCAGATAATCTTTTTCCATATAATCCACTGACCTCCTTTATGTCAGTCATGTCATCTAAGTGATATTTAAGTGGTATATTGTGAATTATAACATTTTCTTCGATATATTTCTCAAATGTCTGAAAGACTACACGTTTTATATCTCGGTCTGAAATTTCGTGATTAGCTGCAATTATTTCGTTATGTACGTTAAAAGATGAGATTCCACATCCGGCCACATTCACATATATCTGGTCTATAGCCTCTTCTGATACTTGCTCAGCTAAACCTACAGTTGACGAAATAGAGTAACTTGCATGCTTTACGTCAGTTATTGATCCACCACTTATACCTTCTGCACTTTTATAACCCGTTCCTATTATTTTATAGCTGAAATTGCTATTGATCTTAACAATGAGACAGATAATTTTTGTTGTACCTATGTCTAAAACAGCAAAAACATTCTGCTTTGGTTTTATTATTACTGCAGAGTACATTAGTTGACCTTATGACACAATTCCATTCAAATTGTAGCTTCCTTTAATAATTTATATTTCTATTAAAAATACAGCAACATTTTAATATACCCAAAATACTGTACAAAGGAAAAATAAAACATAAAATCAAAATTTTATGTCTAAATTGCCAATTGTAATTGCCCCTGATGAAAGGTTAATCACGCGTGCCAGTGAAGTAACAGATATAAACGATAAAATTAAAGAATTAGTAAACAACATGTTCGAAACTATGTACGATGCGGATGGTCTTGGCCTTGCTGCGGTGCAAGTTGGAGTGCTGAAGAAAGTTTTTGTCATGGACGTTCAGCCAGAGAAGGCTGAAGATGGGCCAACAGGGTATGATTCTGTTGGCAAGTTTTGCATGATTAATCCTGAAATTACGGAATTATCCGATGAACAAATAATACTAATAGAAGGGTGTCTTTCAATTCCAGAGCAAAGCCATGAAATTAAGCGTCCAAAATATTTAACTGTGAAATATAAAAATTTAAATAATGAAGAACAGACGCTAAAAGCTAGTGGTTGGCTTGCAAGATGTATTCAGCATGAGCTAGATCATTTAAATGGCATATTATACATTAGACATTTGTCTAAATTGAAATATGATATGGCTATGAGAAGGGCACAGAAGGTTAAAAAGAACTATGAGTAATGAAGATCTAGAATTGTTGAAGTTCTATCATGAAGTGGGAGTTGATTGCACGCTAACTGAAGGTGAAGAGGAAAAAAAAGTGGAAAATGAGAGAGCTGCACAGTCTTCTGTCATCGAGCAGAAAAAAGAACAACAAACCATGTTCCCAAGTGACTGGATCATTGAAGCAAGGAAGCTTGCAAGTGAATGTAGTAGTGTAGATGAACTAAGAAGCGCAGTTAAGTCATTTGAGGGTTGTGAAATAAAAAAAACTGCAACTAATACTGTTTTTTCCGATGGTAATCCAAATGCAAAAATCATGCTTGTTGGTGAAGCACCAGGAGCAAATGAAGACCTTAAAGGCATACCATTTTGTGGTGCAAGCGGAATGCTGCTCGATAAGATGCTCAGTGCAATTAGTCTGGACCGCACTAAGGTATATATAAGCAACACGGTATTTTGGCGTCCACCTGGCAACAGAAAGCCAACTGATCTGGAGCTTGATATGTGCAGGCCGTTTGTTGAGAAACATATCGCGCTAGTCTTACCGCAAATTCTAATTTTAGTTGGAGGAATTGCATGTTATAGCCTTCTTGATAACACAAAGACTATATCGAATTTGCGTGGCAGATTTCATACTTATACTAACCAATATTTATCTAATTCAATTACTACAGCCGCTATATTTCATCCAGCCTACCTACTTCGTCAACCAGCACAAAAACGTTTAGCTTGGGAAGATTTAAAGAAGATTAGAGAATATCTTGATAATACCAATAACCACACAGACGTTTAGCTTACTACTCGTTATCATCTCAGTACCGGCTACTTGCATTAAATATTAAAAAATTTACTAAATAGAGAAAAAGGCAAAAGAACTCCCTGTGCCCTTTTTCCTGTCATGCAAGAGCCTATTTCTTGTCATCCCAGTACCCAGACACTGGGATCCAGAAAACTGACCAGGTAATAAGAACTGGATTCCAGTGTCAAGCACTGGAATGACATCTCTATAGGACTCCCAACTAATCCAAATATTAAGAAATTTACTAAATAAAAAAGACAAAAGAATCCCCGAGTAGCGAGTTTTGACCCTATAATAATTTAAATTGGCATTGTAATAATGTGCTAACGCTTATTTTAAGCGCGATTTGGCTGAATGTAGAAAAAATAAAAAAGACATGCAGCCGCTATAATTTTATGTAATTTGCCAATAAACATCTGAGTTTTTTTACTGAATTTTGTCGTTGAGCCCAAAAACAAGGATAAATACTCTCATTGGTATGATAAGGGAAAGTGGGAGGGTTTGTCAAGTAACTTTTGTCGTTGCTATAGCTACTTGAGTTTCTGTAATCATAATGTTTTTGCAATGTATGCATGGAATTTTATTTACTCTATAATATGTTGGTTTATAGTAGTACTAATGCAGAAATAAATGGAGGAAACATTGAAAAACAATATAAAAAAATTGAAAGGAAATTTTTTAGAACAAGCAATTAGAGTAAATCATGCTGGCGAATATGGAGCCATTTGCATTTATTCTGGTCAAAAATTTATTCTTAAAAAATCTTCCATAATTGACAAAATAATTGAAATGGAGGAGCAGGAAAAAAAACATTTCCACTATTTTAATGAGAAAATCAAGGAGCAAAGAGTTCGTCCTACTGTTTTGTTGCCAGTTTGGCGTGTTTTAGGGGTGTCACTTGGTGTTGTAACTGCCATGATGGGTAAAAAAGCTGCTATGGCTTGCACTGCTGCAGTTGAAGAAGTGATCGGAGAGCACTATAAGGAGCAAGTCTTACATTTAGAAGATGGGGAACTAAGAGAAACTATAAGTAAATTTCGCGATGAAGAGTTAGAACACAGAGATATTGCAATTCAGCACAATGCTGAAAGCGCACTTGGCTACAACGTTTTATCTTCATTCATAAAAACAAGCTGTAAAGCTGCTATTTACTTATCCAAGTTGATTTAATCAATCACCATTTTGACAATCACATTTACCTTTAGTTCTTCTGTTAATTACTGTCTCATATCCTCTGCTCTAATTCAATGCGTATGAATATTTATAATTAATTTCTTGTCCTAAAAAATACATTAATTTAACCCCCTACCTGAGTTTTCTTGTTGCTGTGAACACGCTTGCGTAAGACTAGTAGATGGAACATTCTTAATAGTCTGAGTTGACTGTGTAGGAATATTCTCAAAACTCTTGCCCATAACTTCTAAAACACTTTTCCCTTGTATAAGACAATTCCCTCCAAAGCTTGATTTGTTTTCTAACTTGCTAAACCTTATTTTACTTTCCTCATCAATTTCTACTACCATTTTGTTACCATCTTTCCGTAGATAAATACTAATCTCTCCTAGTTTAGTAGTAAAAAATATTTCAATGCCACCTTTAAAAATATCTGTGTAATTTCTTTTTCCGTCTTTTGTGATTTCAACTCTTACTATGCTTTCCTCAATTTGAAATATGCCAATTTCTAAATCTTTAGCTTTTTCATTATTTAAGACTCTTGCAGTTTCAATAATACTACCTCGTGGATATTGAATATAAAAATATTTATTATCTACTTCTACTTCGAGGTCATATTCATCAATTTGCTTATTATCTTTTTTCACAATACTTTCATATGCTATACCCTCTAGAATTTTTCTCCTACTCTTACATTGCTCGTTCAAATTTTTTAAATCATCAGGGCCATAATATCCGCCTTCAATATCGCTATAAAAAGATAATTCTTTTTCTACCCCACCTTTTAACACTAAATCACGAGTGATCTTTTGTATGATATTTTTCGTAGTTGAATTATGTGGATTTGTGTGAAAGCGATTAATTAATTCTTCCATTTTTTCAAATATTAAATTTGTTACAGTTTTATTATCCTTACCGTAATATGAGTTTAATCTTATTCCTTGATTTAAATAGTCCTCTGTTATGCGTTCAATGTACCTTAAAACGCTTTCTTGCTCATTGCGTTCTGTCATACCTTTTGTCATCTCATCACAAAATTTTTCAACTAGACTTTGTTCATCTGTAGTTAATGGTATTTGCAGTTTCGTAGAAGATGAGTCTCGCTCAAAAAGATGATTTGCTGAACATCTCTCTGCTATTTCAATAGAGTCAAGACTTTTAAGATACTCTATAACATCTTTATTTTTTCGTACCTTTTCTTGGTTAAATACATGTGCCTATTCTTACGACTTATGATCGGTAATTCTGGATTTGGTGAGCTATTCTGTCGATTCTTGAAGAAGTTATAAGAGAGCTGTTCAAGCTTTAAAAGATGATTACTTTCATCTCGTTTGTTTACCTGATTAACCATATTGTATACCACTACTCACTAAAGCTTCTTAGTAATTATCTCAATACATAGGTAAGTCAATAAAAAATATCTTTTTTTCTTCGGTACTTAAAAATTGTCAAAAATCTCAAAAGGAGAATAGTTTACTAGAATTGATCTAAAAAAATCAATTGGTGAAGGGGTTCTGCTCTCAATTTTTTTGCTGTAAATTTCTGTAGAATTCTACAAGATCAACCTCACATTCACTCTGTTGCAGTATTCTTATTTTATATCGGAGCTAAAAATGTCAGCCAGTGAAGTCCTATGCACCAAGTACTGCAACTATCACAAATAGATTTGTTATGGTAAGTAATATCAGCTACCCATACTTTATTTGATTAATTGCGTATAACCTACTTTCTGATATATATCAAAGTTATCATAGAAAGCTTCAGCTTTGAAAGGGATTAACAAATAAAATTCTTGTACTTTGCCTCTGCTAAAGTACAATCAGGCTTTATTTAATATTTTTTATGCTTGATGAAGTACATGAGGAGTGTGGGGTATTTGGCATAAGTTGCAGCCAAAGTGCTGCTTTTAATTCTATACTCGCTCTACACGCTTTACAGCATAGGGGTCAAGAGTCTTTTGGCATAGCAACTAGTAACAACGGTAAGCTACTCTCTTATCATTTTCAAGGTCAGGTGAGCAGCGTACTTGATGATATAGATGAAATAAAGAAATCCTTACCTGGAGATTGCGCAATAGGTCACGTTCGATATTCAACAAGTGGTAGTAAGTCTGGAACACAGCCCATGCTTGGTAAAAGTGACAGATTTGGCAGTTTTGCTATAGCACATAATGGTAATTTAATTAATATTTCTCCTATACGCGAACAATTAATTAAACAAAAGTGCATTTTTCAGTCAGATATTGACACAGAAGTACTAGTGCATCTGATAGCAAAAAGTGAGAAAGATAGCTTCTTGAAGGGTTTTATATATGCATTAAAGCAAATACAAGGCGCTTATTCTTTTGTAGCAATCAATCAAGAAGTAATTATTGGAGTACGAGATTCAGCAGGAATCAGACCTCTTGTTTTAGGGAAGTTAAATGGTTCCTATGTTCTTGCATCTGAAACTTGTGCTTTTGATATAATAAATGCGAAATTTGTTAGAGAAGTAGAGCCAGGTGAGTTAGTCACCATTGATCGAAATGGTAATTTAGCTTCAGCGTTTCCTTTTTCACAGCAAAAATCAAGTTTTTGTATTTTTGAATACGTTTATTTTTCAAGACCTGATAGCATAATGGAAAGCAGGTCTATATACGATGCAAGAAAAGGGATAGGAAAAACACTTGCAGAAGAGAGTCCACCAAAAGACAATGTGGATATGATTGTACCTATACCTGATTCTGGAATACCTGCAGCTATTGGATATGCAAAGCATTCAAGGTTACCCATGGAACTGGGAATAATTCGTAATCACTACATAGGAAGAACGTTTATACAGCCAACAGCTGAAATACGTAAGGTTAGAATAAAATTAAAATTCAATGCTAATAAGCATATTTTAAAAGGTAAAAACATAATTTTAATAGACGATAGTATAGTGCGTGGTAGTACGCTCAGAAGTATAATAGTTATGTTAAAAGATGCGGGAGTAAAAGAAATTCACCTAAAGATTTCAAGCCCACCAATTAAGCATTCTTGTTTTTATGGAATAGATACACCAGATTGCAAAGATTTAATTGCCGCAACTCAATCTATAGAAGAAATAAAGAAAAGTATAGGAGTAGATAGCTTAGCCTTCTTGAGTATTGATGGACTATATAGGGCTGTTAAAGCAGAAAGGCGTAACAATGCTACACCACAATATTGTGATGCTTGTTTCACCGGTGACTACCCAATTGGTAAGTAATCTATTATTAATGAAGGTGAGGTTTTTTCTATATTATACCAACAGTTTTGAAAATAAACTTTTTGCATAATCGTATAATTTTTACCTGGGCGTCATTTATGTAAAAACTCCTTTATAAACTCCACCATTCCCCTTACCATAACACTGAAGGTATTTTATTACCTTCAATCTATGCAGATTAAACGACAAAAGTATTATATAGTTGGTGTCTTATCTTTAATTTTTTGCACTATGTGCACTTTATGTCTTCACAATATTTCTAGGTTTTTACCTATATAAGCGTCAGATAAACAAAATCTGTCAAATCAAGAAGAAACACCAAAATTTAAGTTTAGCAATTTTCGGGTATAGTTGTGCAGGGAGCGTCTCTGCAGTTATAACCGATTTTTCCAGTGGTGCCTGCCTTAAGTGCCCGTATATAAGCATGGTTTTGGAAGGAACGGTCAAATCATTGATGGAGTCTTGACTACCTCGGTTAGGAGATTGTACTATCAACCATACGAGTCAAGTTAAGGAAAAAGATATGAGGAGATAGAATAATAAGTTCTCACAGATATGTTTTTAGTGAGAGAAGTAACAATGAATAAAATAACTCGCCTATCAAATAACCTCAACAAATTTTTCAATGAAATGGCAATCAATTGAAACAGAAAAGGAAGAGGCGGTTCATCATTCATAAAAGCTATAATTTTGGGCAATTGAAAACTGCAGCATAGATGCAATGTGCCAATTATTAAACGAAGAATTTGTGGAAACAGGGTTTAGGTTTAATGAAGAAGCAGTTGAGTTTATGAAACAAATGTATTTTGTGTTTATTTAACTACGGATTGATTGCAAAATCTTACAGCAATTTAATAGTGTTAAATTATTGGACAGTAGCTCTGCCTAACAGTATAGGAAAGTCTGTATAAAGGGTAGTTACAAAGGTTATGAGAGTAAGTCCAGAATAAAGTTGCAATTAGTTTTTGATTACTTAAATCAGACATTCGATCAATTAAACATAACGGAGGGAGTAAGAAGGTTATAGGGAGCATTTGATCAAGTAACGATTTAGCTAATCTTGGTTATTTTGTGCCAATAAACAAATCAATGAAATAGGAGCTTATTTCATAAGTCGTTGATACCAACATATATGATAAATCAAAAAATGGAGTTATTAGAATGTTTAGAGATTTTTAGAAAACGAGGTATTGTTAGGAAAAGAAGCAAAAATTAGAGTAAGAATTATATGTACTAGACACAACTTAATCTGACAGGCATGAATTAACTGACAGAAGAATTGACAAAGTCAAAACCAAAATCCTGTTTAATGCTATCAATATTTTTCTGATAAGCAATATGCATACTATCAAAAAAGGTTTGCATAGCAATATTTGGGAATGTTCAAAAAAGTGTGTCAAGCCGCATTTTTAGTTCAACTCAATTTTCAACCTATCTGGAAAGAAAATATCAAGTTGAGACATAGTTAAAGCCCAATTAGGGAGAGCC
Source organism: Wolbachia endosymbiont of Cylisticus convexus (assembly GCF_003344345.1). Next base: position 288 of record NZ_QPIP01000055.1, on the reverse strand, counting down.
ATAATCCACTTTTGCTCTACCTTTTTTATAGCACAATATACCTGTTTGTACAAGGCATTTGTACTAGTAAATGAACCCTTAGTTTTAGTAAATTTCCTGATTTGTCTATGCAACCCCTCAATTGGATTAGTGGTGTAAATCAGCTTCCTAACTGGCCCAGAATACTTAAAATAACTGGATAAGTTTTCCCAATTGTTCTGCCAGGATTTTATAACTAAAGGATACTTTTCTCCCCATTTTCCTTCCAGCTCAAGCAGATAATTCTCAGCAATTTCTTTACTTGAAGCA
>NZ_QPIP01000054.1 GCF_003344345.1 Wolbachia endosymbiont of Cylisticus convexus | reverse complement strand
ACTGGATACATATTTCAGAGAATTTCTTATTTGGTGTACTATACATAGCTGCACTTCTGCACTGGGAAATACACTGTTGATGGCTGCAGGAAAGCTTTTTAGCCCATCTACACATGCAATCAGAATATCTTCTACTCCTCTTTCTTTGAGGTTATTTAGCACTTCCAACCAAAAGTTAGCTCCTTCACTTTCAGCCAAATAAAAGCCCAGGACTTCTTTTCTGCCATTTTGGTCTATGCCCAATATATTGTACATACATTTACTTACGCAATGTCCATCCTCCTTGACCTTAAAGAACATCCCATCCATAAATACTATCGGGTATACTGATTGCAGTGGACGACTACGCCATTCATTGATTATAGGCAGTAATTTGTCGGTAATACTTGATATCTCTGCTACCGATATTTTGTGATCATAAATTTCCTCAACGTGTGACGCTATATCTCTATAGCTCATACCACTGGCAAATGTGCTCAAAATCTTCGTTTCAAGCTCTGGATGTAAGCTTGTTTGCCTTTTTTTGACTATTTGCGGCTCAAAACTTCCTTCTCTATCTCTTGGCGTTAACAGCTCAAATGAACCTGCACTTGTACGTAAAGTCTTTCCATTCCTCCCATTTCTGCGATTATTTTCTTCACTTTCAGCTAATAAATGGTTTTCTATTTCACCTTCTAGACTCGCCTCCAGCAGCTTTTTTATAAATGGTGTTAATGCTCCCTCCTTTCCTGTCAACGGTCTTCCTTCTCGTATAGACGACAGGATATTTGTTTCCAACTCTTTATAATCTACCAATCCGTTAGTTCTGTTTACTACTTTTTGACTCATTGTCAAACCTCCATTTTTTTATATCAATTTATTACTTTTTTTCGGTTTGACACACTTTTTTGAACATTCCCGATTAATGATATGGATCACTTTCCCTATTGGTTGTGATTTATAACAACGAAATACTTCCTTCAGTTTTTGAAGTAGGTTTGTTCGTGCTTTCATCTTGGGTGTTATCCTCACATTCCACTTTCCTTGTCTTGTAATATTCTGTTGAAAATCAAATCCTAGAAAGCTGAATGTCCCTTTTTCTTTAAGATTAATCACTTTTGTCTTTTCTTCGTTTACTTCTACTTTTAGTTTTGCTAATTCTTCTTGTAACCTTTTGTATACTAATTTCTCGAGCCATTCCCATCTCTGGTGCCCATCTATCAGTATCACTAAATCGTCTGCCCATCTGGCGTATTCTATATGTCGATATTTTCCCTCTTTTGTCACCTCTTTTGCCTTCTCTAGCATTTTATCTACCTCATTAAGGTATATATTGCTTAGTAGTGGTGAAAGTGGTGATCCTTGTGCTATTCCTCGTTTCCCTCCTGTTTCAAGGATTAGCTTGATCAAGTGCATGGTTTCTTTATCTTTTATTCTTTTGGAAATCTTTTCCATAAGAATATGATGTCGTACATTGTCAAAGTAGGATTTTAGGTCTATGTCAATAACTTTTGTATTGCCTTTGATTGCTGCTTTCGCTACTCTGCTTACTGCTTCATGCGCTTTTCTCTTGGGTCTATATCCATATGATCCGTTCTGAAAGTCAGATTCATATATCGGTTCAATTATTAGCTTTAGTGCACTTTGCACTATTCTATCCCGGATGCAGGGTATGTTCAACGTTCTGAGTTTTCCCTCAACTTTTGGTATTTCCTTTCTCCGGTTCCTATTTGGGCTATAGGTTTTGGTTATTAGTTCATGTCTTATTTGCTGAAGATACTTTTCTAAGCCTTCTGCCTCTATCGATTTGAATGTTACCCCATCAATTCCTGGTGCCCCATTGCTTTTCTTTGTTAGCTTATATGCTTCTTTTAGTGTCTCCATCTTGCAGACGTGTACATAGATTCCCCAGAATCGCCATTCCGGTTCTGCTTTCGCTTTGATATATATCTTTCTTCTCAGGTCTTGTAATTTTATTGGCATTTTTGTCATTTTTACCTTTACCTTCCTTTTGTTAAAAGATTCTTACTAGTAGGGTGCCTTTGCTCCATGAGCATTACCTCACTTCATCACTACTACGCACCCATCCGCCACCCTTTCATCTTCGGTTCATTTCCTGTTTCCAGTTATAGAACCTACCGCTCCAAGGTATTTCTCCTTGGGATGAGGAGGGCTTCTCCAGTTGCCTCGTATGCCCTAATTATCATGTCATCACTACCACCCCGCTAAAGTAGATATGCTGTATCATTCGTATTTCAGCTATCTATGTTGCTTTCACCCAATTGCCGTGAGCTCAGCCTTTAGTTTTGCAGACTTTCGAGGCCACCTGTGTGTTCGCTTTCGCTACAACCTGATAATTTGCCATTATCCTTACGATAACGTTGTCGGTAGGCTTCAATATCTTGGTTTCCCTCCATATTGCTACCCAAGCTACAGGACTCCGACTTTTATCCTGGTAGGTTTGTCTCCTACTGAGCATACTTACCTTTTCTGGACACACGGCAGTTATTCTGAATATCGTAACTCGTAATCAACACATTACTTAAAGTGTTCTTTAGAATATCCTCTCCAAAATATTTATCCAGTACAGATTCAATATTTTTATGTGGATATTGTGCGCAGTTAAACCAAGATAATATTGATCGCCTGAAGAATGAAGATTTAAAAATATATGACCCGTATTCTTGGTAAAGCTCAACTAAATCATTTGCTGAATATTGGGGATTTCCCCGTTCATCTTTTTTGCATAACCCTGCTACAACAATTCCACCGGTTGAAGTACCTGCTATAAGATCAAAGATTTCAGCTATCTGTTTCCTTGTCCTTTGCTCTATTTCTGCTAGAATAATGGCTGGTATGATGCCTCTAATACCACCTCCATCAACGGATAAAATGTATTTAATCAATTGTAAATTTAGGTAAGGATATTAAGATTTAATTTTTCCGCTTAAAACCTGCAATTTAAACTCATCTAATTCTTCAGAAAGATTTTTTACCCTTTCCTCAAGTACTAACACTTTTTCCATTAAACCATATTCAATAAGTTTATCGTGAAATTGTACCCTTGAGTCTAGCTTGGATAACCACCATATCAATGCTACGGTTTGGATTAATATGGTAATAATTACCGTAATTGGGATTTTTTGGTTCTGCATAATGATTTAATTTATTATGAAAACTATTGAAAGCTTTTGTTTCAAACTGTAGAAATGAATTAGTCGTTACTTTTCTGTTTTATAATTTTTTTCTGCCTCAGCAAGTAGGTCTACGATTTCTCTATAAGACTTCTTATTTCCACTATAAGATGACCTCTTCATTGCTATAGTTTTTGCAGTTCTTCCTTTCCAGTCTACAACATGAGGGTTAGCTCCTCTCTCCAACAAAAGTTTTACAATCTCTAACTGACCACCTTCAGCAGCATCAAGTAATGCTAAACTAATAGTATTTATATCCATCCCCTCGTTTAACAAAAATGTAACAATTTCTAAGCATCCTTTCTCTGAAGCATAATATAATGCCTTTTTGCTAATACTTGAATCATCTCTACTTTTTTTACTAATGATTTCACAGTTTCTAAGTCACAGTTCTTAGCTGACATTTCTAACATTTTCTGATACTCTTCAGCGGCCTTGGATTTTTGATAGTAATATGTAATAACAACACATACTATTACCAGTATAAACCACAATGTAGCTTGTTTCTTGCTCATGTTCAGCATTTTTTTTGCATTAAATCAGCAATTTACTTATTTTCTCTTAAACATAATTACTAAAAGATGCCGATAATGCAGTACGATATCCTGAACTATTTAAAGTATGTTCTGCTCTATCAATTACCCATTCACGATCTATATCCTGATTGAACCCTACAAGATTAAGTTTTGCCTCTGCACATAATTCTGGATTACCTGGTATTGTCATTTCTAAAGTCTCATTATTACGCTTCAATTGTTTCAACTTGGCATTTGCTGCACTCAGTGCTGACTCTGCATTTGGATAAATTGTTTGTATAGCGTAACTTGGTTCGCCGCTACCTACTCTTTCCGATATGGTCTCTCCCTTTTCATAGCTATGCCATTTCGCTATCACTGAGTTGTACTTATTACGCACAGTAAAATGCACTTTCCAATTGATTGGATCTTGAGGTCTAATAGTTGTCGTTCCTAAAGCTTTTCCCGTTGCTGACTTTGCTGCACCTTTTGGAATAAACAATATATACCCTCCTGCCAGTTTTGCCATGGCTTCGCGCTCTATAGCTATTCTAGTCAACAAACTTATATCGCTCTCTTCAGTTTGGTCAATATGTAGTATTAATATGTCTTTAAATTCCTCAGCAACTTTGTATCCATATCCATGTTTATTTGCTATTTCCTTGACTAAATTACCTAACGTAATCTGGTGCCATTCTCTGGATACTTTTTCCTTTAGCGATATCATCAAATTTGTTGCATGAGCTTTGATTATTAAGGTTTTTGGTGGACTTTGTACTGTAATTTCATTGACTCTATATATACCTATGGGTAGTACCTCTGTTTCTCTATATCCCAAAGCAATCTTTAGCTCTTTTGGAACTTTTATGTTATCATCCCTGTAATCGACACATATTTCAGCTATATCTTCTATAGTCCCTGATTCATCAGTAACATGCATTGACACCAAGCGGTCTTTTGCTAATTCATACCCTTCAATGATAAACTCTGGTTGCATCTTACCCCCAAATCTTCAAGGTTGATTTCTGTAGAGGTTTCTCAATTATAGGCAGCTTAATTTTCAGTCCTGCCGGTAAAAAACTTCCATATTCCGCAAGTCCAGGGTTTTCTTCTAATACTATTTCTACTGCTCCTGAAGTAAATCCATAGTGCTTCCAGCAAATATAGTCTAACATATCATTTTCTTTTGCTAAGTAATATATAGTCATGAATAACGCTTCAAACTTAAACTGAATTCAACTTTTTTTGGCAATCCACAAGAGAAAAATGATGTTTGCTTTTCTTCAAAGCGAGTAATTACAAATTGCCCCAAAACATTTCCCATGCTATCAACTAAAGTGTGAGGTTCTTCTGCCTCTTTTATATTCTTTAACTGATCTAATCCATTATGAAGATAAATTACTCCTTCTAAATCTATATTTTCTGCTCCCTGGCCAATATTCTGTAGTAATTGCTTACCAATACACTCAACCACACTCCAACGCTTCTCTTTGCTATATTTCAAACTTATCGGAGTAAATTTATATGGACCAAGGGATAGCATCAGTAAATGGGATCTACCGTATCGAACATAACATCACGTGATTTTTCTCTTATTCTTTTTATTACTTCATCTGCAAGATTACGAATATCTTGATTTGGCTCTGCTTTAATGCTGATAGTGTAATTATTAGTGATGTTCTGAGTTTGATTCATAGTTTTCTGTTCTTTGTTTTCAAATTTACTCGTTGCAAAATCTGCAAATATCTTATCATTTTCTGTGGATTTTTTTTCCTCAATAAGGCTTTTGATTCTGAAGCTATTCTGATTTCTCTTGGAAAATTCTTTAATTATACTGTTACCTAGCAAAGGATTTCCACTGTTGAGAATATTACTCTTTAGGGGAGTATGGACTGCTTTTATTTCAGTAACAATACTTTTTCTTTTTTCAAATTCTTTCAATGGACTATTCTCAGAGATTTTTCCAAACACACTGCTAATAGTATTTCCTACCCATGAAAAAGCTTCTTCTATGGGTTTTATTATCGATTTTATATACTTCCAAAAGCTAGAGAAAAAGTCTTTCACCTTTTGCCAGTTAGTTATAACAAGAGCTGCACCAGTAACAAGACTTGCTATTAAAAATCCAATCGGGTTACTCATTACAGCGAGTGTTACTGCTCTTAGTCCTGTTATTACTGCAGGAAAAACTGTAGCTGATAAAAATGAAAATGTTGCAATTATTTTTGCTCTTAAACCGAGAACTGTACTTGCTAAAAAAGTAAACCCATAACCTAAGCCCACTACTAAGATTTTCAAACTTATTAAAGCTGCTATAGTTCCCATGATTGCTGTAGTTAAGGTTGGATATTTTTCTGCAAATAAGGCTATGCTCCTAGTTTTTTCTTGTAAAAATTCAGCTATAAATTTTAAAGTAGGCAGCATCACCGAGCCCAGGTTCATACCAACTTCAGCTATTGCATTTCGAAGGAGTCTTAATTTATTGGCTGTAGTGTCTGCACGATTTTTGAATTCTTTTTGCAGAGAGCTTCCATACTTTTCTGTATTAGCCAATAACTTTATTGCATCCTCATACTTATTAAAACTTCCAGCTAATAATGCAATATCATCTTGATATTCCTGACCGAAAAGTTTCATCAGGATTGTAGAACGTTCCTGATTATCCATTTTCTTTAGAGTTTGAAAAAAGTAAAGTAGTGCTTTTTCCCCATTTTCACTTATCCTTTGTACCATTTCTTCTGCGGCTATGCCCATTTCTTCTAGTGCTTCCTTAAATTCTTTTCCTTGACCTTCAGCAGTTTGAAGTTTTGAAAGTAGTGCATTTATAGCAGTTGCAGCTTTTGCTGGTTGTTTGCCCAAACTAATGAAAGCATTTACTAAGCTACTTGTTTGTTCAAACTTTAATCCAAACTGCTTTGCAGTACCACCAACTATTGCTAGAGCTTCAACCATATCTTTTGCTTTAGCAGCAGTGTTATCTGACAAGTGGTTGATCACATTACCAACGTGTTCCATTTCACTAACATTAATTCCATAAACGTTAGAAAGTTTAGCTATAGAATCTCCTGCTTGTTCTGCAGACATATCAAATGCTGTGGTCATTTTGGCAACTACTGTTGTAAACTTCATAAGATCATTTTTGTCAATACCAAGTTGACCACCACTTGCAGCTATTTGTGCTAACTCTGCTGCCGATAATGGTATAGTACGTGACATCTCTTTTAACTTTTTTGCAAATTTATCAGCTTCCTTTGTCTTTTCATCAAAATCAACTACTTTTGTAACATCAGCCATAGCACTTTCAAAGTCAATCGCAACTTTAACTGGAGCTGCAAGCGTTAGCCCTAGCCCAATAGTCTCTATAATTTGTGACTTAAAATGTGCTTTGCTTGCTAAAAAACTTTGGTGACTACGTATTGCAGACCCAAGCTTACCATACTTACCTTTTAGCACTTCAATAGAAGAACCAAGTTTATATTGATCACTTACTAATGACTTAATATTTCTTCCACTTTTTCTTACTTCTTCATTAAATGAATGCAAAGCATCTCTCTTTTTCAAATATGCTTCTTTTGCTTTTGTTGCGGAGGTTTTGGCCTTGTCAAATTCTGCTTTTAAAGTTTTGCTCGGTTTCTCTATTGCCTTCATTTGTTTAGCTAAAGATTTTACTTGATCTTCAAAGCCTTTCCATGACCTCTTGCTAGTCAAAACATCATGACCTAACTGCTTAAACTTTGATACTGATTTTAAAGATGAGTCAAGCTTTCTTATATTCTCACCAAGATGAGTAAGTTGACTACTACTTCCTTTTATTACAGTATTAAAACTTCCATCTAAAACTGCTCCGATTTTTATAGATAATGTTGACATTGTACCTTCCTCGCTGCTTTATGCCATAAGATAAATTCATTAATCTCCATATCAAGTATTTGTTCAACCCCGCCTCCTACAACAGAGCTGAACATTAATACTTCTAATCTCAAGTTTTTTGGATAATCGGTGAAAAAAAATCCTTTAATACCTCTTGAATTTTCACATAATCAGCAATATCTAACTCTTCAATTGCTTCTTTTGCAACTGATGTCAAATTGGCAGTCAAAGTTACTTCCTTACTTAGATCACTACCATTAAGTCTCTCAATAGCAAGATAATCTCTAACTTTTGGACGTCTAATGGTAAGTTCTGAGACAGAAATACCATCAACTGTTATTGGATTATCAAGTTTTACTGTTGTCATACTTTCTCCTAAAAAATAAAATTCTAAAATCTTTTTAAAACTAAACCTAAATACCTAAAACCGTTTGCAGCAAGGCCATTTGATCAACACCATTTATCTTTCTTATCATATTTTCAGCATCGATCTCTATCAGCTCATTGCCACCTATCGTAAGTTTATAATAATGAGCAGCTACAGTGCATTTTAGAGTGGCTTTTTCAGCAGGTTTCCAGCTACCAAAATCAAATTCTTTAAATATGCCCCTAAGGTTGATAATAACTCCTTCAACTTCATTACTTCCACTTCCTTGCATTCCACCACGAAGAGTTAAAGATACAGAGTTTCCATTTATCAAGCCAAATAGCCGAAAGAGTTCTGTATCGTATTCAGAAAAAGTAAAGTCTGCTTCTAACTTTTCCATTCCCATATCAATATTTATTGGAATATCCATACCACCAGCTCTGTATTCTTCGGTTTTTATGGTAAGCTTCGGCAAGGTTATTTCATCTATTTTTCCTGCATAACCACGACCATCAACAAATACGTTAAAATTTCTCAGTATTTTCGGTAACATTTTTCCTCTTTCTCCCCTTTTTATAATATTGTACCACTCACAAGGTGTGACCTAAAAGTAATCTGTTCTGCTGGATATGGTGGTGTAAACTCAAAATCAAAAGACACTTTTCCGCTTGCAATATTTGCTGGTGTGTTTAATTCTGAAGTTGCATAACATTTTCCGCTGATAATAGCTCCTTGGGCTTTTAAATTGGCCAAATAAGAATTCACCCCCTCAATCACATCATCTATGTAAGTTTTGGTAATATTTCGATCAACTGCCCATAGATGAGCTCGAAGTAAACTATCGTTAATTAAATCTGCAGTACGCCTCACTGATAGAAAAGCCCATTTCGCATCGTTTGAACATGTCCTGTTTCCCCAGAGCTTGTAGCCATTTTGATGAATGATTGTCGTGACTTCATTTTCATTTAAGTGGTTTGCTCTACAATTTGTATTACCGAGCGTAAAATCAATAGGCCTGCTTGTTCCAATAATACCATTTATCTCTTTATTTGAAGGTGAGTGCCAAAATCCTTGCTCGCTATCTACTTTCGCTATTAAACCAGCTACAAATGAACTTGGAGGCAAGATTTCTTCTTTTCCTTCAATAAACACCTTAACCCAAGGATCAACTACGTAAACTCTTGAACTATCGATACTCTTTCGCCATTTTATTGCTTCTTCATCATTGGTATTTGGACCATCTGCTACTATTATACTTCTCAGCTTTTCTGCTACTCCTATCAAAGCTGCTACTACTGGGTTTTTAGGATTTTCAGATTCAGGCAATTGATGAGTAAACTGAGGTGCAATCAGTATTCTTGGAGCAACATGAACTATGCTTTCACTACTGAGGAATGCTTGAATCCCTTGATACTCTCCAGTCTCTTTATCAACACCGCCAATTATATTCTTCAGCGTCTCTTCTTCTTTTAATTTTGGATTGATGTTTTCACTTTCTTCAACTCTAATAACTACTACTGTTGCACCCATTTGGGAAAATATTCCATTTACTGCAGAAGGTAAACTTCCACTCTTTCCAAGCCTTGCTGCTTCTTTTAAACTTCCTGCTATTAATACTGGTTTATTCAGTGGCACGTTCGCTTCAGGTGCAGTACCAATTACACCTATCACTGATGATTTAGCTGTACGTACTGTTCTTGCCCCTGAGGTTACCTCAATAACATTTACACCATGTAAAAATTCTTCAGCCATTTCTTTTAACTTTCTTGTATTTTTTTTCTGAAATCATCGAGCAAAGTCTGTAGCTCATTTTCACTCTTGGCTTCTTCAATCTTTCTCTTGGCTAAATCTTCAAGCTCTTCACATTTAATTACTGCTTTTTCTGCCTTCTTTTCTATTATTTTTGCCATTTCAATAACCGTAATGCCACGGACTTTTGCTAAAGGTTCTATAATTTCTTTATCCTTTTCATTCATAGATTCTGGTGCTGCTAGAATGCTTTTTGCGGCTTTCGCTTGAATCTCATAAGATTTAGCTTTTTGGTGAGAATGCCCTGCATATTGGTGAGTATGATTATCATAATGAAAACGCATACTATTAAGTACAGAAAAGCTTCGCATTATCCAGTAACTCCTTTTGTATATCTTCTTTAGTACGCTGAGCAATTTTTCCTCCTTCTGTTAAACAATAGCTTTTTTGCCAATCAAAATCTTCTGGTGCTTCATACCAATCATTTTCAGTTGGCTTGCTTTCAAGTGTTGTTGTTTCTACTTGTTTATCATTTTCAAATCTAATGTAGATAGACATTGTTTGTTACCTCCAAATCTCATACGTGTTAGATAATCCTGGACATTGCCAAGCTTTTAGCGTTCTCTCCACATCTACTTCAAGTCCTGTAGTTAGAACATTGCTACGTATGTTTAAATCCCCCACTGAATAAATTGACCATAGTTGTGTACATAATTTGATGCAAGCATACCTTGACTAACTTGTGTTCTGGAATACAGGTAAGATGATGTGTAAAGTAATATTGCAACTGTTTTTCCTGCTGGAATCTCCACATTACCAGATCCAGCTAATTTGCTATCAGAACTCGTGTATTGGTAAACATTTTTCCATATTATTCTTGAAATTCTTGATTTATTAGAATTGGTATTATCTGGTGTTCCCACAAATAATCCTGCACCTCCATACTCCGTACTCGAATACGATGATCCAACAAATTCTATTGCTTTATTTATGTTCACATTGGTTGTATTTTTTACAAATACTACTCCAAGTGCAGCATATGGGTAATAGTATATCTCATCATAACTACCCGAAAAGCTTTTTGTGCATAACTCTCCGTAAATAAATGTTCCCTTGCTTCCCTCTATAAAACTTAGTTGTCTTGGCCGATAAAAACTAAC
>NZ_QPIP01000053.1 GCF_003344345.1 Wolbachia endosymbiont of Cylisticus convexus | reverse complement strand
CACATCATATAAAGCAGAAAAAGTGTATGCGTTGTGGAAAGCCTATACATTTACCTCAACGTATATTTGATACAGCTTACAGTATTGTTGCTCAGTATCAAACTGAATATCGAGGAATTGTACAATATTACAAAATGGCCTACAACCTTCACACACTAAGTTATTTGAAGTATGTGATGGAAGTATCATTAGTAAAGACTTTAGCATCTAAATACAAAACAACTTGCAGGAAAATTTATAGAAAATTTGGTGCGATGATTGAAAACGATGAAGGTGAAAAACGAAAAGTCATCCAAATCAGAGTAGATCGTTTACCATCAAAGATACCATTAATTACACACTTTGGTGCTGTATCACTAAAATGAAATAAATGGGTAAGCATAAGTGATAACCTTATACCAATATGGAATAAGCGTAGTGAAATAGAGCAAAGACTATTGGCACAAACTTATGTAAATCACAAGAGCAGATTGAAGTACATCACGTACGTAAACTTGCTGATTTGCTAGGTAAACGTAATACTGAGCTACCGAAATGGAAAAAGAGAATGATTGAACGACAGAGGAAGACTCTTGTTGTTTGTCATGAATGCCATAAGAAAATCCAATATGGAAAATATGATGGTGACTCCTTAAAACGTTAGATTATTGGAGAGCCACGTGATACGGAAACGATTATGCGTGGTTCGGAGAGGGGTTGTTGGAAAAGTACTTAACAAGTAACTCGCTGGCTGCTCACTCTACGCATGCACGGTTCTTGTGGGAAAGTTATAGGAATAAAACTCGACCGGGAGAATTAGGACTATAACTTCTACCAAACAACTTCGTTACCTACAACGCTTTTGGTAGGGGTGCTTCATAAACTTGACATATTACTCCTCTAAAAATAAAAATATAATTACCTCATTAGTATAACTTATTTTAGAATAACTGCAATACTAAATTATGTGTTGCGCAAAAGCACATATTACCATACCATCGGAAATAAAGAGGTCAGCATGAGTTTTACTTTACCTGAGTTGCCATATGATAAAGCAGCTTTAGAGCCTTATATATCTGCAAATACATTGAATTTTCATTATGACAAGCACCATAAGGGGTATTTAAATAAGCTTAACGAGCTGGTTAAAAATACTGACCATCAACATATGGGAATTGAGGAATTAGTAACGAAAGTTCATAGCCATAGTGACAAAGTTCCTATATTTAACAACGCAGCACAAGTTTGGAATCACACTTTTTATTGGAATTCAATGAAGAAGGACGGTGGTGGTAAGCCTAAAGATGATGGTCTTCTAGCAAAAAAAGTTCAGGACGATATTGGTGGCTTTGATAAATTTTGTGAAGAATTTTCAAATTGTGGAATAGGCCAATTTGGTAGTGGATGGGTATGGTTAGTGCTTGAAAAAGGAAAGCTCAAAATTACTAAAACTCCAAATGCGGATTTGCCGCTAATTTATGATCAGGTACCACTGCTTACTATGGATGTGTGGGAGCATGCATACTATTTAGATTGTCAAAATCGCAGAATTGACTACATAAAAGTTTTTCTTGATCATTTGATCAATTGGGATTTTGCAGAAGAGAATTTAACAAAGAATATATAAGATGAACGTTCCACAGGTAACAAAACTAGATAACGGTCTGCGCGTAATAACTGAGCGAGTGCATGACGTTGATTCCGTAGCTTTAAATATACGGGTTGGTGTTGGCAGTAGAGCTGAAAGTGCAAAGCAAAATGGAATATCTCATTTCTTAGAGCACATGGCTTTCAAAGGAACGAAAACGAGAACTGCATTTGAAATTGCGAAAGCTTTTGACGACATAGGTGGAGCTTTTAATGCCTGCACCGGTAGGGAAAGCACCAGTTACTATGCGAAGGTTCTCAAAAAGGATATCAAAACTGGGATAGATATATTAATAGATATATTAATAAATTCTATATTTCCAGAAGATGAATTGGAACGTGAAAAGGGTGTTGTAATACAAGAGATTTTTCAAACCAATGATTCACCGAGTGATATCATTTTCGATAAATATTTTGAAGCAGCTTATAAAGATCAACCATTTGGTAGGTCAATCTTGGGTACGCAAGATACTGTCAAATCTTTTACTCGAGCGAATCTAGATAACTACATAAATCAGCATTACTTTGGTGAAAATATTATATTTGCTGTTGCAGGAAATGTTGAGCATGAGGAAGTTGTTCAATTAATCAGAGACTTTCTCTCAAAGATTCATTCAAAAGAGCTAAAAAAAAGCCAGAATGCAAGTTATACCGGTGGCGAATATCTAGAGCATCGTAAATTAGATCAAGTACATTTATTAATTGGGCTACCTAGCGTTTCTCGTGATGATAATAAATATCATACATTTAAAGTGCTTGATTCTATACTAGGAAGTGGCATGTCATCACGCCTGTTTCAGGAAGTAAGAGAAAAGCAGGGGCTTGCTTACTCCATTTACTCATTCAACTCTAGCTATGCTGATACGGGAATGCTTTCCATTTTTGCTGGTACAGATAGTAGTAATCTAGATAAGCTTTTAAAATCCATAACGACAGAACTAAAGAAATTGTCCACGGATGATCTGAAGGAAGAAGAAGTAAATAGAGTAAAAGAACGAGTAAAATCCCAAATTTTAATGTCACGCGAAAGTGTTAGCTCACGTGCTGAAACGTTAGGATACTACTACGGTCACTATAATAAATACATCAGTAAAAATGAATTAATAGAAAAAATTAGTGCAGTTACCACTGCTAACGTAAAAAAAGCAGCAAAAGAATTGTTATCTCAGCATGAAAAAACCACTCTAGCTGCAATTGGAGAAATTAAATCATTGCCAAGTTACGATAAAGTGGTTTCTATGCTTAAAGCTTAGCGCATTCTGTTATATTGATTTGGCTGCTTTACAATATAATTTAGCACAGTGATTAAAGAAGTGTAAGTTGAAACAATGTGCCATGAACCGGATATGCAAGAAATTATACGAATCTTCGACCTCCTCTTTCAATAATATTATTATTTCTATTTTGTGTAACTTTTTCCGTATAATTTTTAGGAGGTACTGGTGGTGCAAGTGGTTTTTTGCTTACAGGGTTTGAGTCTATGCCTTTCTTTTGCCGATGATAGTTCCATGCTTCTTGAACGGTCTGAAATATAGGCTCTCCATCATTATAGTTTCCTCTCACAGAGTTTGAGTTTATGTCTTTCTTTTGCGGAGGATAATTCGATGCCTCTTCACGAGTCTGGAATATAGGCTCTCCATCATTATAGTTTGAGTTTATATTTTCCTTTTGCGAACCAGCGTTCAATAATTTCGATATCTCTCGCCCTAGCTGATCACCTTTATAATTATTGTTAAGATCTTTGATTTTCTCTTTTTTCTCGATTATTTGAGCTAAGGACTCGACAATAATATCTTTGTTCATTCTTGAAGCATCTATTGGCTTACTTCCTTTGACAGTAATTTCACTACTTCCTTGCTTACTACTTACATTATAGCCCTGCCCTTCAATTTTTGTTGCCACTTCTCTTCTAAATAAATTGCAAATAGCATTTATTACCTCTTGAATACACTCTTGAAAAAAAGCTTTGATTGCCTTGAATTCTTGTGCTAAGGAAACGATTTGAATATGTGCGTATTTTTTACCTGGTGATAACTCTTCAGCATTCTGGTGTATAGATTCTATTTGCTGAGGGTCAAGCATCATTGCATGACGTTTTGAGCGTGTTGGATTTGCTTGTGTTTCGGATGACGACATGTCCTTAATATCTTGTTTTTTATTCTCACCATCAGCAACCATACCATCACTTGATTTCCTTTTTTAGGAGGCAATGGTGGTCGATTTTCATTGTTCTGATATATAGGTTCTTTTGGTACCGTTTCAGACAATGATCTCTGAATATCTTGAAGATTTTGGTATATAGGTTCTTCCTTCTTCAAATTTTCATAAATTGGTTCTTGCACTAAGTTAGCATTGACAAACTCCTGTACTCTCTCTAGATAACCAACATCTTTATCCTCTTTAGGCACTCGCGCACCTTCAAATTTGATTTTTTGTATCTCTTCAATACTCAGCCCATTTTTTTCAAGCCATTCCTCTCTTTTACTCATTGATGCAACAAACTCATTAATCTTTTGAATATTTTTTACATCATCATCAACTAGCATGACAGTTTTTGGCAACTCACCATGTTTATCCTTATACTCCACAATTGCCTTACAGATGTGTAAATTTTTTCCAACTTGATTTTTTTTGTTCTTTGAGACCTTTTGGAAGCTCATTATCATAATCTCCTGGAAACCCACCAAATACAGAAATACCGCCTGCTTGTTCTTTAGATAAACCCAAATGATTCTCTACAACCCTTCTCACAACGTCTGAATATCCTGTGTAGGATGCAATATTAACTTCCATTCCGCTTGAAAGCGCAGATTGCAGTGCAGACTTTAGCCCCTCTTCATTTTTTATTCCGTCTGTGTTTTCTAGAAAATCTTTTATATTGTGATCAGTCACTGCACCTTCCGCAGCAGAATTAAAATCACTTTTTCCTAACCTAGAAAAAGTATTATGCATGTGTCCATTAGTGATAGTGTTGTCAAAATCAAATATTAATAGGGTATTATTTCCTTTAGCCATATCTTCACCTCTAATCCTTACAAATCATATGGGTAGAGACTAACATTAATAGATTAATTATTTATTATAACTTTTCTAATTAATAGTGTGATAAATAAAGTAAATATAATAAGAAGTAAAAATCAACGGCATAAAGAAAAGACTTAAAGAGAGGCCAAATCAAAGTGTAATGGTATTTCACTAATCCAATTATTTTTCTCTTGATCTAGCCTATCATCCAATATTGCCTGCCTTATAGATGCCATTAACTTATTCATAAAGAAAACATTGTGAACGGTAACAAGTGTGTAAGCCAGCAACTCTTTAGCTTTCAGTAGATGGTGTATATAAGCTCTTGAATGTTTCCTGCAGGTAAAGCACAAACAGTCACTTTCAATTGGGTTATCATCTAGCTCAAATCGTTGATTTCGCAAATTAATATGCTCTTTGCACTTTGAAGAAATAGAATCTCTGTTTTTTACTTTAACAAGTGCGCCACCATGTCTTGCAAGGCGAGTTGGATGCACGCAATCAAATGTGTCAACACCAAGCTCTACTGCGCGAAAAATGTCTACAATGCCACCAATACCAAGTAAATGAGTAGGCCTATCTTTTTTTAAATGTTCCATAGTAAAAGAAACTACATCATACATCTGCTCTTTGCTTTGACCAAGCGATCCACCTATTGCTTGACCAAAAAATGGCAAATCGTTGATAAAATCACAACTTTCTCTACGTAAATCTTGATACACTCCGCCTTGGCTAATTCCATAAAGCGCCTGTTTGCCATCATTATTTTTTCAAACTCATTTAAAGAACGTTTAGCCCATCTATGGCTCATGAGCATTGATTTTGCTGTGTACCCTTTGCTTACGTGAAATGGAGTACATTCATCTAAAACTAAGATTAAATCTGCACCTAATTTTTGTTGAATTTGTATCGACTTCTCAGGAGTTAGACAATAAGTTTTACCATTTATGTAAGAACGAAAAATTGCCCCATCTTCGTTAATTTTGATCAGAGTTTTTTGTTTCTGTCTTATTCCCTTTATCTCTTCCGAAACTGATCCATGCCCTAAACTAAATATTTGGTATCCACCAGAATCAGTGAGCATTGGTCCACTCCATCCCATCATCTTGTGCAAGCCACCAAGCTTTGCCACAGTATCCTCTCCCGGTTGGAGCATTAGGTGATAGGTATTGGAAAGTATTACCTGAGTACCTGCTTCTCTGATTCTCTCGATATCTGCAGCTTTAATAGCAGCTTTGGTTGCACAAAATATAAATGCTGGTGTTTCTACGTTTCCATTTGGAGTTTTAATAATGCCAACTTTTGCAGAACCTGATTGCTTGATTATCCTAAACGAGAACTTTTCCATCTATTTGCTTGAAAGTTCTGCTATGATATTTTCCACTTTTTCAGGAGTGAGATTTTCATAAAAATCGTTATTGATCTGTACAACAGGGGCATTAACACATGCACCAAGACATTCAACTTCCTTTAAAGTAAATAGATTATCTTTAGTGGTTTCACCGATATTGATTCCAAGTTTCTTTTTAAAGGTATTTAACACTTCTTCGCTATTGCATAACCAACAAGGAGTTGTTCTACAAACTTGTATCAGATATTTACCCACTGGTTTTAAATTATACATGGTATAAAAATTTGCCACTTCATATACGCGAATATGTGGAATATGCAGCATATCAGCAACATAGCGCATGGCAGATTCAGGAACCCATCCGCATTGTTCTTGTACGAGATATAGTAAAGGCATGACAGCGCTACCTTCTCTACCTTTAGGATACATCTCTATAGACTTTTTCGCTTTCCTGAGGTTGTCTGATGTAAAACTAAACTGCTCTTCTTTCTCTTTCATCTAATAAGGTTCATGTAAATCTCAACAGATTATATCTGAAAGACTAATAATTACAATTAGACTTCTTACATAAAAAGGCAATGACTTTAAATGTTGGAGTTTTTGTAACACCGCAGTTCACATTGATTGTGTCTGTAAGCTTCACTCCCACACTTATCACCTAATGGTGCTCTGTCGTTCAAGCATCCCTTCTCCTTCCATCTCAGTACTCTTTTCTGTCATCTCAATAGCCTCTGTATTGTCATCCGAGTAGTCCTTCGTGGTGTCATCCGAGTAGCTGACACTGGAATCTAGTCTTTAATTATGCAATTTGCGTTTAGTTTTTCTGAATCATAGTATTACGCACTGGGATATGATGTCAGTATGTATAGCTAATTAAAAATATTAAAAAATTTACCAAGCAAAGAAAAAAGGCAAAAGAATCCCCTAGTAGTGAGTTTTGACTCTATAATAATTTAAACTGGCGCTGTAATAATGTGCTAACGCTTAAAATAAGCGCGATTTGGCTGAATGTAGAAAAAATAAAAAAGACATGCAACCGCTATAATTTTATGTAATCCGCCAATAAATACCCTGAGTTTTTTACTGAATTTTGTCATTGAACCTGCAGGTCAAAAACAAGTTTTGAGTCATAAATACCCTTACTATCATGGTAAGGAAATTTGGGGGATTTGTAAAGGAGTTTCTGTTGTCAACAAAGCTGCTAAATTTATTATATGGTTTCAAAGGAAACATATTGTCTATGGAAAGTCTGGGTTTATTAGCGTATTATCTCAGAGTACTTAAAAATTAATTTCTTAATTTTAGTTAAAATTTTATTGACGTTACATATAGAAATAATCATAATAGCATTTTATTAAAATTTTAAATATAATTATGTCTATATTAAGTAGATTATTTGGAGTTAATACAACTATACTGAAAGTTAAAGAAGTAACAGATTTCAGTATAACAAACATAGCATTCATTGAGGAAAATGAAATTGCTTATGGACTTAGCTATCAAGACAACGGTAATGGAAGCAGTAGAGTAAAGTTACTTATTAGTCCATTATATCAATCGAAAACATACGAGTGTGATACATGTGTCAACGTAGCAAATGAATTCAAGGGCCAATTATCTCCCACACTAATAGAAGATTCAGCTGAAGTAGATAAAGTTGGAGTTATCTTTCCTACAGAAGAAATTAACAAAGAAGAAAAATGCATCAAAGGCTTAACATTCAACACTTACGAAATCAAGCATTCAATTAATGTTCCCTTAGTTGAATACGTAGGAAAAGTAAAATTATACAAGAACATTAATAGAGATAGTCTTGCAAATGAAGACAATAGTTACTTTCAACCAAAAGCAGTAAAAGTTGGTAATGGTAATGTCATTGTAATCGCTCATAATTTAAAGGATCAAACTTTAGTTTCTTGGTATCTACAATCAGACACGAATGGAAAATTTAAGGTTTTGCGTGAAAAAAACGGTCTTATAGAAAGAAAATTATTCAAATTTAATAACCCAGGGCAATTGGCATTAGATGAAAATACGATACTTTATTCGCAAGTGAGAAAAAATAGTATTGAAAATCCAGAAGTAAGGAAAACAAATATTTTTAAGTTCGATATGGCCAAAGTGGTTGAGGATCTAAAAAGTGGAAAGAAAGATGAATGTTTGCTTGGTAAGAAAAATTGTCAGATAAATACAGCGTCATCTATTACTTCTAATCCAGGCGAAATAAATTTTTTACAGTATGTAAGAAGAACTGTAGGTGATGATTTAGTTGCTTTTCTTGCAGAAGACCGGTTGCCTAATAAACAAACTTTACATTTAACAAGTCTTGTTAAGAATGGATCAAAGTCGAACTTTATTATTCATGAATTTAAAGATTCTGTAGATCAATTGTACGTTAAAGACAATGGTCAAGAAGGTTTTATCGTAACTGCGGTAAGTGGAGAAAGTATCATAACTTTTAATAGAGAGAGCTCTGGAAAATCTTCTAAAGCAACGATAATACCGACAAGTAGTATCAAAACTCTCAGTGATTTTGTTAATATCATTAATGGTCGACTAACACCTAGTATTATTTCCAGCAGTACTGTGGCTCTTATAACTGCTACAAAAACAGTTATGACTTCTAAAGGAGCATCAACCACTGCAATTACCGGGACAACAAGAACTGACGCTTTGAAGACTACTAAATTGATAACAGAAGCCGTTGCACCTACTTCTACAATAAGTAAACCTTCAACTGAGTCAACAACTCAAGCAAGTACAGTAACAGTGGAGCCAACAACAGTGGCATCAACTACCGCTGCACCTACTTCTACAACGAGTAAACCTTCAACAGAGTCAACAATTCAAACAAGTATAGTAACAGTGGAGCCAACAACAGTAGCAAAAACAACTACTACTCCACAAACAACCACGGTTGCTACAACGTCAACTAGTGTGCCGATAGTAACTTCGAGAACTGAGACAAGCACTGCAAAATCTACAGCAGCGACTATTGCGTCGACTTCTAAAGCAAGAAGTACTACGATGAGTAAACCTTTAACAGAATTAACAACTGAAACAGGTACGACATCTACGTCATCAGAACCAACAACAATAGCTGAAACTATTGCAACCTCACAATCGGCTATGATTACTACAATGCCAACTAATGTGCCAACAACAAACTCAGAGAAAACTATACAAACATTGTCCATTATGCCAAGTACTAGAACAAAGGCAACAACTCCTCTGCTCACTACAACTTTATTTTCTCAATCTACAGCTTCACCACAGCTTACTCAACTTGCTATAGGGTCTGATAGGGCAGGAATGATAGGGGGATCTTTAGTTGGAGCAATAGGTATTGCTGGAATTATAGGATTCATAGCATATAAATATGTTAAGAGTCGTAATGCTGCTCCTGTGTTAGAACTAACTAATTTCAATGATAGAAGGCTATCATCTTCAAGTGGCAATAGCGATGAAGAAATTTTTATCGCTAGTAACGGAATGAGCCATATATCTATGCAAACTATGTATCAATCTGAAATAGTACTAAACAGTATATCAATAGAAAGTAGTAGTCGATCAAGAAGTAGCTCATCGTCTTTAAGCGGTGGACCAGGATCTCGATTAACTGAACTGGAGTCTAAAAGTGAAAAAAGCTTATCTTGGGATAGTGATGATGTGCCGGAATATCACCTTTAGCTATTTGTCCGAGTGTTTTTAGTATGTAGACTGTTAGGAAATTGTCTTTTGCTTTTGTAATTTTCATGTTAAAATATAGTTCCTGGGTGAAATAAGTAGCTGCTGTTGTGTGATAAACATAGCAGAGGAAAGTCCGAGCTCCAAGGAAAAATAGTGACGGGTAATACCCGCCGGAGGTAACTCCAGTTATAGGGCTACAGAAAATTACCGCCTAAAATATTATTAGGTAAGGGTGAAAAGGTGTGGTAAGAGCACACCATGACAATGGCAACATTGGTAGTCAAGTAACCAACACTAGGAGCAAGATTAAATAGAAGTAGACTTTATGTTTTTCTCATATCTACTCGGGTAAATCGCATGAAGTAAATGGTAACATTTACTCCAGATAAATAGCTACATAAACAGAACTCGGCTTATATTTCACCTAGGTAATGCGTGAATGTCAGCCATACTATATGTAAATATAAAAACATTTCACGTACCCTTTATGCGCTTACTATTACCCATAAATCTATAAATGGAGAAAAAGCTGCTATTTTACTAATTCAACTTTCTATTATAAATAGATCTATGATCTAAAAATGGAATATATGATGAAAAGAAATATAAGCACCTCAACTGGTAAATGGGCAGAAAGTAAATTTGGAATTGTTAATTTTGGTGATATAAGATCAAGTAAGAGGCTTTTAAAAATAGTTTTGCTGAATCGCCTGAAAGTTCAATCAATCAGGCATGTGAAAGTTGGTCTGAAGCAAACGCTTTTTTCAAAATAAGAATGTAAAAGAAAGTGAGATTTTGGCTTCACATGTTGCTAAAACAGCTGAAAGAATGAAAGCTCACAAAAGAGTTCTTGTGATACAAATTACATTTCATATACTCACCATAAAAAAACAAGAGGATTGGGAGATATTTCAAGAAAAAGGGACAAACCTAAACAGCCTTTACTGTGAGTACAGAAGGCTTGGCGCTAGGAATAAAAGGTTTACTTGAGGCCTACTATTTCTGAAGAAGATAAAAGCCATGTTAAGAAAAACGATACTGTCCATATTGAAGATAAAGAGAGTATAAAGTGGATAGAAACTTTAAAAGAAACAAACATTAGTCTAGATTCATCTCAGACTGAAGCTATAACCATACGCGTCAAGTTAAGAGAATACGCCCAATATAGCAACCATTTAAGGTTTATTTGTTATATTTATTTTTTAAGAAATCTTGATCTAAAATAAGATAATTTTTTTTTAAGAGTCTATAAATTACTAATTTTATCGTTTAATGTCTAAAATAATTTTTACCGCTTCTCTTCTTTCTTATGCTACTTTTCCTTAACTTGACGCCTATGGAAGCTATAACTGTATGCGATAGGGAAGCAGATATGTATGATTTATTTGAAGTTGCACATAGTCTTAACTCAGCAGTTTTAGTAAGAGCTTGCCAAAATAGAATAGAAAATATCGATGTCCTAGAAAAAACGAACAAAAGTTGCGGGAAGTTATTAATTGTGCAGGTATAATAAAAGTTGAAATTCCTGCAAAAGATAATAAGCCAAAAAGGACGGCATATTTAGAGGTTAGGTTTGGAAGCTTCATGATGAATTTATCTAAAAATAATATTAGGCATAAAACGGAAAATTTACCTAATCTTCCACTGTATGCAGTCTATGTTGTTGAAAAAGACTCTTTGCCTGAAATAGATCCACTAGAATGGATGCTATTATTCCAGTCAACAGCTTTAACGAGGCTATTGAAAAAGTTATTGTCTTAGATGGAAAATAGAGATATTACACAAAATTTTAAAATCTGGCCTCAAAATTGAAGCTTGCAACAGCAGAAAGGCTAATGAGATATCTAACAGTGATTGCATGGAGAATTTTCTTTATTACAACAATCGCAAGAACTATTACCGTGTACTACCTTAT
>NZ_QPIP01000052.1 GCF_003344345.1 Wolbachia endosymbiont of Cylisticus convexus | reverse complement strand
CTTTGTTTAGGAAATTCATCTCTCCTATTGTCATCCTTACAGTACACTATCTGTGTCTTTTCAGGATGTAATTTCAACTTATACTCAGCCAATCTTTCTTCGATCATTACTTTCACAAATTCTGCCTGTTTCTCTGTTCTGCAGTGCACTATCGCATCATCCACATATCTCTCAAATGGTACCGTCGGGTAGTTCTTTTTCATCCATATATCAAACACATGATGCATGAATATATTAGAGATGATTGGGCTAACTGAACCTCCTTGCGGAACTCCTTTATCCCTAACTACCTTACTGCCATCTGCAAGTTTTATAGGGGATTTTATCCACCTTTCAACGTATAGTATGACCCATTTGCAATTTGTATGCTTCTTGATAGCTTGCAATGCCAACTCGTGATCCAAATTGTCGAAAAACCCGGATATATCTAGATCTATCGTCCAATCATACCTCCAGCATCTTTTCCTTGCCGTATCTACCGCATCCAGTGCTGATTTATTCGGTCTATAACCATATGAATCTTCATGGAATTTTGGTTCTACTAGCGGCTCAAGATACATAGAAGCGGCCGTTTGCCCTATCCTGTCGAATACTGAAGGAACACCTAAAATTCTTTGTCCCCCTCCCGTATCTTTCGGTATTGCTACAGCTTTTACAGGCTCTGGAAAATAACTTCCTGATGACATCCGATTCCATAGTTTGTACAGATTATCCTTCAGGTTCTCTTCAAACCTTGTTATCGATACCTCATCCACACCAGCCGCACCTTTATTTTTCGATACTTGTTTATAAGCCCTCCAAATAAGTTGCTTTGGTATATCAAAAGACTTTGTTTTATTCATTAACTCCTCCCTTTCGGTTGATACATAATTAAAACTGAATAACTCAACTCCTTCGCTCCATTTCCATTACAGAAACTTCTTCACTACTACGCGCCCCTGTTTTCCGCATTGGTACTCTCATCCTTAGAGTTTAGCTCCTTGAATTTCTCCCTTATCATCGAAACGACAGGTTCCCGTAGTTCTACACAATAGCCTAAAATAGATTCATGCCACCTTTATGCCGGACGCCTCCTACCCCGTAAACAAGCTCCCGGTAGATTTATCCCAGTTGAGTTATAAGCCCCTGGTTTTGACGTCATCAGTTATGGTTTCGACACTTTATCAGTGGTTCACTTTCGTTCATCTCTCTATTTCACACATGACACATAACTGCGCCTTTTCCATAACGCTCACTACCTTGGCTCTTTACCAAAGCAGCTTATGGTTGTTTGAAGCCTGCTCTTGTAAATCGGCTCCGAGGGGCCCACCCTCATCTATTGCGTAGCTTAAGTACTCAGTTTGCTCTTTTCTGACCATTCCTTGCATCACTACGGCACACTATAACCAGCCACTTTATGCAGTTTATGTTGTTCTGTCCTCCTGAAGCAAGTCCGCTAGAGTGGATGCTTTTAACGAATCTTCCTGTCAATACTTTTGATGAGGCAGTTGAAAAGGTTAGTTGGTATTGTCTTAGATGGAAGATAGAGATACTTCATAAAATTTTAAAATCTGGCCTTAAAGTTGAAGAATGTAGACTTGAAACAGCAGAAAGATTAATGAGGTATTTAACGGTTATGAGTGTTATTGCTTGGAGAATTTTTTTTATTACAACAATTGCAAGAACCAATCCAACACTACCGTGCACTACTTTATTAGCTGAAGAAGAGTGGAAAGTTTTATACGCGAAAATACACAAATGCCCAAATGTAACTCCTACTATAAAAGAGGTTGTTTCATGGATTGCTCAGCTTGGAGGCCACTTAGCCAGAAAAAATGACCCAGAACCTGGACCTATTACCCTTTGGAAAGGATGGAGACGTCTCTTTGATTTATCAGAAGGATGGAGGCTTGCTACTGAACTTTATACTTATGGGTAATAGTAAGG
>NZ_QPIP01000051.1 GCF_003344345.1 Wolbachia endosymbiont of Cylisticus convexus | reverse complement strand
GAAAAAGAGTAAGATATGGATTTATAGTAGTGAAGGTAAATAGTTATGACGTAAGGAAAAAGGTAATGGAAGCGTTGGATGAAGGAGAAAACTATTGCCAAGAGATTTAAGATCGGAAAAACAACTTTATATGAGTGGAAGAAAAGACGTGAGAAAACGGGAGATTTTCAGTCAAAAACGTGGGCTATAACCATAAAATTACCGACTGGAATGCATTTGCAAGGTGGCAAAACTCAGTCAGAGATGCTGGTGCAATATTAGTAGACAATCGAGCACTTAAAAATATAGGATTCACAAGACTTACGGATACAAAGAAAGAAATGAGGAAAAGCGAGCTCAATTTGTAAGGGTTATAGCGACAAAAGAACCTCAAAACTTAGTATATATAGATGAATCTGGTATTGATAATACCGAAGACTATCCCTATGGATATTGCCAGAAAGGACAGCCCTAAAATCTGGAATCAGCATGGTTGCAGCCTTAAGTGGAAGAAAAATAGTTGCTCCGTTAATCTTTGAAGGCCACTGCAATATGTTAATAAATGGTTTGAGCAATTTCTGACACCGATCTGGACAAACTTTGATAATGCTACTTTTCATAAGTCTAATAAGATTACCGAACTTGCTAAAGGGGTTGGTGCAGAAATTTTATATCTGCCTCCGTATTCTCCAGATTTTAACAAAATTGAGCATCATTGGTTTGCTATAAAAAACAGAATCAGGAACTCTATTCACATCTTTTCGTTATGCTGTTGATTCTGCTTTTCTATGAGCTTTTTGGACTGTTATGAGAAGGGCTATAATACTAAAATAACTCTCTAATCCGCCTTTTTAGCTCAATAAATGCCTTTATTAAACTGTATTCTTTTTTAGTTTTGTACAACTCATGAGAATTGCACACAATTTAGCATATAATTCACACTGTGTGGTTTCCCTTTTAGTTCATCAAGTCTTATATAGCTCTAAAAATAAATATAACAAATAAGATACCTATCTTAAATGGTTGCTATATTGGGTGTATTCTCTTAACTTGACGCGTATGCTTCAAAAAATACTCTGGATTTCCTTGAACAGCTAAGAAAAAGAATGCCCTTTCATTGTCAAAGAATTCAAACTGATAGAGGGCAGGAATTTTTTGCTTATGAGGTGCAGGAATGTGCTTAGAGAATGGAAAATTAAATTTCGTCCTATTAAGCCGTTTTCTCCACATTTAAATGGCAAAGTGGAAAGAGCACAGCGTACAGATTTAGATGAATTTTATAGTAGCGTTAACATCAAGGATCCTGAACTGCAAATTAAACTTAGAGGTTGGGAAGAATATTATAATAAACAACGTTCTCATAGTACTCTTCAAGGAAAAACTCCATGGCAAAGAACTAGAAAGTACAATTCCTTGTTTAAGTGAAGTGCAAAAAAATTATATCTTGTCAAAAGAGCCATTTGTCATGCAAAATTACAAGCACGATCAGAGGTTAAGATCACTTCAAAAATATAAAATCTCTTAACAGATTACCTATTTCGAGTTCAGACTTGATTTGACAAATCAGCTGTAATAACCTCTATGAATCACACACATAAAACTAGGCTCTGTGAACAAAATTTTAGAATAACCATATGAGTACTCTGATAAAATTCAAAAAACCCATAAAGACCTCAGCAGTCTTATCAAAACGAGAGAAAATGCGTTTAAAATTTTTAATTTTCCCGAAGAAGCACTCAATCAGATGCCGCTCTTTATAAATATGCTCATCATAATGTTTCTGCACTTTACGATTCCGCTTTGGTGGAATAACAACAGTGCATCCTTTGCTTTCAAGACTAGCAATAAAAGCATATAGCCTTTATCGGCTACTACAGTGGAGCTAGAGACATTTTTAGTCAGAACTGTGATGCCTGCGTTCCTTTGGCCTAAGGTCAGAATAAATTTGAGTGGATTTCCCAATGCATCAACAAGTGCATGAATTTCAGTTCTCCGCCCTAAGGCCTCTTGAGCCTGAGAATCTTTTCTATATCCAGCTGAACATGAATGAGATCTGATGATTGTTCCATCAATTATGGAGATTTCCAAATCTGGATCTTGTTGTGCATACTTAAGTAATTTTGCCAAAATTCCCTTTTCGCACCACTTTTTAAACCTCCTACGTATACTCCTGTAATTACCGTAAATTCTTGGTCATTGGCAGCCATTTTGCCACACTGCTTCCATAAATATTCTTAACTTCTCCTCATTTTTACTGTGTATTCCTTTTGTGCTCTTTAAAAATGCAAAAATTTGCTTCCAAATTTCCTTTTTTATGTGATATTTCATACGGTAACTTCTCTATATTTATGATCATTAGGTTAAATTACCGCTTTTTTATACTTCCTGCCCTCAATTAATTTGACCTGCTAACATTTTGTTCACAGAGCCTAGTGAAATTACCTCTTTCTTTTCTGTCTTAATTGATTGCTTTTTCATTAAAAATTCATTGAGGTTCTTTGATAAGCGAGTTATTTTATTCATTGTTGCTTCTCTCACTAAAAATGTATCTTGCAGAACTTATACCTTATTATTCTATCCTCTTCATTCTTATTTTTCCTTAACTTGACTCGTATGATTTGTTGAATACTCCCACATTTCCTAAAGACCACTAGAGACTATATCTTTCTGTATAATCTTTAAATGCACCTCTGTTAGAGTCAAAATGTAGCTTCACACTACCAATTGGTCCGTTTCTTTGTTTTGCAATAATCAGTTCTGCAATATTTCTAATTTTCTCCATTTTCTCTTGCCACTCTCGATGTTTATTACTCCCTTCATTTGGCTGTTTTCTTAATTCATAATATTCTTCTCTATAGAGGAACATTACTATATCTGCATCCTGCTCTATGCTTCCTGAATCACGCAAATCAGAAAGTTGTGGTTTCTTATCATCCCTCTGCTCAACAGAACGAGAGAGCTGCGATAGTGCGACAATGGGAATATTCAGTTCCTTTGCAATTGCTTTCAAACCTTGCGTCACTTCTGAGATTTCTTGCACTCTATTTTCATTGCTTCTCTTTGTTGTTCCTCGAATTAACTGTAGATAATCGATAAATACCACTTCTACATTGTATAGTTGATATAGCAGACGTATTCTGGTACGAAGGGCACTAATTGATAGTGCAGGAGTGTCATCTATGATGAAAGGTAATTCGGATAGATCCGTACTAGCATTAATGAATTCGTGTAATTCAAAATCACTAATTCTCCCAGTCAGTGCCTTATAATAACCAATGCCTGAATCTATAGTAATCAATCTTGCGGTCAATTGCTCTGCTGACATTTCAAGTGAGAAAAACGCTACGTAGTGTTGTTTATCTGTTCTTTTTTGCAAAATCTTACAAGCGTTAAGTGCGATGTTCAGCGCCAATGCTGTCTTCCCCATTGAGGGCCTTGCAGCTATAATTAACAGATCAGATTTCTGCAAACCACCAAGAAGCTGATTTAGATCTTGAAGTCCGGTTGTAATACCTAGAGCCTCTGGATTATTCTTCAGCTTGCTGATCTTCTCAACTACATCTTTAATTGAACTTGCAAGCTTTATATATGTCTTCTCACCTTGCTTTTTTACTGCTAAGTTGAACAATTTTGTCATTGCTTGCTCAATTTGTACCTGTGCAGGATTTTCAATGTTGTAGTTATAACTATCGTCAACTATCTCCTGCCCGAGCTTGATTAAGCATCTTCTTAAATAAGTATCACGGATTATTCTGGTCAAACTATAGATATCAAGTGCAATACTTGCCTTTGCAGCAAGCTTTGCTAAGTACTCAACTCCACCACATTCGGCAAATGCTTTATCATTCTCGAAAAACATCTTGAGGCTCAGTTCATTAGCAACTATACCGTGTTTTCTGGTTTTAGATATTTGGGTAAAAATGCTTTGATGTAGTGGATCATAGAAATTATCTGCTGCAATTATATCTTCGACTGCATCACAAATTCTATTATCACGAACCATTGCACCAATGAGCATTTGCTCGGCTTCTAAATTATGCGGTAATTTACATATTTCTTCTCTTGAATCAATAAGATTAGCTAATTCATTCATTTTAAGTTTTCAGAGTAATGATTGATTATTGTAGAATATTCAGTCCTTACTTGAAAGAGAAAAAATTTGACTAATCCTGTGTTGCTTATAGCATTAAAGTAGGCCCCTGTGGTGGAATGGTAGACACGGCAGACTCAAAATCTGTTGCTTGCAAAAGCATGCTGGTTCAAGTCCGGCCAGGGGCACTCAAATATTGGAAAATGCTTTATGTTACACAAGTTTTTTGATCGCTTGTTTTCTATTTTTTCTTCTATAAGTGCTATTCAAAAGATAAAGAAAGATGAAAATGGAATATGCTACGTAACGGGACTTAGGCGCTATTTGTCAGTGCTGCTTGATTTAATTATCATCGTTTTGTTCTTGCAGCTTTGCGGCCAAGCCTTAAGCCAACTCTTCATGAGCTCAGAGAGCAGTAAAATATTAGGCCAAATTGCCGCAAAATATCAAACGCAAGTGCCATTATCTGCAGAGGAAACAGCAATGCAGAGTAAACTCATTAAGCTACTAATCCTAAATCAAATAGTTCAATTCATTATGCTTTTTAGCTATGTGGTATATATGTGGATAAGGTTTGGTGCTACACCTGGAAAATTCTTACTTGGGCTTAGAGTTGTGAATGCACAAACTTTTGAGAAACTAACTCTAAAACAAGCAACCAAAAGATTTTTTTCTTTTATATTGTCAACAGCACCATTATTCTTAGGTTTCATATGGTCAAGTTTCGACAAACGCTGCCAAACTTGGCACGATAAGATTGCAGACACAGTAGTTGTCACAAATAATAGCCTTGAGCTTAGTAGGGTGAATTAAGTCTTACATATTATTTTTATGTTTTTGGAAAAAGTAAATAATTCAAAAGATTTTAGTAATTTTGCTAAATAAATTAAGTACGCTACTTGCTAAATACTTACCTAAATGGTATACTTAAGTTAACTAAGTTTATAGTAGATAAGGAATATGCCAAGTATCACACATGATCAAAGTATGGATTCTATTAGCGATAGTATTGTACAGATTAGTAATGGTGAAATAAAAGAGTCCGTAATTAAGGAACTAGAACCATTTAAGGACGCATTAAAAGCTCAAGGTTTTGATCCTAACGAGCTTTTGAATCAAGAAACTTCTGATCTAATTAAAATATGGAAGGATATAGAGTGTTTTAAGGATGCTAAGTTAAATAACGATACTGAGTTAAATGATGCTTCTGACCTTGCTGATCTGATAAAAGGGCAAATTGCAGGATTTAGTGAACAAAAATTACTAGAAATGTGTACTTTTAGCAAGATTTCCTACGGTAATGTGGATAGAAAATTAGAGAAAGGTAAATATAAAACTAAAAGGCAGCTTGCAGAAGAAGGTTATCAAATTATAAAATTTTACGACAATGAACTCATTGAAGACAAGTATTGCTTAGATACTGATTATAAGTTAGAACAACACGATGTCGGCTATGCTTTAACTGGTAGCAATTCATATAATCGAGATGCTGGTTATATTTTTATTAAAGGCGAGGAAGTGACTATAGCTTATCATGGGACTCGCGATTTGAATGATGTAAAGGAAGATCTTCGTGTATCTTTAGCTAAGTTGTCATTTTTACCTGAAGATCATCGTGTCCACTCTGGTTTCTACTCTTTATTCAAACGCTCTTGGTCCAGTGTGCACAAAATATTACAAGGGCATGCTAATGATCGAGGATTAAAAATTGAAGATTTAAAAATTAATGTTACAGGTCATAGCATGGGAGGTGCTCTTGCTAGTATAGCTGCTTTATGCCTTAATAAAACAGAAAATGCCGAAGATGTTCATGTTGCAACTTTTGGCTCTCCAAGAGTTTTCTATAATGGTGCTGCTAAAGTTTACAATGATTGTCTTGGAAGTAAGACTATTAGAGTAGCTTGTCAATCAGATCTAGTACCATGTTTGCCACACGGTAATGCTGGTATGCATTATAAGCATGTAGGTAAATCATTAAAACTGGAAACGGGTAAATCTTTAGAGTATTTGGAGCCACACTATCATAAAATTGATACCTATTATAACCTTATTCAGGAAGTGCAGCAGGAGAATTTTAAATCAGACAACAATCCATCTAAGTATCGTCATATTGCTTATATTTGTGGCCTATTTTACCATGCAGTTTTGTCATATGTCGATGTGAATGATAAGGAGTTCTTTAAAAAAGTTGAGGAAGAAAATAAAGAGATTAAGCTTTCTGAAATACCCATTGAATATGCTCCAAACGTAGAAGAAAAACTTAAAAAAGGAGAAGAAGAAGTAGCTAAGCTTACTAATGAAAAAACTCAATTAGAGGAAAGGTTAAATAGTATACAACAAAGTTTAGGTGAAAAAACTAAAGAGCTAGATGATGAAAAAGGAAAATTAACACAAGAACAACAGAAGACTAATCAACTCAATGATCAAGTAGATAAACTTACTGCAGAATTTAAAGGGACAAAAGATCAGTTTGCAGAAAAGAGAGCAGAGCTGGATGAACAAACTAAAAAAGTAACCAAGCTTAATAGTACTATAAAGGAACTTAAAGAAACAAATGCTGAGTTAGAAAGAAAGAAGAGTAATCTGACTAATCAATTGGAGAAACTTAAGTCAACAAACGCTAAGCTAGAAAAGAATGCTGGTAATCTGAACAATCAGCTCACAGAAGAAAAGAAGATGCTGGAGGAGGTAAAAGCTCAATTTGAACAAGAAAATTGTCATTTAGCTAATCAAGTAAAAGAAGTTGAAAAGAAATTCCAACAAACAGAAGCTCAACTTGCAAAGTCAAAGCAAAACCTAGCTGAAGAAACTAGTAAAGTAACGCAACTTAGCAAGGAATCTGATAAAACAAAAGCTCAGCTTGAAGAGAAGAAAAACGAGATTGAAGACCTAAATGATAAGGTAACTCAACTGACTGCACAAAATACTCAGCTGGAAGAGCAGCTGAATAGTACAAGGCAAGGGTTAACTGACAAAGTAACTCAACTCAAAAATGAAAATAACGACCTGAAGACAAGGCTACAGAAATCTGAAAATAAAAGTAGAGGACTAGAGAAGAATCTACAGAAACAATCTGAAAGCAAGAATGAAGAGCTAAACGAAAAATTCTTAAAAGCAAGAACTTACAGTAAAAGGCAAGGTAATTATGCCTCTACTTCCCTTGTGTTATTTGGGGCATTTTCTGTTGGGGCAAGTCTAACAATGATTCATTTAGCAATATGTATTTCGCTTGCTGTAGCTGCATTAACTTTTCTTGCAGTAGGGTGTTACTGTGCGTATAAGGCAAACACAGCACTTAATAATGTCGAAATCGAAAATGGTAGTTATAGAATAGCTGCTTAGTATTAAGTTACTAATTTAAATATTCTTCATTGCTAGTTATTATACCATCACTTTAATTTGGTTGTGTTTTACTAAAAAAACTTTAGATTTATTTTGTAATCGATACTTAAATATAATGACACAATCTTGGAATTTATTGCAGACAGGGCAAAAGGAAGGCTATAAAATTGCGTATACCAATACTCGTATTATCGACCCAGAAACTAAACTTGATATAAAAGGTTCATTATTGACTGAAGGAGATAAAATTGTTGATTTTGGCGAATCATTATTTTCAACAAGTGGAGTTGATGAAACAATAGACTGTGAAGGGCTTGTTCTAATGCCAGGCCTTATTGACATTCACGTGCATTTTCGTGAACCAGGTCAAGAGCATAAAGAAACTATACATACAGGCAGCAAATCTGCAGCTGCAGGAGGCGTTACAACTGTAGTTTGCCAGCCAAACACTGTTCCAGTGATTGATAATGTTGTCTTAGCTAAGTATTTGAAATATAGAGCACTTGAAACTTCACATGTAAATGTGGAATTTTACGCTAAAATCACCACTTCGGAAGAAAAATTAACTGAAATGGCACTTTTAAAGGAAGCAGGTGCAGTTGGATTCACCGATGATGGTATGCCAGTTATGAACCCAATGATTATGAGACAGGCGCTGCTTTATTCAAGTATGCTTGATGTTCCTATTGCTCAACATGCAGAAGATTTAAATTTATCTGCTGGTGGTGCAATTAATGAGGGTAAGATTTCTGAAGAATTGGGAGTAAAGGGAATCTTGAGTGCATCGGAATCGGTTATGGTAACTCGTGATATACTGCTAATGAAGGACATAGAAAATGTACACTACCATATTTTACATGTATCTTCAAAAGATTCACTTGATGCTATTAAACGTGCAAAAGATTTGGGATTAAATGTTACATGTGAAGTAACTCCTCATCACTTTACTTTAACTGAAGATATAGTAAAGCAACATGGAGCAATCGCAAAAATGAATCCGCCGCTTCGCACTGAAGAAGATCGTTTAGCTATGATTGAAGGTTTAAAAACAGGTGTGATTGATTGCATTGCAACCGATCATGCTCCGCATGATCTTAGTTCTAAAGATCTGCCACTTGAAAATGCTGCATTTGGTATTGTTGGCCTTGAAACAATGCTGCCCCTTTCACTTGAACTATATCACAGTGGACAAATGGGTCTACTTGATGTGCTTGCAAAATTGACATATAAGCCTGCAGATATCATACATATGCCACGTGGTCGCATACAGAAAAACCTTGTAGCGGACTTAATTTTAGTTGATTTGAATCATGAATGGGAAATTAAAGCTGACACTTTTGCTAGTAAGTCAAAGAATTCTCCTTTCGATGGACGCAAAGTGAAAGGGCAAGTAATACGTACCGTTGTGTCTGGCAAAACTGTATATTTACATAAGAGTTAGTTATTATAAATTGTGCTCTGAATTTCAATCAATTGTAAAGGTTTAATATAAGTGGTAAAATATAGCCACTGAATAAAAAATATATGCTAATTAGTACGACATCGAAACTGGAGAATGCATGTGAAGAGTTGATAGCAAAAGAGCCAAAATTTATAGCAGTTGACACGGAGTTCATTAGAAACAATTTAACCTACTACCCAAGATTGTCGCTAATTCAAATTTCTTACGGAGATAAGAGTTTTATTGTAGATATACTAGTACCAGGGATTGACTTATCGCTCATTGAGAAGATAATGCTGAATCGAGACATAACCAAAGTTTTTCATAGTTGTCGGCAAGACATAGAGTCCCTATTAACTGTGTTTAAGTGTATTCCTACTCCTATTTTTGATACTCAAGTTGCTGCTATGTTTTGTCATTATTATCATGACTTTATTGGTTACTCAAAAGTAGTAGAACAATATCAAGGGATAGTGCTAGATAAGATTAAAGCTAAAAATTCAGACTGGTTAGGTCGTCCACTGTCTGAGGACCAATTAGACTATGCAATAAGCGATGTGGTACACTTATATGACCTACACCAAATATTGTGCAGTAAACTTGAAGAAAGTAATAGGATGAGTTGGTTTCAAGAAGAGATGGAATTATTGGTTGATATAAATAGGTATTTGCATAGTCCAAAAGATGCATGGAGGAGGATTAAATTTAATTATGAAGCAAATCCAAGGTTAATGTTAGTTGTTAAAGCAGTGAGTGAGTGGCAAGAGACTTTAGCACAACGCTATAACATCAATCGTAATAAAGTAATTAATAATGCTGTAATAATTGGCCTTATTGAAAAAAATGTGGAGCGTATTGACGAGATTTTAGATGACCTTAAGAGGAACACAAAAAATATAAAAGAAGAAGATTTATTAGAATTTATGAATATTTTCGACGAGAATGAGAAGGAATTTGTGCAGCAAAATTATACTTTGTCAGATAATTATGATAAATCTGTCTTTGATATACTCTCGATTATTTTAGAGAGCAAATGTAAGGAAAATAACATATCGAGAAAGTTAGTTTCATCAAAAGATGAGTTAGCTGGATCAATATCTGGGAAGATAGATAAATTATTCAAGGGATGGAGATATGATTTTTTCGGCAGATCAGTAGAATCGTTTTTGAACGCAGGCTCAAGGTTTGAAATTTTAATGGTAAAATCTGCGGATAGTACAGCTAAAATTCGGAGTAATCTGGTGGAAAATAACCGTATCACGTGCTGAAGTCTAACGAGTTTATTATATCTTTCACTTGAGAAAAAACATTTGCGCTGGTATCGATAATGAAGTCACTCATTTGCCTTTTTTCTTCAATAGGTAGCTGAATACTGGACATTAGATCCAGCTTTTCTTTATCCATATTACGCTCACTGAGCCTTTTAGCTTGCACAATGCTATCTGCATGGATGAAAACAATAAAGTCGCAATATAAACGGAATCTAGTTTCCAGCAGGAGTGGAATGTCCAAGACTAAGAGCTTCCTATCGGTCTTTTTTTCCTGAGCAATAAAAATTTCTAATTCATTTCGCACAGCGGAATGCACTAAAGACTGGAATTGCTTCCAATTCTCATCATAGGCTAAAAAATATTTAGACAACACTGTTCTATCAATTTTCCCATTTACTACTACCCCAGAAAACTTTTCCTCTGCATAACTTATTATGTTTTCGTCCACTTTATAAAGCTGGCGCACGACAGAGTCGGCATCAAACACAATGGCACCAAATTCTTTAAAGCAATTGGCTACAAAGCTCTTTCCGACTGCGATTTCACCTGTTAGACCTATTATCATATAGCAAAAGACTTCTTAAAGAGAATATGTGCCGTAGCTGTTATGTCTACTTAAAACTGAATGTATGTGCATTAAAAGAAAAGCTATTATTTTTTTAGTAATCAAGTAAAATAGAGTGAAAGATTAAGAGGAAATTTTGAAAAATAAGATAAAAAAGATAGTGATTTCAGGGAAAGAAGTGTGGCCAATCATCGAGGGCGGCAAAGGCATTGCAATCAGTGATGGAAGATCAAGTGGGGCATTTGCTGCAGCAGATGCTGTTGGTACGTTTTCTGGTGCAAATGCTAAACTTATCGATGACAACGGCGAGTTAGTACCACTGATTTATAAAGGTAAAACAAGAAATGAAAAACATAAGGAATTAATTGAGTATAGTATCGAGGCTGGAGTTAGTCAAGCAAAAATAGCGAATGAAATATCAAAAGGCTGTGGGAGAGTACATATGAATGTGCTTTGGGAAATGGGGGCAGCAGAACAAGTGCTTCATGGCATATTAGAAAAAGCAAAAGGCTTAGTTCATGGCATCACTTGCGGTGCTGGTATGCCTTACAGACTCGGAGAAATTGCAGCTAAATATCAAGTTTATTATTACCCTATTATTTCATCGGTACGCGCTTTTAAAGCATTATGGAAACGTGCTTACCAAAAAGTATCTTCCTTTTTACTTGGTGGAGTAGTGTATGAGGATCCGTGGCTTGCTGGTGGTCACAATGGCTTGAGTAATAGTGAAGATCCAGAATTACCGCAGGCTCCATTTGAAAGAGTTGCAGAGCTTAGATCTTTCATGAATGAGATTGGTCTTTCTGAAACGCCAATTGTTATGGCGGGGGGAGTGTGGCATTTGAAGGATTGGGAACATTGGTTTGACAATTTACAAATCGGACCAATAGCTTTTCAATTTGGCACTCGTCCACTTTTAACAAAAGAAAGTCCGATTTCTACAGAGTGGAAAAAGAAGCTACTTACTTTAGAAGAAGGTGATGTATTTTTAAATAAATTTAGTCCAACAGGGTTCTACTCATCTGCAGTAAAAAATAACTTCATACATGAGCTACAGGAACGGAATTCGCGCCAAATAAAATTTTCAGAAAGTGCAAGCGGAGAGTTTAATGATGAATTTGCAATTGGTAGCAGAGGTAGAAAGATTTACCTTACTGCAAAAGGCAAAGAGCTAGCAAATACATGGACTAAAGCAGGTTATACAGAGGCAATGAAAACTCCAGATACGACTGTTATTTTTGTGACACCAAGCAAATTTGCGGAGATAAGACAAGATCAAATCAATTGCATGGGATGTTTAAGCCATTGCCTGTTTAGTAATTGGAAAGATCACGGTGACCATTCAACAGGACGAAAACCAGATCCAAGGAGTTTTTGTATACAAAAGACACTGCAAAACATTATACATGACGGTAATATTGAAAATGAACTCATGTTTTCTGGACACAATGTGTACAGATTTAAGCAAGACCCATTTTATGAGAATGGCTACGTACCGACAGTCAAAGAACTGGTGGAAAGGATATTGGTTGGATTATGATTGATTTGACAAGTAAACTTTACTTTGTTATAATAAATATTTATTAATTTAATCTTAATATTTAGGAGAACTTTTATGCATAATAGTGTTTTAGAAAGATATGCACTTGCCTATATCAAAAAGTCTGGCAGTAACGATAATGTTAAAGAGTTTTTACAGTATTGTAATAATGCACGGAATTTGACTTGGAATGAGCAAGGGTTCGACAGAATGTATGGAGAATTTACACCTAGCATTCCAACTTGTAGGCACAGTACAAGAGCTGTCTCTTATAC
>NZ_QPIP01000050.1 GCF_003344345.1 Wolbachia endosymbiont of Cylisticus convexus | reverse complement strand
GATTGAATATTTTTTTCTTTTCCTCTTCAACTATTTTTAAGCTCTGTTTTGCTGCTTTAATTCGTGGTTCAAATTCTTCTTTGCTAATATACCCTTGAGTATAGCTATCAATAAGTCTTGAAATGCCTTGTTTCAGCTTATCATCTTGTTTTTTAAGTGAATCAGTTATTTGATCACATGGTGATTTTTGAAGTTCTGAAAGCCTACGCTGATATTCCTTTAAAATTCTGTTTGGATTTTTTAATAGGCTTTTAACTTCTTCCCACACAGCTGTCTCTAATGTAGAAGCACGAATTGTTTTACTATTACAAATCTTATTACCAGCAAAACGGTAAGCATCTGCGCCAATACAACGATAACATTTTTTTTGAGACTTGCCATATCTTTTAGCATAATAAGAATACTGGCAACGCTTGCATACCAATAAGCCTTGCAATAGATTAGTTGTTCCTATTTGTCTTGCTCTTTGCCTTTTTGCGTTCTCAGCTAATTGCTTTTGAACTATATCAAACAAATCTTCATCAACTATTTTAGGTACTGGAATGTAAATCCAATGTTCCCTTTCAACACGATAGGTAGAACTATTCTTTTTAGGTTGTTCACAGGAATGTTTGTATGGTCTTATTTGCGGCAGCTTTGCACCTACCTTTGTTTTACCAAAAGCTGCTTGTCCTTTATAGACAGGATTTTTTAGTGTACCACAAAGCGTGCCTTTATTCCAGCATTTTCCCTTCGCTGACATGATAGACATGGTATTTAGCTGGCGACATACTTCTCCAGCACTCATTCTTTCTCTGCCTATCCAAGAAAATAGCTTACGAACCACTTCCGCTTCTTCTTCATGAACTTCAAACCGAGCTTGCCCTCCTTCCATCTGTTTATTTATATAACGGTAGCCGTAAGGAGCTCTACACATTACATTTACA
This sequence comes from Wolbachia endosymbiont of Cylisticus convexus, assembly GCF_003344345.1. The sequence continues at coordinate 12,002 of NZ_QPIP01000050.1, read as the reverse complement.
CTACCTTTTTTAGCTGCATAAATTTTTCCTCGACGACATCTTTCAGTAATCTTTGTGTGTTCATATTCTGCTATCATACCTTGCATTTGTAACAATAAATGAGCTTCTGGACTATCATTAATCTGATTATTTAAAAAAATTACTTCTACTTTTGCTTTCTGTAATTCTTCAAGTAAAACCATCTGATATGCATATTTACGCGATAAACGATCAGGAGAATGAATATAGATTATGTCAATTTTACCTTCTGCTACTTTATTACGTAATTTTTCTAAGGCAGGACGAACTAAATTAGATCCACTATAGCCATTATCAACGAATTTATGTTCATCTAGCAATTCATGCCCATCTGCTTTAATTTTATTTTCTAAAGCTGAAAGTTGACTTGCAATCGTATTCTCTTGTACTTGTTTTTCTGAAGAAACTCTTGCATATAAGCTTACTGTTAACATTTGATCCTCCTTGAAGTTCTTTTTTATTTGCATTTACTGAATACTTTAGCACTGGCATTAATTTTGTGTAGGCGTCTAATAAATATACCTCTGCCAACCTATCAGGTTCATAACTAACTCGTATGGCAAATCTTTCTTTACTGTTCATAACATTCCATTTAAATAATATGCTCATTATTAATCCACTACATTAAAGCTGATAATTAGTTCGTCATTAGCGTCATAAATAAATGGAGCTCTTACTTTTGGACATAAAAGTTTTCTGGAAATACTTTTTTCAAGTTTTAAATTGTTGGCAACATTGTCGTAGGTGTATTTTCTATCTTAATCGATTGCTTTTTCATTAAAAATTCATTGAGGTTCTTTGATGAGCGAGTTATTTTATTCATTGCTGCTTCTCTCACTAAAAATGTATCGGGGAGAACTTACACCTTATTATTCTATCCTCTTCACTCTTATTTTTCCTTAACTTGACTAATATGGTTTGTTGAATACTCCCGTTTGTCAAGTGGTTTCTATTGATGAAGGTTATGGCTCAGAAGATAGTGCAAGCTACTGAAATTTTGAAAAATGCAGCCTACTCCTATATTCGAACATATCAAGCAGTAATTCAAAATCAGCCATTACGCCCTTTGCATTGTTATACGCAAGATTGAGCAACTCTCTGTCCTTATATAGGTCAGCAAATTTAAATTCCATGTATCCTGATTGCTTTATGCCTAAGATATCTCCACTACCTCTTAGCATCATGTCCTTTTCAGCAATGTAAAATCCATCTTGCGACTCACACATGATCTTTAATTTTGAGGATGAGCTTTTACTTAGATTGTCGTATAACAGTACACAAAAAGACGGCTTATTTCCTCGTCCTACCCTACCTCTTAACTGATGTAATTGCGATAACCCAAATTGTTCTGCATTCTCTATAATCATAATAGTTGCATCTGGTACATCTATACCAATTTCTATTACAGTAGTTGAAACTAGGAGAGAAAATTCATTCCTCTTGAAGGAAAACATAACTTGATCTTTCTGCTCCTGAGTCAATTTTCCATGTATTATGCTAATTTTATCAAAAAATGTTTTTTGTAATTCCTGAAAGCGCATTTCTGCTGCAGCAATATTGAGTTCTTCGTTTTCTTCTATGTATGGACAAATCCAATATGCTTTTTCGCCCCTGTTTATAGCATCCTTCAGTTTTTTAATGATATCCGGTACTTTCTTGATGTTCATAGTGACAGTTTTTATTGGCAATCTAGATTTGGGTTTTTCCTTTAAAATTGAGCATTCAACATCTCCATACATAGCTTGCTGCAAGGTTCTTGGAATGGGAGTTGCAGTAACAAAAAGTATATCGGGATTTTCTCCTTTTCCTACCAAGCGATTCCTCTGCATCACTCCAAATCGCTGTTGTTCGTCTATGACTGCAAGCCCTAAATTTTTAAACGTAACGTTGGCTTGAAATAGTGCATGAGTGCCAATCACTATATTTAAAACACCACTTGCAAGTTCGTTCATGATAGTCCTTCTTTCCTTGCGCGAAGTTTTACCAGTAAGCAGAGCAACTTTTATATCAGTACAAGATAGAGCTTCTTCGATCCAATTATAATGTTGCTCCGCCAAAATAGTAGTTGGTGCCATTAGAGCTGCCTGCATATTATTTTCTACCACATTCAGCATCGCAAAGAGTGCAACTACAGTTTTGCCACTACCAACATCACCTTGAAGCAGGCTTACCATGCGGTATTTTGATTTTTGTCTCTCTGCGATTTCATCTATCGCTCGAATTTGATCATTTGTTAATTGGAACGGCAATCCATTTAAGACTTGCTCTTTGTATTTACTCAATATGACAAATTCCCTTCCCCCTTTTTTTACATGATTTTCCCTTGCAAATTTTAGTGCCAGCTGATACGCAAATAGTTCATCATAAGCAAGTCTTTCTCTACAAACTTCTGCTTCTGCCAATGAGCTTGGTCTGTGCAATCTTATGATGCTTTCTTTCCAATTCAGCCATTTCTTTTGCTTGATTAATGTTCCATCTATCCACTCTGGCAAGTCTGGCAAATCTTTTAGGTTAGAGCTTATTATGTTTCTAATTCTCTTGTTAGTAATACCACGACATAATTGGTAAACCGGTTCTACACGAGCTATTTCTTCAAATTGGCTGATGTTAAGTGACACGTAATCTGGGTGAGTAATTTGCCAATGTTCAGCAAATTTTTCGAGTTTCCCACTGATGATTACATTGGCTCCGATTGGAAATAGTTTATGCAAGTATTTAATTGAGTAATTAAAAAAGACTATAAATACATACTGACTTTCACTTTCGACAACTACTTTATATGGCCTCCCTCTAAAAGTGGGCGGTTGATGCTCATAAACTTTTGCCATGAAAGTTGTAAATTCTCCAATTTGTGCGTCAAGTAGCGATTTACTTCTATCCACATAACTGAGCGGCCTATAAAACAGCAAGTCCATTACTCTATCTCCACCACAAAGTTTAGGTAATATTGCAGAATGAAACTTAGGTATATTTCCTAGTTTGCTGCTCAGAAAAATCAGTATATCTGGTTGCTCCATACTATATAAAACAGTTTATCCATAATAGAGCCTTACTAAAATCCTGTCACCCTATAGTCAAGCTATGCAATATTTTATTGACTTATTAACTATTTTTGTGTATTATTATACTATTAGCAGTTCATATCAAAGTGTTAATAATGAACAACTCTAAATCAGAAAAAAAGGAAAATCCATTAGTTACGCTAAAAGCTCAGGCAGAAAAGTTTAATTTTAGCATGTTAAGAGTGAGTGAAAATAATGATAAAGCACACTCTGGTGAAACAATGTTCTTAGATTTTCACAGAATGAACTTTATTGTTAACAAAAAAAGTATAGATAGCACTTTAACTTTTGCTTTAACAGAAGGAGCTAAGGAAAATGGGCTTAGAAAAGCTTGGGATGAACATTCCAAAAACGAAAAAACTCCTGATGATAAAAAAGCTGACCAATACAAAAAGAAATTTGAAGAATTTTACAATCTAGGTACAAATTATGCTCACCTATTACAAAAGGAAGAGAACGGAAATTATCGACCATTTGCAAAAGCAGTTTTCAAGGAAATATTTGAACGTGCTAAAGTTCAAGTTCCAAGTGACTCTATCTTAGAGGAACTAGTTACCAATTGTAATCAAGCAGGATATGAAGCTGTTGTACATGCAGAGTTTCAATATGAACTCTTCCAACATTCATTCATGATGGCAAATCCCAAAAAAGTAATAAGTATTGACTGTATTAGCCCAAATAATGTGAGTGTTAGATCTGATATGACATTACCAATACTCTTCCAAAGAAGTGACGGTAAATGCGGTGACAAGGTATGTGACCTATCCAGCTCACTGGAATTTACACTTGAATCTCAAGATGGAAAAGATGATGTAATATATAAAGATGGCAAATTGTCACTTACTGTTCCTCGAAAATTGAGAGATTACAAAATTGATGGCAGAAGTTTATTTGATATCATTAAAGAATATTTCTACAAATTTTGCGAGAAGTTAGGATTTAAGTTTGAAGTAGAAATAGAGCACGATTTAGGCGGTCCGATGAGTCACCTCGAAGATGTAGATCTGCCCATTCATAGCAATGAACATGGAAATACACCTTGAAACTAACAATTAAAATATTTCAAGCGCCGTTAGCTTATTTGCACAATCAATCACTTCAGAATTTGGGAATTGATTTTTAAACCAGGTGTACTGGCGTTTTGCGTAGTGCCTTATGTTTATTTGAGCAATTTGTATTGCTTCGTCTAAAGTAATCTCACCTTTTAAGTATTTTATAATTTCTGGCACTCCATGTGCTTTCACAGCTGGTAAGTTTGGAGATAGGTTCATGCTAAGTAGGTTTTTTACTTCATCAATTGCTCCATTTTCAACCATTCTAATAAAACGAGAATTTATTTTTCGGTATATGTCCTCACGTTTAGGTAGAATTGTATATACCTTAAAATTATTGAATAAAGGAGGCTGCCTATTTTCTTGCCATACAAAAATCGACTTGCCAGTTTCAGTAATAACTTCAAGTGCTCTTGAAAGACGGTGCGAGTCATTAATAAATATTTCACCTTGAATCCCTGGATCTTTGCTTAGCACTAATTTGTGGAACTCTTCTTTACTTAAATTTTTCCTAAGTTCACTTACGTTTTTTCTCACTTCCCAGCTTATTTGTGGAATTGATGATAAGCCTTTGATTAAGCTGCTGATGTAAAGCCCACTTCCTCCAGTTATAATAGGTATTTGCGCATTTTCTAATGCATGATTAACTTCTTTTTCTAAATCCTCTAACCACAGACCCACAGAATAATTTTCTCTTACTGAAACATAACCGTATAGTTTATAAAATTTTTCTTGCCTTGGTGGTTGAGCGGTAATTATGGGAATTTTTTGTATACCTGCTTTGAGTCACAGTTTATTATGCTAATGTTTTTATGCTTTTTTATCAGATTATCACATAATTCTGATTTACCTGAGGCGGTAATTCCTGTAATAATTACTATATTATCTCTCATTTATATTAATTTAATTAACCTATGATAGGGTGTAGTAAAAATTTGGATCCTACAATCTAAAATTTGGAGATTTTTATGGCAGAAAACGATAACAATAACTCATTCACTAAGCGCTTCACAAACAGGACTCCTGACAATACAGGAGAAGGTTTTTCCAGTAAGTATTCGTCTCAAAACACTAAGGAACGTGCTCTAGGAGCAAAAGGAAAAATTTCTGAATTGGCAAGCAAAAAAGCTGAAGCTAAGGAAGCTTTTTCTGAAAGTGGTGGTATAAAGAGCAAAAGCAGGACTATCAATGAAAGATCCTTTGCTGATGCAACAAGAAGAAGTAGATCAGATCTCATATACTTAGTCCGTGGTAAAGACCGTGGAAGATCAGCTTGGCACTATGTATTAATTGATAAAGAGAAAAGAGAAATGTTTCTAGCAAAAAGCAGAACTGGCTCTATAGATGTTGCAGACTATGGAGAGATTTTATACTCAGGATGGGGAGAAGATCCACCACAGGCAATAGTTGATAAAATTAATGAGGAGTTCGGGTTGTAGCAGATCTGTTGTAAAAATGAGCAGTTGCTGATAAAATTTACTGTAAGTATGCAACATAGTAATTAATGCATGCTAGATATGATTCATTTTCGGTATTTCAATTGTTAACGTGCAGCGAAAAGCTATTATAAACATAAGTTTTAGCTATATGGTATTTGAAGTAACAAACGCAATAAAGAATAATTTGTTAGCATGCTTTCCAACAGAAACAGTATATGCTCTTGCTTGTAATGCGCTAGATAATGAATCTATAGAAAAAATATATCAGACCAAGAAGCGTTCTCAAAATAAGCAACTCTCTATATTTGTTAGTGATGTTTACAATTTGACAAAAATAGCAAAGGTAAAGGAAAGATATATTGATTTAATAAACTACTTTTCTCCTGGACCAATTACCTATATTTTACCGCTTGAAAACAACAACATATTACCAAATGAATTCTTTAAAGGTAGCATAGGCATAAGAATTCCTGATCATCCTATTGCGATTTCAATATTAAATGAACTGAAAACTCCAATAGTTGCAACTAGTATTAACATTTCAGGAGAAAAAAGCATATGCAAAGCAAGCGATATACCTCAATCTATTAAGCAACACTTATCTGCAGTAATTGAGGATGATGAACTAGTTTCTGGTATAGAATCTACTATTATTGACTTAACTGGAGATAAGGTTAAGGTTTTAAGGAAAGGTAAAATTTCATTACAAACAATAGATAACGTATTTTCAAACTAAGATCTACAGGAGAAAGAATGAAAAAAGTAACAGGCCACACCCAAGCAAAAAAAATAACGAACAACTTATCTGTTCAATCTTGGCTGATCTGTGGTAAAAAAGGTATAGGAAAGGCAACACTTGCAAAATCCTTTTCTAACTGGTTTCTTACAAAAAACTATGACGTAGCAGGATTGGACTTACACATTGTTGAAGGCGATACAATAGGAGTAGAAAAGGTGAGAGAAATGAAAGACTTTCTGCACTTAAGTCCTATTCAATCAGAATATAAAATAGCTATAATAGATAGCTTAGAAGCAATGACTAATAATGCTAAAAACGCAATATTGAAAATATTAGAGGAGCCGCCAAAAAATTCCAAAATACTTATAATTAGCCACAAGCCATATGATATACAAACTACCATTCGATGTAGGTGTTTTCAGCTGAATTTACTTCCATTAACTTATGATGAAACAAAGCAAGTTGTTTTATCTCAATGTAAATTTGACGATAAAACATTTGGTGAAGTCATTACTTTATTTCCTGGAATGCCAGGAATGATAATTGATGCACTAAATAGTGGTGTTTATGAGTCACATAAGTATTTTTATACACTTTTCCGTAATCTAAATAACTCTGATATAATTAGCAAAATAATCAATAGTGAAATTGAGCTAGAACTAGCATCGTATATAATTCAAATCTCCATTTTAGAAAAGATAAAGAGAGAAGTAAATGATGTTGAAATTCTGCTGAGTCAGTGGAAAAAAATAGATGAACTCTTCGTTGCCGCAAAGCAATTCCGCTTAGATAAAAAACACGTTTTAGCTAATGTAGTTAACATCATGACACAAAAATATAATACTTTTAACATAAATTCATGATAAAATTCTGCTAATTTAATACTTAAAATATATAACTTGACTGATAACAAATTAACTGTATGGCAATCAATAGAAGTTTTAACAAGAACCATATTGAACATGCAGAAAGAATTGAGTTTAATCAAGAATACAGCCTTAGACCAAGACGTCACTTTAGAAAAAGGGAAGGAGCTATCAAGTGGCATCTATGAGGCAAATTTTAAGCTAAACAAGGCAATCAATATAGCTACTTTGCCAAAAATTGGCTATCGTATGCTCAGTGGCGATCTAGTCGTACTTAATCATATTACGAAAGAAGAAGTAAAGATTCCTGGAGGTTTTCATTATCTTAAAGTCGTTAAACTTAATCATAATGACTATAAACTAACGTTTTGTAATTTTTTAGGTAATGAGTTTTTTGAATATAAAAAGTATGATCCACAATATTCTGATCTTTCAGATGAATATAAATTCGTGGATTTTGGTAGTGTAAAAAAGACTCATAATCTAAAACTTAAGGAATACGTTGGTCACGCACCCAAGTTTTTTGCTACAGAAGGTCCTATTGAGCCTGGATCTGAAAACCATGTAATTAATTTATTTGAGCTAGTCAAAAGTGGTAAAGTGGGAACCCTTGCTGATGAATTTGGTTATTTTGATGATCAAAATAAATTACACTACTATAATTACCACAAAAGTGCAGAAAGCAATACTTATGATCCCGAAAACTTCAGTGTAAAAATGATAAATTTAGATGTGAGCAAAATCGATAAATTTCACCTTATTGCAGAACAGGGTGATATAATAATTCATCCTATTTTGGAAAATTTAGACATATTTTAAAGTTTTTTTAGAGTATCCAGTCTTATTGTTGTTATAATTGGGTTTGGTAACATTGTGTTATGGAAGATAAATTGCTTAAGTCAGTAGAAAACAAAAGTTATTTCAGAAAAGCAGTAGAATGGTATTGCCACAGATACCTGTTCTGCGTTGTAGAAAGATCTTGGATGGCGTTAATAGCGTTACTTCTCCTAGCATGCTTATGTTTATTACTACTAAACATATATCTATTACTTCCTATTAAAAAAGATTTAAATTTTGTGAAGTATATGAACCACACAGAAGATGAGTTTTCTGCAATACATAAACTTAGTTTTAGTAAAAAAGAAGATGAGTACACTTCCATAGCAAGGTATTTAATAAGTAAATATATTGAAACATACGAGTCCTCTCAGACTGTTGAGCCAAAGTATCAAGAAAATTTTATAAGAAATAATTCTATATATAAAATCTATCAAGATTTTCAGGAAAAAGTGAACAATGAAGCTGTTTCATCCACAAGAAAAATTACCAACATAAACGTAACAACACTATCTATTAACCGATCGACCAAGAACTTAGTTACATTTACTGGAAACGCTACTGTAGTTTTTACAGCTGAGCAAAATAAGAAGATGAAAGATTATATTGTGGAGGTTAGCTTCACTTTGTCAAATATAAAAGCAACTCTAGCTGGCATAGTGCCACTTAAATTTACTGTTAATAGTTATAAATATAAATGATTATATTTATAACATTATTTGGTAGCTAAAAAAATAACTAAAGTGCATATAGCAGTAATAACTAGAGGTAAAACTAGAAGCATTGGTGTCCTTTTAATAAAATAATTTCTAGAAGGCTTTGAGAAAAAGGCGTTGTAAATTATTGGTAAAAAGTATAGAGCATTGAGTATAGTACTAACAATTAACACTAGAGTTATAAACACAGAAAGTGTTACATTACTAGAGTTGAAAACAGCTTGAAAGATGAGAAATTTGCTCCAAAAAGTCGGAGCAGGAGGTACTCCTATCATGGACAATGCACCTATAGTGAATGCTATCATGCTAATTGGCATACTGCGTCCTATACCGTGAATTCTATCTATATATTTTTCACCCGTTTTCGTTATTATGCTACCTGCAACAAAGAATAAAGTAATTTTTGCAAACGCGTGGCAAATTAATTGAAAAATTGCAATCTTCATGCTGAATTCACTAAAAATTGAAGCGAACAATATAATATATGACAACTGAGAGATGGTAGAGTAAGCAAGCAATTTCTTTAATTCTTTTTGTTTTAATGCAATCAATGATGCAGTAATAATAGTAAATCCAGCAGCGTACGGAAGCCACCCTCCAGCAAGCCAACTTTGCTGTGCAAAATGTTGCATATTATCGACGCCGAAAGTGTATAATATAACTTTTATGATGATAAACACTCCTGATTTTACAACAGCAACAGCATGTAGTAGCGCGCTTACAGGAGTTGGTGCAACCATTGCTTTTGGCAACCAAAAATGCATTGGCATTAACGCAGCTTTTCCTACTCCATAAATCAGCATAGCAAAACACACTGCAATAAAAGTGATGAGTGAAGTATCAAACTTGAATATTCCACCATCCACAAAGTCTAAAGTATGAAATTCATTATATAAAAGACCTATTGCAGGAAAAAATAACACTAAAGAAGAGAAAAATAGTAAACCAAAGTAATAGCGTCCTGCAACTACTGATTCATTTGTTGAGTTGTAAGTAACTAAAGGGTATGTACTAATAGTTAGAAGCTCATAAAAGACAAATGTAGTGAGCAAATCTCCAGAAAAAGCAATAAATATTGCACAGCTAATTGATATTGAAAAAAAGCATAGAAAACTTGAGTGATTATTATCAGCATAGTTATTTCGCATATAACATATTGCATATATACTGGTTAGTACCCACAAAAATGATATTAATAAACTGAACATTACTCCACTAGACTCTAGCTTTAAACTAATATGCAAATTACTACCAAAGTCCATGAGAATAAATTGAGAATGATCACCATACACCAAATATAAAGTGCATAGAGATGTATACGCAAATAGAAGCATAGAAGAAGCAACAGTAACGCTACTGCTTACTCTTGGCCATTTACTAGTAAAAAAAATAGCTAATGCATTTAAAAGTGGGATCAACGCAGTAATTAACAAATAATTCTCAGTAATAAAAAATGGTAAGGAAAGAGACATTAAGATATAATCCATTAAATTTTCTGTTTAGGTAAAGCTAAGATTATATTCAAGTTATAGAGAATTTGCTATTTTTTTAGTTGTTGCGTATTCTATAAGTAGCATAAAGTCAACTGCATAAATTGAAACAATATCTGCTATAGCTAACCCAAATTAGGTGTACCGAAACAAATTTTATGAACAATTTAAGTTGTCATTCCAGCGCGTAACGCTGGAATGGCTTTGTTGCATCGCTCTTCGGATAGTAGGTAACGTACAATAAATTCATGAAGCTATCTCAAATTTAGCCATGCCAATATCAGTAAATTTGTTAAGCAAATAACACTTGAGTAGCAGTTCCTTCTCACAATTAACCTCAGATTTGTTACGAAAATTAAATCCGAATATTTGTTTCAGTCGCGAGAAAAAACTTTCTATAGCTAACCGAAGTAGGGTTTCCCCGAGCACTGAAAGACAAAATCAATGGTAGAATGAATATCAGGCCAAAAGCTTGGTAGAGCTTTTCTTATCGCATGTTTGATGGCAAACCATAATTTCTTAATTGGGTTTAAATCCGGCGAGTATGGGGGCAAAAATAGAACTTTACATCCAACATTTTCTATTAGCTTCCTGGTTCTTTCAGATTTATGAAAGCTTGCATTATCAAGAATTATCAGGCTTTAATATCGGAATAAGTACGTTCTCGACATAAGCCTCAAAAATCCCACTATTACAATATTCTTCAATTACCCATGGCCCATCATTTAGCGCCCCTATTATGCTCACCCTTCTTCTTCCGTATCCTGGTTTTTCTGCAAATAACTGACCTTACCCAGAAAAAGTAGAGAGGAAGTTAAGAAGTTTTTTCAAAGAGGTGTGATATGACAAAAAGAAGAGAATATACAGCAGAATGCAAAAATGAAGACTGGAAAAAGAAACAGGTCAATCATCAGCAAAAATAGGAAGAGATTTGGGTATTAGCGGCTAAGCAGGTGGGTAAAAACATACAAAAGACCTGCTGCAAAAGGTGATTGAAAAAATGATGGGAGAGAGGTAGAAGAAGAATCAGCAGATTGAGTAAGGTAAAAAATGAGCTTTAGTTACTATAATATGAGGAAACACCGAAGAAACTTTCGTAATATAACAGGTTTAACTATAGAGGAGTTCGAAAAAGTAGTGGAAAAAGTGAGGTCTGGATGGGAAAAACTTGAAAAACAGAAAAAGTGCCATGGTAGAAGATAAAAACTACCAACTCTGGAAGATAAGTTGTTTTGTGTAATTTTGTACTATCGCACTTACATAACACATAGATTTTTAGGATGCCTATTCAATGTGCACAACGCAAATGTATGTAGGTTACTTAAGAGAATAGAGCCATTACTCGCCAAAAAAGTGACTATAACAAAAGATAGAAGTATGACACCAGAAAAAATACTGAAAATTCTGGCTGATGTTACAGAACAGCAAATACAGAGGCCAGAAGATAGTAAAAAACGGAAGAAATCATATTCAGGAAAAAAAAGAACCAACACTATGAAAACTGAGATTATTATCGAAGAAGGAGGAAGAATTTTATCAGTGTCAAAGTCATATCGTGAGCGATTTTCGCATAAGGAAACAAGAAAAATATCTACCACTCGATAGCATAAAATATGCCGATTCTGGATATCAAGGTTGGCAAAAATTGCAAAGCAATGTTATAATTCCATATAAAAAGTATCGTAAAAAGCCATTAACTCCAGAGCAGAAAGAGCATAATAGAAATCATTTAGAATGAGAGTAGAAAGTAAGATCCGAGAGATAAAGATATTTAAGATTATGT